>JAWKTX010000005.1:0-300000 GCA_041398825.1 Planctomycetaceae bacterium | reverse complement strand
AATCCTGAAACTGGCCCGGGCAGAGACACAGTCAATTGATCTGCATGGACAGACGGTGCTGCCAGGTCTGATCGATTCGCATGTCCACGCAACGGGAGCGGCAGTTTACGAATTTGACCATCCGATCCCTCCGATGGAAACCATCGATGATGTGCTGAAATACGTCCATCAGCGCACAAAGATCGTGAAGGAAGGAGAATGGATCGTCCTCAATCAGGTTTTCATCACCCGGCTGCGTGATCAGCGATTTCCAACACGATGGGAACTGGATCAGGTCGCTCCGAAACACCCGGTGTATTTTCGCACCGGCCCGGACGCATCCATGAATTCCCTGGCACTGAAGCTCAGCGGAATTGATCAGGACTTCCAGATCCCGGCAGATCAACCTGGAAAAATCGAACGGGATCCCAAAACAGGTGAACCCAACGGGATCATTCGCGCGTCCGGGCGTTTTGTAAAACCAAAGCCCACAGAGAAGACGCCTTCCTTCGACGAAAGACGCGAGCAGCTCCGCAAACTTCTTGCCGATTACAACTCCGTTGGTATTACCAGCATCGTCCAGCGCAGTGCCGGCGAAACAGACGTCAGACTCTTCGACGCACTCCGTCAGCAGGGCCAGTTAACCTGCCGATCATTTCTGTGCTGGGGCGTGAATCCATCCGGAGAATGGTCGCGAGTCGCAGAACAGATTGAGACGGCCGCCACGCATCCGGCCCATGAATATGACAACATGCTGTGGCTTCGCGGCGTAAAAGTCTTTCTCGACGGCGGCATGCTGACAGGCAGCGCCTGGATGCGCGAGCCCTGGGGACTGAGCGACATCTATTCCATCACGGACCCGCAATATCGAGGCGTGCTGAATATCGAAGCCGACCGGATGTATGAAATTGCAAGATTGTGTCTGCAGAGGGATCTCCAGATCACCGCCCATGCTGTTGGCGACGGCGCGGTGCACGCACTGATTGATGCGTACACCCGAGTCAACGACAACGACTTTTCGATCGTTGGCAAGCGACCATGTATCACACATTGCAACTTCATGAGTGAAGAAGCGATCCGGAAAATGAAACAACTGGAGATTGTCGCCGATATTCAACCTGTCTGGCTGCACCTGGACGGCCGCACGCTACTTCGCCAGTTTGGAGAAGATCGGACAGCGTTCTTTCAGCCCTATCGAACGTTGTTTGAGGAAGGCGTGAAGGTTGGCGGCGGGTCAGATCACATGCAGAGAATCGGAAGCCTGAGATCCGTCAATCCGTACAACCCATTTCTTGGACTCTGGACGATGCTCACCCGGCAGCCAAGATGGACCGATCAGCCGCTTCATCCCGAACAGATTGTCAGTCGCGAACAAGCCATTCGTTTTTATACGATTAACAATGCCTGGCTGACGTTCGAAGAGCAGCAAAAGGGCTCGCTGGAACCCGGAAAGCTTGCTGATCTCATCATTATCGACCGGGACATTCTGACTTGCGACGTCGACGCGATCAAAGAGACGGCTGTCAATCAGACGTGGCTTGGTGGAAAGGTCGTCTACGAACGCAGCAGGTAGCGGAGCACTTTCCAGCCTTGCCCCGATCGACACTGCCCGATTTCACAGGGCTGGCAAGCAGGCCTGGCAGATGTCTCTGCTGCGTCAGTCGACCCGGCTGAGCATTCCCAGTGGAATGTAGTACTTTGTATATCGCTGGCCGTCCGAATACCTTGTTCCCCGAGCATCGGGAACCAGCACCGTTACTCGCTTTGTGATGCGATTCACGATGCCCTTCATGGCATGACCTTCAAAGTCAAACCGAACCTGTGTGCCGACTCGAATCCCCAATTGCCGGCGAGCCATTTCGTTCGTTGTGACCAGATCGTGGGTATGGACACGATGACCAAACAGACGCTCTGCGATTGACTGAAACCGACGAGCACGGCAATTGGATGTATTCCATGCGAGCCGTTCGCTCAGATGGACTATTTCGTGTTCAACAATCCGCTGCATCGCCTCCAGTCGATTCTGACACTCAAATCCCGTGACAGTAACCGACCGCGTTTCGTCCCTGAAATTCTGAAACAGAAGATGAGACGATACCGCTATTTCGAATTCTTCGCGGACAGAACCCGTCAACCGATTACGAATGGTTTTCCACGTTGTCTTGCCCCCGGCTCTTGTCATCCGTTTCGACAGCAGAAACCCCAGAGGCCTTTCACCAAGCGCCTGAAGACAAGCGCCGTTCAGAAGTTTCTGGTCATACTGCTGAAACATCAGCTTCAGGTCGTCCGGATGAAAAGTCCGAAAATTGGGTTCGGTGATGTATTCAGACTGCATCAGCACTGTGTCGTGAATTTCACGAAACACCTGCTGCTGCTCTTCAGGCGACAGAGTCCGGTGTGTCAGCAGGTTGCGAAGGGCTTTGGACATACGTGTACGTTGAACAACTTTGGGGTCAGGTTGAGCTTCCGGGGAGGTCATCCAATCTGGAAGCAAAGTCCAAACGATTCGGGGGATGATGGTTGTCGACAGCCACTTTGTCCAGCCCTGCGACACAGAGGTCCTGGTTGGGAGTCGGCCCCGAATTCTGTAGTTAAGCCGAGGTTTGCGGAATGCCATTATCAACTTCCACAGGGTTACTTGACCAATCGTATCCCGTCGTTCACGCTCCTTCCAAACAAGCACCTGTTCCTGAATTCACATGGCCAGACCGGAGCGACAAATGGATGAATATTCGGCACCCAAACCATCAGCCCTTCGACCATGGCAGCCGCGCCCAATGATGCGATTCGCTCGAATTGGGACAGCCGTTGTCGCAATCCTGTGCCAGATGGCAAATTTCGCTCCGGCGGATGGACCAGCCGACAACAATCCCGTTACGGTGCGTCGAATTCCAAAGCTCGGCGTAGAGGTCCCTGCAGATCGCGAAGCGGCCATGCGCGATCAACTGAAGCGCTTACAGGCGCAAATTGGCAAACTGCGACAGTCCAGAGAGACCGCCGTCCGGGAGATGCTGCCGGACGTTCTGATTTTCGAGCGCGCTGTACGAGTAGCGCTCGACCACCAGGAATTCTTCGACCTGAAGGAACTGGACCGCGGCGACGCACTTCTGGAAGAAGGTCACGCTCGCGCTGCAGAACTGCTGGCTGGTCAGCCAACATGGCACACACGACCAGGGTTAGTTGTACGAGGATATGTCAGCCGGATTGATCATACGGTTCAGCCTTATGGCCTGATCGTTCCCGAATCGTATGCATTCAGTCACACGGTGCCCACCCGCTGCGATTTGTGGTTTCATGGCCGGGGTGAAACACTGTCCGAAGTCAATTTCATCTGGGACAGAATGAAGAATCGTGGTCAGTTTACACCCGACAACACCATCGTCCTGCATCCTTATGGACGCTATAGCAATGCCAATAAGTTTGCCGGTGAAATAGATGTTCTTGAAGCACTGGAAGATGTTCAGAAGCGATATCGCATTGATGAAGACCGTATCAGTGTTCGAGGATTTTCAATGGGTGGAGCGGCTTGCTGGCAACTGGCAACTCACTACGCCGATCGATGGTTTGCAGCGAATCCGGGTGCAGGATTCTCTGAAACGCCACGGTTTCTGAATGTCTTCCAGGACGAAACGCTGACACCCAAACCATGGGAGAAAACGCTCTGGAACCTGTACGACTGTGATAAATGGGCTCGAAATCTGGCTCACTGCCCAACCATCGCCTACAGCGGTGAGGTCGACCGCCAGAAACAGGCAGCCGATGTCATGGAAGAAGCCCTCGCCAAACATGGCATTCGCCTGCGGCACATTATCGGTGCCGGAATGGGTCATCGGTATGACGACGCATCGAAGGCAATTGTTGAAGACGTACTGAACACACTCGCAGACAAGGGCCGTGAAGTCAGCTCCCATGTCACCTTTGAAACTTCCACACTGAAATACAACCGGATGCAATGGATTCAGGTCAACGGGCTGAAACAGCATTTCACTCCTGCTCAGGTCGAAGCCCGACACTTCAGGGGGAAGAGCGGTGAGTCTTCGACATTCTTCATTGAATTCATCGCGCTGCAGAATGTGACCGATGTTTCCGTTTCGCTTCCTGCAGGAACGATTTCGGGACCAACTTCGGCTGCAGATATCCGGTGGCGAGTTCGAGACGGAGAAGAACCACGCAGGATCATGGCATCATCCGATGGTTCGGTTTCTCTGCGGATTCGTCTGGATTCTGCAGGAGTCTGGCGTCAGGTGGATTCAGATCCCGATGGGCTCACAAAGCGTCACAATCTGCAGGGGCCAATCGACGATGCTCTGATGGATTCGTTTGTTTTTGTGCGACCAACCGGAACCGCCGCCAACGAAGCCGCAGGAAAGTGGGCCACATCTGAACTGGACCGGGCGATTGAACACTGGCGACGACATTTCCGAGGTGATGCGCGCGTGATTGATGACACCGATGTCACAGATGAACTTGCTCAACAGGCGAACCTGATCCTGTGGGGGGATCCTTCATCCAACAGTGTGATGGCAAAGATCGCCGATAAATTACCCATCCAATGGAACAAAGACACGATCACCGTTGGAGACAACGTCTACAGCTCGGCAAATCACGCCCCCGTGCTGATTTACCCGAATCCAATGAATCCCGGTCGGTATGTCGTTCTGAACAGCAGTTTCACTTTTCGTGAATACGCTTACCTGAACAACGCCCGACAGGTACCCATGCTGCCTGACTGGGCCATCATCAATCTCGACACACCTGCGGGAACGGTCTGGCCAGGTGAAGTCGTTGACGCAGATTTCTTTGATGAAACCTGGCAACTCTCGAGCAGGTCGCGGTAACTGGCCGGGATGATGCAATCGATCGGTTTGACTGCAGGCTGGCACTCCGCGTGGAACCCCTGCAGCAAACCGACTGCACACGGATCACCACCCCATTAACAACGACTGACAGCGCCCGACTTTTTTGCCCTCGCTTCGCGCCGCATAAAGAAAAAAGTTGTCATCAGCGACCAGACGCAAACCCCAACCAACACAAATAGGAATGCATTCCAGCCAAGACGCTGAGCGATTCCGCCGCCGAAATAATAGAAAACGGCAGTGGCGGCAAATCCGACCGCATCGAGTATAGCCACCAGAAAACCTGAGTGAGGGCCACCAAAATCGATCGAGAAAACGCTGCATGGAATGTAGTAACACGGAGAAACACACAGTCCAAACATAAAGAGCAGCACAAGGACCGTCAGCGTTGCAGCAGAACCAGATAAACCCAGTTGAGGCAGCCACGTGAACGCCAGCAGGCAGCCGGTCGCGGTGACCAGCAGCCCTGCCATCACCCACGCCATACTTGTCCGATCCAGCTTGTCGAAGACAAACCCGCCTATGAGCACCGAAATCAGGCTGCCAAACGGAAATGCAGACGCCGCTCTGGAAGCAGACGCCTCGTTTAGTCCAAGAGTATCCTGCATGTAAACAGGCACCACCAGAAGAAAATCCCACAGAATCGTCAGGCCCATCAGGCTGCCGCAAATCAGCCAGAATCGGAGACTTCCGGCAAATCGAGGCAATGCCTGAAGCAAAGTCAGCCCATCGAATGGATGGTTCGCGTTTCTCGGATTTTCTTCGCCCGATTTGCTGTCTTCGTCGTCGGTAGGAAGTGGTGTCGTCGGTTTATCTTTCATCGCGAATGCATAAAAACAGGCCGTCAGCAAACCGATTCCCGACGCAATCCAAAGCATCTGCCGCCAGGACAGGAATGTCAGAGTCGAACCCAGCACAAAAGTGGCTGTCAGTGTGCCAACGCGGGAACTTGTTGAAAGAATTCCCCAGACGCGACCATATTGTCGAGGTGGTACCCAATTCAAAATGACTCTGGTCATGGAGGGCCAGCCTGCGGCCTGGGCCATCAGAGTCACGAAAAACGTTGCCTGAAACAGCAGCAGAGTGGACGACATTGCAAAGAGACCAACGAACACCGACGCGATGAACAACGCAATGGCAAAAGTTCGCCGGCCACCGAATCTGTCCGCGGCCCATCCGCAGATAAACTTTCCGGAAAGAGCCCCACACGTTCCGGCAGACAAAACTTTTCCCCATTGGTCAAGATCAATCCCCAACGCTTCGTCATTGATAATGGAAGTGCCGGCAACCGTCGGAATCATGCGAAGAATCATGGATGTCGCATAAGCGGCATACATCGTGCCGATGGTCTTGACCTGCTGACGAACGAATGATTCAGAATCCGGCAAGTTCGACCGGACGTCTTCATCAAATGGATTTGGCTTGATGGAATCGCCGGAAGACGTCATCTGGATAGCCTGTCTGGAGTATCGACGTTGTGAACATCTGCCCGAATAGAGGCAGATGCAGAATAGAGTGGTGATTCCGACGCTGTCTGACTTAATAATTCGTTCAGTGCTCGCTCTATCGCTTCCATCACAGGATCCCCTGCAACCGAACGATCTCGCTTCGCGCTGACTTCAATGGGTTGCCCAACCTGCACGACTGCTTTCATGGGCCCATGCGCAGATTCATCGCCATTCAGATGCTCATTGAACCGTTCCACGGTCTCAAGAATCCGATCGACAGATGGCCTGCCCGCCACGTATTGGGGAGGATAAAGACTCAGTGACTGGGCGAAGCTGGCATCGTCGAGCTGCTTCCACCGTCGATTCATCTCTTCCGGCGACAATTCGCCGTCGATCATGGCTGGCAGGATTGCCTTCCTCAATTCCTTCACGCGTCCAATGACGGAACCGTCCCGGGGGCCATTCAACCATTCTGTTTCCAGTGGAACCAGCAGATGATTCATCAGGTGATTCAGCCGATCGCTGAGTTCACCGGACTGGGTAGACCCCAGGAACTCCAGTTCTTTCAGGCCAAGCAGAGCATTACCAACTCGATAAATCCGAGTCACCAGGTCCTCGCTCTGGAATGGTTTCCACGACAGACGGCGTTCAATGCTGGAAAGAATGTCACCAGCCGTCGCTTCAATATTGCCCCGATAGAGATAACGAATGGCAACAGGAACAATCAAGACCTTCCTTTTGAAGCCTTCTGTTGCGTTGTCCGATTTCTCCAGCTTCGATGCTGCAGATCTTGCAACAAACGAAACGCCCTCCTGCAACGCGTTCAACCGGTCATTGGCCTGACTTAACGCCCCTTCCGGAAAGATGACCAGAGGCCGAAGTCCTTCGAGCAGAATATCGATGGCTTTCTGCAAAGCCTGACGATCAATCCCCTCACGGTTCACGCTGAAAGCACCGAGCCGTCTGAGGACCCAGGCAAGTGATTTTTCGCCTCGAAATAAATGCGAACTGGCCATCACATAAAACGGCAATTCGGCCTGGCGTGAAAGACTCTGCAGTACAATCGCATCAGACATACGACAGTGATTTGGTGCCAGCAGAATGCCATGCCCCTGATCGTGCAGTTGCTTCAGTGATTCGGCACCGCGTACTTCGACCTCGGTGACGGCATACTTTCGCCGAAGATAGCCGGGAGCCAGCCAACTGAGAATCCGCGGCCAGATACGGCCTTCATGCGGCGGCACAAACTCATACTTCGAATCAGTCACTAACAGAGAGGGCATTTTGATTCCCTGTATGAGGCAGCGGCGATGACAAATCAATTATCCTTCATTCAGAAGGATGCGAAAATCGACCCGATGATCCCGGGCAACACCTGCAAAGTTCCCCACCAGAATATCGGGGCGACCATCACCGTTCAGATCACGAAGAACCAGAGCAGCGTAATTCGGTTCTCCCCGTTCCAGCACGTGTCGCTGGTATTGTCCATCGTTCATGTTCTCGAACCAGACGATGGCATGGCGCAATTCCGGTTCAAGCCCCGCAAGGCTCTTTTCCGGAAGCAACGCAACCGATACGACGTCTGTATCCCCATCGCCATCCAGATCGGCTGGCAGCGCGCGATGCACGCCCGGTTGCACCGCGATTTCGTGCAGCTTAAATCTCAGTTCGCCTTCATTTTCCAGCCAGTGAATACCGTGGTACGGCTTCACGATATAGGAATCAAACGTATCTCCGTTCGTGTACAGGATATCCTGATCACCGTCGTTATCCATGTCGTGCAGCAAGAGACCGCTTGACCCCCACGTGGGATCGGGTGCCGCATAAAGGATCTCAGGTTGACTGAAGGTACCGTCGGGCTGATTCAGATAGGCGACAACCTGTTCAAATTCCTGACTCATCAACGCAACGATATCCAGGCGGCCATCGCCGTTCATGTCCTGCGGAAGAACGTGAATGGCTCCCGGACGCTGATCCAGTTGTATCTGCTCAAATGCATCCGCGCCATCAAAAGCCCGCGTCGCCAGGAGGACATGGATGCCACCTGTTGAATGCCATCCAAACTCCCCGACAACGATATCCGGCAGTTCGTCATCATTCAGATCGGCCACCTGTACATCTGCAACACGGCCGATCCTGTCGATTAACACAACCGAATTGTCGGCTCTGCCGTCCGGGATGAGCAGCACTTTGCCACGATCGTGGTCTTCCGGAAGAAAACTGCCCAGATCTGCAACAATCAGGTCGCTTATTCCATTACCGTTCAGGTCACATTCCCGGATGCTCGCCGGGCTGATCACCCGATCCGGAATCGCCCAGTCCGGCTTCACACGCATGCGATCAGATGCGTTCGCTGTCACCACCGGTGGTGTCCCCGAAGACGGTATCGCCAGGGGCAGTGTCGCAGCGCCAAAATAACCCGATCGCATATCACTGAATCGGACGACAACGTTTTCGTCGCTGGCTGAAACCAGATCGATGAACGAAAAAGCCGGCAGCGGTTTTCTTTCGAAATTCGTTTCCAGCTCAACGTCGATCGTCCGAAATTTCAGCGGCTGAACCGACGATTCGGGCATTTCCGGAGCCGCGAGTTGCTCGGTGGCATTCTGCTGAAAGTAAGCGGTGACACTTGCCTGTGAAGGAACCTCCAGATCCGTTCGCCCTGAATCATAGTAGAAATTGAAGCCTCGCTTAACTTCATCGTACCAGGCTTCGCGAGGGAAACTCTCGGGACGTGGCACGGCGTGGCAGGCACCACAAAACGTACGAACCTGCTCCGCTGTCGCGACCGTCCCTGTGGACGGATGCAAATCAGTCCAGGCAACGCCTGGTTTTGGATTCTGATTTCCACAGCCCGTCGACAGCAAAGAAACCAACAGCACCAATGCAGGCCATCCAAAGCAATTTTCCCGGCGTCGATCACTCATCAGATCACTTTGCATTCGTGGAATTCTTCTCTGAAGATTCCTTCACCAGCCAGCGGGCAGCGTTCAGCAGCAACTGGTTGAATTCCGGTTGTTCGAAGTCTTCAATATGGCCAAGCGATGTATAGAACGTCAGACCACCGTCCGATCTCTGATTCACAAATGCGATTGGTTCCGGCGGTGCCTCAGGAATAGCTCCGCTCAAAAGCGCGGTGGCTGTTGGCTGAAGCGGAGCGACCTTGTAAAGCGAACCGTGGCCAATAAATTGTTCCGGTGCGAGCCCCTTCAGGATCGGGTGCATCGCAACGTCACGGCTGCTGACGCTGACCACGGTCTTCGGACCATTCCCCCAGTGATTCGTATAACTGCCGCCGATCACATCCCGATCAAATTCCGGCCAGTCAGCCAAACCTTCCGGAGCGGGTTTGTTGCGAAGACAAAACGCGTGGTTGGCTGTGCGGATTCCCATCACAGGCTTGCCGGCAGCAATGTAATCCCGAATGACCTGTAGTTGTTCTGCCGGCGGAGTTCGACGACGAACACTGAGGAAAAGCAGATCCGCCGACTGAATCACTTCTATGCCAGGCAGACTGTCGGCAACCTTCGCATCTCCATAAACGATGCTGACCCGAAAATCTTTCCCAAGGTGCTCGCGCGCGAATTTCGGCAAAGAAATCTCTGTCTTGTATTCTGGTTCTGATGTCACAATTACCAGATGCGGACGTTTGTCCCCGGAAAAACGAAATGGCTCTTCGCCTGTGATGTCTGCGCTGGTCACGGAAGGGCACCAGTATTGTTCAATGTGCTCCGTCACCAGATCGTTGCCCGTAAAGTGGCTGACGAACGGCGCTTGAGCCGGGTTATACATGGTGTCAGTCATGTCCCGCATCAGAACAACGTTTTGTCCCTGATTAACCATCTGCCGGATAGAAAATGGACGACCCAGGACGCACATGTTGGTGTGAACACCCATCACAATGACATTGGTGATGCCGCGTTGTTTCATCAGGTACCAGGCTTCCGCGCTGTCGGTGATGGCATCCTGATCCGCGATCTCGATTGCAGGATGCTGTCGACTCCACGCTCGATACGATTTGACTGGTCCCTCGCAATCACAGCCACCATCCGAATCATCGATCGGCAGCTTTGGGCCTTCGCGTTCCGAATCCAGATGACACCAGCGTTCCAGCGGAATCTTTGTCTCGACAACCGGAGCTGACCGGGCAAGTTCTCTTTGAGGGTAATCCTTGTAGTAGTCCATCGTATCACTGGGACAGTGAATAATCAGAACACCCCGACGACGCGCCTCTTTCAATACGACGTTCATCCGAGGGGCCATTTCTGCAACGCGCGCAGTCGCATTCGGACACCAGTGTTTGTCCCACATATCGCACACAACAATCGCCGTTTCGCTGCTCTTCCATTCAACCGGCTTCACAACCGAATGCCAGCGTCCTGAACCAGCTTCCGTTTCATGTCGCGATCGGCAATTCAGCGACAACGCTGTCGACTGCCCGTAAACCATGGCTGGCAGCAGCAGCGAGACGATCAGGATGGATGCTGTTCGAAGCAATGACGGAGCGTTCATACCAGACGTTTCCTTCTGAAGGAAGGGGGGCCGAAACACAGAGAGCCCGACAGGGATGTCGGGCTCTGCTATTCTGATCATTCCGGGCAGGAAACGCTACTTTCGCGAGATTCGCGGGACTTCCATCAATTTTGGCTCGCCGTCGAACATCCACCACCGATCGTACTTCAGTTCGTTGCCGACTTTTCTGGCGTTCCGTGGCAGGGAGAAGACCTCAGGCATCATCTCTTCTTCGCCAGTCGCCGGATTGCGACGCAGCTTTGCCCTGAACTGCGTCGCAAGGGTTTGAATGCGAGGATCGTTGAGACTGTTGAATTCCCCGATCGTAACATAGGACCTGTTTCGATCGTGGTAGAGCCAGGCTTCGTAGTCCTGGTCATAGCCCGCTGATTTCGCATGACGCAGACCTTCGGTCATTGCCCACGCTTCTTTTGCCGATTCGTCCAGATTCGATCCAAAGCTGCTTCCAAATCGCAACATGCTCTTTGAATCCGCCTTGCCCCCCAGCTGGGTGATCATGTTTCCGGAAAACGTAGCAAGGACCAGCGTGTATTTGCCACGATTCTTCAGCAGCGAATAGTCGCTGTCCGAATTCAGCGAGAGAATCAGTTTCTGATCTTCCAGACTGATCGTGCGCTCCTTCACCTCGGCAGGCGAGAGCAGCGGATTGACAGTGACCCATGGCTTCAACGGACCCGGCCGACCGGGAGTCTTCGCAAACAGTCCGCCATTGGCTTCATCCATCAGAAACTGGGGACGGAATTTGTTCTTCAGATAGTCCAGAACCACATCGATCTTCTCGTCCTGGTTACTCTTGAAATTGCAGGCCAGAACAGAAATGTATCCCTGCTGCGCGACAATGCGTCTGTGTTCGAAACCAGTGATTCCGGTCTCCTTCGACAGGTCTTCCACCTTGCGTTCTACCGAAAACGTGTAGGCCGGAATCCCCTTCTTCCGAAGCTCAAAAACCAGTTCATCGGCAGCTTCCCAGGCAGTCATTCCAGACTTCAGACGACGGTCCTCGTCCTCAACATCTCTCAGACTTGCCACCATGATCATCCATGGGCCATGCTGACGAGAAAGCGTGTAACGTTTTCCTTTGACGGCTTCGATTTCGGCAAACGCTGAAGAAGCGCAAGCTGCAAGAATCACCACCGAACAAATCCATCTGCGGAAGCAAAACATCTGTGCGATCCTTCCGTGAATCGAATAGGCAATCGAACGAATCGTCCGGGACTTCCATCGCCTGAACGAATTGGTCGCCTGCAAGTCCGCCAACAAACGGTCGCCGGGGCACTTGAGGCAGGCGTTCAGAGTATGCCTGCCAGGCCCGTTCGACTTAAGTGGAGTTCGGACTTTTCCTGCTGCAGCGCATCTGACAAAAGTCCTTTCGGAAGCGGATTCGGCATTATCTGCCTGTCATTGTCTGACACGGCCGGAATCGCAGCAACGTACCACTGCGATGTCTGAACTCAAAGCCACTGTCTGAACTCAAAGCCGAGTCGTCGCGTAAAAGTTCTGCAGACTGAACCAAAGACCAGCCGCCACCAGAAGGCTGAGCACAATGATGCCGGCACCGATCAAGCGTGTGCGTTTGATCTGCCACCACATATAAATGCCGCTGACCGCCCATGTCACCATGGCAATTGCCATCGTATCCACGATCAGCGACCAGAACATACGACCATTCCAGTAGGGCGGCTGCCCATGCGATGTGTGCATCCGAAGCAGGAACTGGCGCAAAGGCATGCCATCTTCACCTGTAAATCGATCGACATCGACGTGACCATCCTTCAGTACATAGGTCACTCGAGCTGGCTCGCCATCCACACTGGCCAGAAAATTCAGCTTCGTCCAGCCCAGCGGTTGCACATTGTCAGCCTGTAATCCGGACTGCCGAAAGATTTCCGCCGCTGCTGCTCGAGCCGTATTGTGAGGATCGTCCGGCAGCCGAATCGTCTTCTTCCCCGGCAACAATGCCTCGGGCTCTTCCTCATTCGGCGGTTGAAGGCCGATCCAGGAATCCCGACTGACCGGATCCATATGAACGACATGCTGGCCTTCATCGCTCTTTATCGCGAACATCAAGTCGCCCGTAAATTCCGCGCGACTCTGATCGGTAAGTTCGATTCTGTGGTCCGGCAGGTCTTTCTGAAGTGTTTCGATGACCCGATCAGCCAGTTCCTGAGCCGACGGAAAAGTGCTCAGCTGGGTCTTCGCGACGACATCGCCATCCACTTCCCGAATCTGAACCCGCGGAAACAACCCCACGTGATTGAACATCGCTCCGGTGATGCCGTAGAGAACCACCCAGGGCACCAGAAACAGCCCTGAATAAAGATGGATCCTTCGGATCAGAATTCCAATGGACGTCGACCATCTGCGGCCACGCACCAACGCCGGACTTTCGACGAAGCCGGAAGTGCCCGCGGAGCCAGTCGCCGAAACCGTGGAATGCAGAGCCGTTGGAGATGGAGTTGGTTCGTTCATTCGAGATTCACTTCCAATGGGCCGGGTTATTCGCACAATCTGCAGACCTTGAACACTGCAGACCACGAACACTGCAGACCACGAGCTCGAAAGGCCTCAAATTCATCGGTCCACAAATCGACGGGTTCAGTGATCGGAACACTATCACGGGCAAAAGCCTGTTGCCAATAATCTATCCACAAGATTCGTCAGGATTGGAGCTGGACCCACAACATCCGAAACGCCTGCCAAAACGACCGCCTGCGCGTCGTCTCTGTGACAATACCCAACCCAGTACTCACAAGGAAAGATTCACCATGGGCCTCAATATGCTGATGGCACAACGCAAACTGCTGGTCCTGCTGGCACTTCTTTTCTGGGCCGGGCAGCATCGCACATTCGCTCAGCAAAAGAAGGCGGCTCAGGCGACATTTCGATGGGTCAACCCACTTCGACAGGCGCTCCCCTCCACCAAACACGCCACGTTCAGGAGCCCATCGATGGGGATCGATGTTGGATACTGCATCTATCTTCCGCCAGCCTATGAGTCGTCCCCGGAAAAACGATTCCCTGTCGTGTATTACCTGCACGGAGGACGGCCGGGAAGCGAACTCAAGAGCGTCAGGCTCGTTGAAAAGATTCATCCCTTGATGGCTGATGGGGCTGTGCCACCGATGATCTATGTGTTCGTGAATGGCGGCCCGGTCAGCCATTACAACATGCCGGATCGCAAAAATGCCATGGGGGCGGATGTCTTCATTAAGGAGCTGATTCCGCACGTCGACGCCACCTACCGAACCGTGGCTTCACGTGAAGGTCGGGGAATTGAGGGGTTCTCGCAAGGCGGTCGGGGAACCACCCGTTTGATGTTTCGTTACCCGGAACTGTTTTGCTCAGCCGCACCGGGTGGGGCCGGGCATTCGACCGAGAAACGAATTTCCGAAGACAACGGTCGAGAATCGGACGAACTGATCTTTCAGCCGGGCGACAACACCTATGACCTGGCACGACAGTACGCCAGGACCAAACAACCACCACTGAAGATTCTGATTCACGTCGGAACCAAAGGTTTCAACTATCAAAACAACCTCGAATACATGCAGTTTCTGGATTCGCTGGGCATCCCCTACGAACGACTGATCGTGGAAGGCGTCCCGCACAGCGCAATGGAAATCTACTCGCGACAGGCCGCACGAATCATCCAATTCCATGCAGAGAACTTTGCTCTGGTGAGGTAATTTTAAGCATCCGGACACCTGTTCCCCCGCTTACGGTCCGTGGGGAAAGTGGCAGAAGTCTGCGGTGGTGGATGAAAGAGGCTGTTGGGCCTGCTAAAACTTGCGGTGCGTCGCCGGGGTGGCCCGGAACAACCGATGGCAATCCTCCTTTCCTGCTGCCTTTGGGCAGATTTCCGGGTTTGAATTTTACTCATGGCTGCTCCCCGAGTTTGCGTACTGCGTGCTCCTGGTACCAACTGCGATATCGAAACGGCACACGCCTTTGAGCTGGCTGGAGCGGAAGCAGAACGAGTTCACCTGTTTCGTCTGCTGGAAAATCCGGGACGGCTATCGGAATTCCAGATTCTGTGCGTGCCTGGTGGATTCAGCTACGGCGATGACCTCGGCGCGGGCGTTATTTTTTCTCGCCAGCTACGCGGGCAGCTGAATGACGCCATGAGAGAATTCCTGACCGCCGACAAACTGGTGCTGGGAATCTGCAACGGTTTTCAAACGATTCTGAAAGCCGGGCTGATCATGCGACGCGGCATCGAAGATACCTCAGAGAAGAACTGGGAAGATCAGGTCACGCTGGCATGGAACCAGAACGGCCGATACACCGACAGGTGGGTACGATTGAAAGTTACCAGCAGCAACAGCGTTTTCCTGAAAGGCATTGACGAATTTGACGTTCCAATGGCACACGCAGAAGGTCGCATTGCTCTGAAAAAACCAGAGCTGCTGCAGACACTCCGCGATCAACAGTCGATTGCCCTGTGTTACTGGTCACCGGAAGCGACCACCCTGGCAGAAGCATCGGGCGATCCAACGGACATCGGGATTCTGCCCGAACCCTTCAACCCCAATGGCTCTCTGGCCAACATCGCCGGACTAAGTGACTCCACCGGTCGAGTGCTGGGATTAATGCCGCACCCCGAACGATTTTTGTTCGCGACGCAGCACCCCCAATGGACACGATTAAACCTGAGAGGTGAGGGTGATGGCATTCGCATGTTCCGAAACGCCGTCGAATACTTCGCCGGTTAGTTTACGCGTGGCCACCATGGCCCGGCACTCTCATTAGCGGGGTTGAGTGATCTGTGATTCGCGTGGCCTTTGTGATTCCAACGCTCGATCAATCCGGCGCAGAACGTCAGCTGACTCTGCTTGCGACCGGCCTGCCACGCGATCGTTATATCGTCAAAGTCTTCGCGCTGAATCGTGGCGGTCATTATGCCGACCAGTTAAGAAACCACGGTATCGAGGTGGAAGTGCTGGAGAAGCGATTTCGCTTCGATCTGCTCACGTGGATCCGCCTGCGTCGTGGGCTGGCAGAATTCTGCCCGGATTTCGTTCAGTCGTACCTGTTCGCCGCCAATGCATATGTTCGCCTGCCCGCAGTTTGCCCGCCACGGGCAAGAGTGATTGTCTGCGAGCGATGCGTGGATTCGTGGAAAAGCGCATGGCAACTAAAGATTGACCGATGGATGCTGGGCCGAACCTGGGCGATGACTGCGAATTCCCGAGGGGTTGCAGATTTCTACATGTCAATCGGCGTGCCCGTGAATTTCATCACCGTGATTCCAAACGGAATGCCCCGCCCGAAGCAACCCGTTGATCCTGCAGCGGAACGTCAAAAAGCCCGACAAACACTCGGACTCCGTTCAGACGATCGGGTCGTTGGATTCGTGGGACGGCTGGCCCGCCAAAAGCGCCTGCAGGACCTGATCTGGTCATTTCAGTTGCTGCGTCAGACCATCACGAATGGCAAACTGGTACTCATTGGCGATGGTCCGGAACGTGTCGCGCTGGAAGAACTTGCCATCAATCTGGATTGTCGCCACCTGATTCACTTTGCGGGTCATCGATCCGATGCGTACCAACTGGCAGCAGCGTTTGACGTTTTTGTGTTGCCCAGTGAATTTGAAGGCATGTCGAACAGCCTGATGGAAGCGATGTCTCTGAGGCTGCCCGTTGTCGCCAGCGATATCGCCCCCAATCAGGAATTGATCCAACACGAAACAACGGGGCTGCTTTACCCGGTGGGCAAGTCAGCCGATCTCACCATGGCCATGAAGCGACTCTTCGATGATATGAATCTGGCAGAAAAACTGGCGGATGCAGGTCAACAGAAAATTACGGAATCTCATTGCGTCGAACACATGGTGGCCAGGCATTGCCAGTTGTATGAATCCGGCATCATCTGATAGACAGGAATCTCGAACTCGTGTGCGGAATTACCGGGGCCATCTGGTGGCAAAATGAAAGGGCGGTCAGCGCGCAGACTCTGCAGCGCATGACCGACAGCATTCGCCACCGCGGACCGGACGCAGATGGCCACTATTTCCGCCCAGCCGACAATACCGCCTCGCCCAGCCTGGGCGTCGCGCTCGGACATCGACGGCTCAGCATCATTGACGTGGCCGGCAGTGCGCAGCCACTCAGCAACGAAGATGACCAGATACAAATTGTCTTCAATGGCGAGATCTACAACTATCAGGAACTTCGCCCCGATCTGATTGCCAGAGGCCATCAGTTTCGAACGGACGGAGACACAGAAGTCATCGTGCATCTGTACGAAGAATATGGCCTGGATTTTGTGCAGTATCTCAGAGGCATGTTTGCCATCGCCATCTGGGATGCTCGACACCAGCGGCTGGTACTGGTCCGCGATCGACTCGGACAAAAGCCGCTCTTCTATCGGCTCGAATCGGGCCGTCTTTCATTCGCCAGCGAACTGAAATCGCTGCTACAGATTCCGGATATGCCGCGCGAGCTGGACCGTATGTCCGTTCTGCGTTTCCTTACCCTTCAGTATGTTCCGCATCCGCACTGCATCCTTCAGGGATTCAACAAGCTGCCGCCGTCAACCATCGGAGTACTCCAGGATGGCCAGCTGAACCTGCAAACCTACTGGTCACCCCCGTACGATCAGCCACAACTGCATCGAGCAAAGATTGCCGACTGGCAGGATGAACTACGCGACACACTGACCGAGGCTGTCCGATTACGTTTACGCAGTGACGTACCGCTGGGGGCATTCCTTTCCGGCGGTATCGATTCGACGGTCATTTGCGGACTGATGCAGAAACAGCTGGATCGTCCCGTACAGACATTCTCCATCGGCTTTCCGATCGCCGCCTTCGACGAACGGAGCTACGCGCGACAGGCCAGCCAGATGCTCGGCACAGATCATCACGAAGCCGTCGTTGAGCCCGACGCCATCGAGATGCTGCCGCGGCTGGTCTGGCACTACGACGAACCATTTGGAGACAGCTCGTCAATTCCAACCATGTATCTGTCAAAGATGACTCGCGAAAACGTGACCGTCGCCCTGACCGGAGACGCGGGCGACGAACTCTTCTGCGGCTACGATCGTTACAAGGCCGCGCGCATCGCAGGCCTTACGGATCGACTTCCGTCGTGGGTGCGCCACATCTGGAATTCCAGACTGGTCGCTGCCATCCCAACATCCGTCGAACAGAAATCTTTTCGTCGACGACTCAAACGGCTGCTGGAAACCCTGGGACAGGAACCCGAACGAAGATACCTGAACTGGATCACCATCTTCAATTCAGCAAGGCTGCAGTGGCTGGTCAGCGAAGACATGAGGCATCTGCTGAATGAACAGGAACCTGCAGAATGCATCTTTGACGCTTACGGTCGTTATCCCAATCGCGACTTTATCACCAGAACAACCGCAACCGATCTTCACACCTATCTGCCCTGCGACATCCTGACAAAAGTAGACATCGCAAGTATGGCGGTCGGCCTGGAAGCTCGCAGTCCCATGCTGGACCACAAGGTGGTCGAACTGGCAGCAACCATGCCCATCGAGGTCAAACAAAGCGTCCAGCGCGGAAAAATGGTGCTGACGGACACATTTGCGGACCTGATACCTGCCGATATCCAGACACGCCGCAAGATGGGGTTTGGCGTACCGATTGATCATTGGTTCCGCAATGAACTCAAGGATCTGCTTCACGACATCCTGCTGTCCGATCGATGTTTACAAAGGGGCCTCCTGAACCCGGATTCCGTGCGCCAACTTGTCAGCGAACACACCAGTGGACAGGTCGACCATGCCTACCGACTCTGGAATCTGCTGTGTCTTGAAATCTGGCAGCGCATGTATCTGGACAGTGTTCCGCCAACAGAGGCGCCCAACGCGCTGCCATAAACAGCTGCCGGGATGCAACGTCGTTCTGCGGAAATGATACGACTTTACCCGCTCGATTATTGTCGTTTTTTCTTTGCTGACTTTTCTGAACGATTCCGTTTGGCAAGATGGGCGGGACGCGCCTCCCGAAATCTCTCCAGTTCTGCAGAAAGTTGGATTCGAGCCTCCCTTTGAGCAGATGT
Source organism: Planctomycetaceae bacterium (assembly GCA_041398825.1). Lineage (NCBI taxonomy): Bacteria > Pseudomonadati > Planctomycetota > Planctomycetia > Planctomycetales > Planctomycetaceae > Planctomycetaceae bacterium. The sequence goes on along the minus strand of JAWKTX010000005.1, from coordinate 281,157 downwards.
GAGCTGGTCCGATGACAGTGGCTGAGATTCCAGCGGATCGCTGGTCAGATCAAACAGTCGGCCGTCGCGATGCAGTTTCATTTCCCGTGTCATCGCAAACTCCACTTTGGCTTCGGCACCGCCATCACGGGCGTACCAGCAATAATGAATCTGTCGAGGTGTGCTCGGTTTTCCCAGGCACTGAGGTAGAAAGCTGATTCCATCGATCGCCAGTTCAGCAGGAACAGTAACGCCCGCCGCCTCACAAATGGTCGGCAGAAAATCAACGCTGCCAATCAGATCAAAATTCTCCTGACCCGCCGGTACATGACCAGGCCAATTGACGATCAAGGGCACATGCGTACCCTGCGCGTTGCCCTGCCCCTTACCCCCCTGATAAGGCTGGCCGCGAAACTGGCTGGTCACTGTCACCTGCGTTCCGTTATCGCCGAGAAACAGGATCAGCGTGTTCTCACGCAGCTTGAACTCTTCCAGTTTGGCGACGACCCGACCAACCATCTTGTCCATGTACTGAGTCATCCACGCAAAGTTCTTCACACTGCGCTTTGCTTTTTCACCGGTTGTCGCAGGATCCCAGTCCGGGCTGTCAGGGGTGGGTTGAAAGGGGTCGTGGGTCAGAATCATGGGATAATACAGGAAGAACGGTTCGGACCGGTGTCGCTCAATGAACGACAAAGCAAAATCGTTCACCAGCGCAGGACCATACTCGCCCTTTGCAAAATCTTTCTCGACGCCGTTGTATTCCAGTCCCGGATTGGCATAACGAGGTGGTCGACGGGTTAACTGCCATAGGCACGATTCATCAAATCCAAAGTGCTGCGGCAGATCGGCCTGAAGACCCAGTTGCCATTTGCCTGCAATTGCTGTTGCGTAGCCCTGCTTCTTCAACAGATGCCCGAACGTTGTGGCCTTAGGATCAAGCAGACCAAATTCAATATAATTGCGGACATTGTAAATGCCCGTCATCAACTGCACCCGTGTCGGAGTGCACAGAGGCTGAACATGGCAATGTTCAAATCGCATCCCGGTTGACGCCAGCTGATCAATGTGGGGCGTTTGATAAGATTCGCCACCATTTGCCGTGACGCATTCAAAACCAAAATCATCCACCATGATGACAATGATGTTGGGTTTCTCTGCAAATGCGGAATTGCATATTGCGCCCGCCAGCCATACTGCGACAACACTCACACCAATCAGAAGTCTCTGCACGATTTCAAACCTGTCGGATAAAGTGGCAATCGGGTCCGTGAACGGCCGAAGAATCCCACGGAATTTCCCGGGCGTGGTCAGGCAATTCTAATCAACACGGATCCATGTTGCGATGACACGAAACTCAGCTCGAACATCCAGCGTCTGCAGGCAGTACATCAGATCGCTGTTCTCTCTCTATGAAAGGCTGGACAAGAAGTCCGGTACCTTGTCCTTCGCAAACTGTTTGGCGTTCGTCTCCGGGTTCTCTTTCAGGGCGTTGGCCCACTCCGCCTTGACCCATTCGATCAGATCGACATATATCGACTCTTCCCTCTCGTATTCCTGCATGAATTCGTCAATGGAAGCATACGGTGCATTCATTGCCTGAAGCGTCGACATAAAGCGTTTCTCTGTTGTACCGTCCAGCCTGCCTATCAAGTACAGGATGTAGACTTCACAGACGTGTTCCGGGTCCATGATGAAAATCCTCCGGCTGATGTGAGTGAATTTGACAAATGACAACGATGTCGTGCTGATCGAATAGCGACAACCCAGACCGGGCGGCCACCAGACAATCGGAATTCAAAACCCGCGTCGGCAGAATATTCTTCGCCGAATGGGCGCACAATCCACTGTAATAGCCTTCAAGAAATGCAAACACTTCCGCAATCGTCCCATGACAAGTGTACATGCCTGGCCGGCAGAAAGCGGCATCAACGAGCGATTGAGGCCGCAACGGCTCGATGTCGTTAGTCACCTTACTGATCCTGCACAACGCGACCGATCACCGCGCCGCGGCGATCGATATTGGTTTCGGAACCTGCGAGACCCGCGGTCCGGAAGAACATGCTATCCAGTAATTCAAACAAACCGACTCACCCCCCGGCCAAACTCATCTCATAACACACGGCAAGAATCACAAGACATCGCAGCACGCGACATCGTCACACGCGACGATTGAAACCCGGATCTACGGAAAGACGATGAACTCCACCGGAACCAAAGCCGTCAGCCAGACACCATTCTCGGAACAGAAAAACTCGTAGCCACGAGCGTACATGCCCTGAGCATCGATCGACAAAATGCCGGGTTTTCCGTGGCGTTGTCCAACTGCCAATGCAGTTGCCTTGTCCGAGGACAGGTGGACATGGTGTCGCTTCATTCGCTTCAGACCATCGACCCTGATGGCAGGTAGTGAGGTAAGTGCGGTCCCATGATACAGCACTGAAGGGGGCGCAAGGGGTTCGAGTCCAAGTTCGACATTGATTGAGTGCCCCTGGTTTGCACGAATCTTCGATCCGTCTTCGGAGATGGCAAATCGTTTCTTGGGGCTCTCGTCGACGACCCTGCGAATGCGGGCTTCGTCGCAGTTCAGGCCGTTTGCGTGCAGTCTGGCGAGCAAGGTGTTGAGTTCTGTCCAGCCTCCGGAGTCGAGCTCGATACCAACCTTGCCGGGCGCGTGCCGGAGGGCATAGCTGAGGAACTTGCTGATCTCTGTATCTGAGGACATCGCGATTCTCGCCTGCTTCGACTCTGGGCAACGCTTGCCCTCAACGGGCAAAAACGGAAGGTTTTGATCTCAGGAAAACCAACCCGAGTGCTCCGGGAACGGTACGAATCCCGGAGTACGTACGGGACTGGCTCGCATTCAGGATAACGCGAAGACCTGTAATCGCGAATTGGGTGCGACATCAGATTTGGAATACAACAGCTGTGTTCTGCGGGTGCAACTGAATCCCGGCACCAATTTCGAAACCGGAAGTCAGCCACACTCCGGTTCAACGCTTAGTCCGCTACTCCCAATAGTCTTCCCACTTATCCGCAAACGCTTCCTTCAGACGCTGCATGTATGCATTGGTCTTGATCTTTGCCATCCAGACCTTTCCGTCGGACTCACCCTTGCAAACCACTCCTTCAGCAACGCCAAATCGGCCGTCCCGGACATCGTCCGCAAATTTGCCGGTTAGCTTACCGCGATAGACCGTCCGTGCAATCGGGAGAGTAGCCAGATCCTGTACGAACTGGGCTGGCGAAAGAAGACCGTGCGCAGTTTGCACGTCAATGATCACCAGACGCTTCGCGTCAGTCGACAGGTGCCTGCCTGCAAAAGAGTGGTCACCAAGGAACTCTGTGAAGACGATCAGTTCGTTTGAGCCGTAGTATTCAAGACCGGACAGAACTGAAGACAGTTGTTCCGCAAAGGCACCGAGGAAGACCTGCGAGCATTCCTCGAGGCCCGGATGCGCTGAGTTAAATGCTGCGATTCCCTGATCATCAAGGTCGAACCGATCTCGACGTGTGCCAAATGCATACCAACCGAGCGTAGCGTCCCAGACCCAATGGATGTTGGTGCCATCGTACTTCTCGAATGCAATGCAGTTGCCAGGCGGTGCATCACCGCTGCCGGGCATCTTCGGATAGACAAGATTCGTACGAGCCACAGAATTTACACTTGTCTTTGGTAGTAAACGTCTAAAACCGCCCGATTGCCGCCAGGAGACTTTACATTCAGGAAACGCACGATCGGGAGCTCGGGTGCATTTTCTGTTCTGAAGCTTATTCACCGCAGTCGCAATCCAAAGCAACAGTCGCCACCGAATAGGATTGACGATCCGTTGCCGCAATGCATGAAGCGATGGCGAAGATCGGATTGCGATTCGATTGTATCAACAAATTCACGAAGGGTGATGTCGGTCGTCCGAAACCGAATCTGTTTGTCAGCATTCTCCGAGGTTGTGACAACGTAAATGTATCGTGGCAGCCATTGCGTGCTCTCGAAGTCGGCCTCCCGGTCCATTTCAGCCAGGGTCAATTCTGTACCTGGTAAGACCAATGGATTCTCAAGCACACGCTCCGTTGTTTTTACCGGTGCAAGCACTGCCGCAACGATGACGAACGAAGTCACAACAATGTAGGTTGCAATAGTGATCCCCCCGCGACCGCGTTTCGATTCTCGTTTTGACGCGATGGCAACAATCATTATCCATGGAATGATCATCATTATGTGTCCCATTGGCGGCACGACGATGGTGATGGACACTGCGATCGCGATCAGGACGTGTAGCGGTGAAATACTTGCCACCAGTTGCGAGCCTTCTTAGCCTCAGAACGGCGGCGTTGATCGGGCCGCCACAAACCAGTCAACCATGTGAAAAACGCTTGATCGGCGGCTCCGCGTCCAACGCTCGGTTCGCCGTCTCTTGTGCGTGCAAAAGCCAGCGATGGACGTGCAGGTCAGACCACGAATTCGCCGGTCGCTGAGTTTTGTCGCAAGTGGATTGCAGACATCGGTAAAACAAGCAACGTCATAGTATGCCAAATCCAGCGTTCGATCGTAATCGCCCATGCCACCGGCAACGCAGGCGAAAGAAGCAGACCAGTTAGCGCGACAACAACGGAGCGAACTACATTCTGCAACGGACCAGATAGTGGCGAATCCGAAGCATGCAGCCGCCGGAATCGTTCAGCAAGCCCAGGGAAACAGACTTGATCATACAGGTTGACGTCGAATCCATACGGCCCACCGGCCTCAATACACGCCGGCTCACCAGAATCAGTAGGGATGGTCATTAGGTGTCGGGGGTCGAGTTCGATCGAATACCATGCGTGTTCTTTGATTGTCAGTTACGACGACGCAGTTGCCGAAAACGTCTGCGTCAATAGTTCGGCAAGACTTGCAGCAGTCATGTAAGAGCGAGGCGGGAACAGGACGTCAATATGAGTGCCCACACCAACTCCATGTGAAGATTAACCGCAAAGGACCACGCTAACCCGGTTAGCGTGGTCCTTACGCGGGTGTGGGCAAAGTGACAAGAGACAACTGGCAATCGAGCGCCGTTCGTCTGTCGGCATCTGCCTCATGCACGTTTTGTCGCCATAGATGTCTGTGTTGATCTTCCCAGAGCCATCCTTGGCAACACGGAGTCTGAAACGCGACTTCTTCCGGGCGACCCTGGAATCAGTGCCATCAATCTTGAACATTGCGTATTCTCACATGGCGAGCGACCACGGTCACAGGATTGTGACGGACGGCTTTCAATTGAGAATTGTGGTTGGTGCACAATTCCCGTGCACCGTTTCCTTATCCTGCGATGTACCTGCCGAAAAATCACGGCATTAGAACGGTACCGTAAAGGAACAACTCTGCGACCATCAACATTACAGTGTAGAGAAGAAGTTTGCCCCGGGAATGGCCGGCGGCGGTTGGGACGAGATAGATGAACGAAACAAACAACGCGAGTAAAAGCGGAGACAGAAATGCCGTCATCTCTCTGCCGACCATGTCGGGGCCATGCCCGGGGCGGAACGGTAGAAGAGAAGTACGACAATGCTCACGCCACAAAGTATGGCCCACACAATGCGTACGCGATCGTGGAACAGCGAAGTCGACTCGGGGCCGGTACCCGTGGTAGTTGAAGAAGATTCAGATGGCGGTGAATACGGAGAGACCGATCTGTCTGTATTCCGCGATGTTTCGTCTGATTGCATCAGAAGTTCCCGTTAGCGCAGTCCTCTCGTCATGGTTGCAGCTTCACGTACGCGCTCACCCGGTTCCGGCAAGTGACCAGGTCTCGTGTGAAAACGCACCACCGCAACTCGGCTCGCATCGCCTTGCTATGCTATCTTCGTGTGCTGTTTGCATTGGCTGCCTTGCGGCCACCCCAAATTTCGATCGTGCAGTCGGGAAGTGACGCCTTCAGCTCTGTGAGGCCATTGGCAGAGATTTGCGAATCATCCAGCGACAAGAGCTTTAGAGTTTTCAGTGAACCAAGCCGAAGAATTGCTGCCTCTGAAAACTGATTGTCGCCCAGATGCAGAGCCTCCAACGAAGGAAAGGCAGCAATGTGCTCAATCGCTTGATCTGTAATGAGTTGCTTGATCTCTTCTGGCTTCTGGACCGGAAAAGGGAAGGTTCCGGAATAGCGAGCAGCGTTGCGGTACAGAACAAGTGTTCTGAGTGACTTCAGCTCTTTCAGATGCTCGATGCCCTTGTCCGAGCACCGAAAGCAGTAAGCCAGGTTCACATGTGATGTTTCCGGAAAGGCTGCCAGGGCTTTCAGCGTGTGTTCAGTCGTGTAGAACGAATCACCGTCAAATCCGTATAGGATTCCTTCGGTCGGCGAAGGCTCAGGCTGTGACTCGTCATGCCAGTTCCACGGATCATTTGGTCTCCAATCCCACACAAACGTAAGAGTGCCATGATCTCGTGAAAGATCTCGAATCGCAACAATTTGATCACGTGTCAATGTGTATGAAGCGAGATTTGACTGCTGGGCAATGCAAGAGTTGGCGACAAGGCCAAGCTGAAAGAGAAGAGCCATGGAGAATTTGCGACACACTGCGCAGGGTCCTTGCCAGAAACTTACAGCATCACGTCGGTCTGCGCGATGGATTGTGACCTCAAAATCGGTGCGATCACCCGCTCGCGTTCAACGCCTGGTTCGTCGATCAACAAGAATCGTAACTACGTATGCCACAACTGGGAACAGCAGAGTGAGTGCCGAACGCACTCCATTACTGATCTCATTAGGCCAAGTCCATGGAATCAGATGCCATTGAGCGGTGGCAATTGAAACGAGAATCGCCAATCTGAAACTTGATCTCTGTTAACACCGTCGCTGTCCCGGTTTTTCAACGGAAAGTTAGAGATGAATGCCGCTGAAGGACAGTTCACGATGGATTCGCAGAACTCTTTCGAGATTGCCAAACGCAGCGGACCACCGCAGAAAAGCGCCGCCTTCGTATGTTTGAATCGCTTCGCCGTTGAATTTGCGAAGTTCTTCATGTGCCTGTTCAGTATGACCGCGATCAATGGCCGTAACGAGCGCGTCGACGAACTTCCTGGTCTCTCCTGAGTATTAAATCGAGCTGTTAAATGAGATGTCTAATCCTACGACGACAGTGGCAATGACTGCAACCAGAATCGTAAACAATAGTCCGCATAGCCGACGCAGAATTGGGCGGTCGGTTGCCTCGCGGACGATCCAGCCGATCACTGCGGCAGTTGATCCGAAGATTGCAAAAATTACCGGTGGGACGTCAAACGCGCCATCGGCGGCTCCGCGTTCATGCCTTTGTTATCCTCTGTCTTCGGGAAGCGACGGGATGTCAATGCGTTCAGGACCGAACAATCGAAGTCCCCAATGCAAGAATACACGCAGCGGGAATGTGAGCAAGGAAATCGGAATAAGGATAATGGCGACAGGAACGGATTCTAGTTTCCAGTAGAACCAGAACCAATACAGTGGACGAGGATGCTTCCTACGGTAGCGTTTCTTATCTGCATCTGAGAGGTCATCGTAAATGCAGTGCCAGTAGGACATGTAAGCTTCACCACCGCCCATTCGCCAACCCATAGAAGTTGGTGGATATTCAGGGAAGACTCGCCACGGAGGAGGCAGGTCGCCATCGGCGTCACGCATTGAATCGAATCTCGCGATCTCTCGCGGCCCGAGCCAATCACGCATCGCGGGGGTCATCGGCATGGCACGTCCAAGTGTGTTCGCCCAGTCGGATAACGACGGCAATAACGGGGCGGCCGCCATGTAACTATGATCTCAAAACCCGCGTTGTCGGCGGCTCCCGTTCACCGCGTTGTTATCCGGTATTTTGCGGTCACATCTCGATTGAGTCGTCGCTGTCTGTTCCGCGTGCGATCATCTCCAGAGCAACAGGATACCAATACGATTCAATCCAATCATCTCCGATCGGTGCAATTCGATCTACAGTCCATCCGGCGTCACGCATCGAAAACATCATTGAGTCAGCGGCCTGGGCGTTTGTTGAATGTATTAGTGCAGGACATTTTGCCAGCCGTGTAATCAGGAATGCAGAAACGTCGCGGCCATCACCGGGATCTGGATCATCTGGTGAGTCGGTGAACAAGTCGTGATCGAGACAGATCGTCAGGCGTGTCAGTTAACGACCAGTATTCAGTTTTGAAGTCAGGTGCAGTTCTCGCGATCTTAAGCATTGCGTTTGGGTGATGGCGCAACAATCGCTCTAAATCGACGGATGCGATCATGGTCATCTTCAAGCATCAAAAGCAGTTTCATCATAGTGGCACTCGTGATGCGTCATGATCGGATAACGCCGACGGTCACGGGATTGTGCCGGACGGCTTTGATTTGAAAATTGCAGTTGATGCACAACCCCCGTGCACCATTTTGTTATGCCGCTATTGCGATGCTGCAATTCGGCTCTTGCGCAGCAAAGAATACTCTGGAATGAGGAAACCATGACTGGGCCAGAGGTTTTTTGTATCCATCCGTACCATGTAGATCAAGCAGTCGCGTCAGAAGGGCGTGCACCTGATCTACCAGCGATCGTATGAGAAGTGTGCCTGCCATCAACAACACAGATCCCGGGAGGAAATTGCAGCCGTAACTGACGTTTTCGTTGAACCATGTCAGTGTAAAGCGGCACTCAAGATCGGATATTCGCGTAAAGACCAAATGGTGTTCTCCGGGTTCGTTCATGAACACAACCGCAGCAGTATCCCCGCCCTGAAAAAGATGATGTGCCGAGAAGGCAAGTTCGCTGAGTGGATCATTTAGATATGAGGCAACGAAGGGGACGCGTTGACTCGCGTGGGAAACGGTGCCGAGTGCCCAGCCAGATCCACGCAATTCGTAATCAATCGAAAATGGTTCGATCATTCGAGGTGCACCCAATGGGCCATACATTTTCTGCGGCATAACGGCCACGATCACCGGGTTGCCGCCAGTGACGTTTGCTCGTCAGGACCGCACCATCGGCAACTCTGGTGCACCAGATCGTTATTTGCAGATCTCCCGCAGGCCTTGCGAAACACCGAAGCCGTTCCGAGTAACTTGATTGGCGAACAGATCCTGGTTAACGCGACTATTCAAAATGAGTCCATTGAATTGGCCGGAGCCAAAAGACAGCAACCGATACGCTGGCGAATAGCAGCAGATCCACCGATTCAGAGAGCGGTGAGCCACCGCCCCACAGATTTACGACGTAGATCAACGCAGTGCCGAGCATCAGAGTCACGAAAGCAATTCTCCTCCAGAAAAAGAGGCCCGTAACGCTTGCCAGTAGAAATACACGAACTGCGGTATGTGCAATAAGAAAGCGAATGAGATTCTTGTTGATGTTTTGAAATTCAGCCACTGTTCTACCGGATGCTTCCAGCTCCCTCGATGTTGTTTCATTCAGCTCTATTCGCTGTATCACAAATACTGAAACTGCACAATAGAACCCAACTGTAAGGAACTGCCAAGCGTTATATGCAAATAGAATACCGAGAGCCCAAGCCAGAAACGGAGATCTTGGTTTTGCAGACAAGGTGGCTGGTCCTGTAATGTGCAAATAACGGCTGCGGTAACGGGGCCGCCGCCAAAAAAACTATGATTTCAAAACCCACGATATCGGCGGCTCCCGTTCACCGCTTTGTTCTGTGCTTTTCGGATGCCGCGAAGAGGCGTTCTGTTCTTTCATTGCAGAACCCCTTCTTGATCCGGCCGGAATCTTCAAGTTCCCGAATCGCGTCATCTAATCTCTGTATGTCTTCCCTGCGGCATGCAAAGTAGGTCGCGTCTTCGGCGATGCCGTTCACCCAGATGGCAACATCGATCCTGCGTTCCTGAAGTTGAGCAAGAAGGTCGCATGCTTCATGGTCTGGTGGTAGTCCTTTTTCGTCCGCGAGATTTGTTGGGTATGCGAAGAACGTCCACGGGCAGTATCCCGATCGGTGATATTCGTCAGCGTCGAAGAGTAAGTCGAATCTGATCGGTGCTGGGTTCATTGTTAGCACAGAACGCTTGCAATCACCCGGCTGCGGCGAGCGACTTGGTAAAGTGTGAAAAACGCACCACCGCAGCCCGGCGTGCATTGCATTGTTATGCGCTTACTCGCATACCACGTCCCCATGTTGATTCAGCCTGGTCAGAGTCAACTGGCACTCCGGCATAGCCCGAAAGTGACAGCCACGTGTCCAGACCAGACTCTCCTACCTGAGGATCATGAAGGGCAATATCGTATCTTGTAGCAAGATGCCAAAAGTCATGATAGGAAAGTGGCGTATGCACCACGTGCTTTGACGGAACAAGGTCTGGTGCCAAATGGTTCATTTCGTCGTGGAAGACATACGCCATTCGAGTCGTCTTTACGTCGATTGCAATGGGATCTCCGCATGCCCCTGAAGCAATTGTTATGTATCCATCGCGCAACCAGGGAAGGTAAAGTAGGTCATTGTTCAGTGATTCCAGCGCGGATGAAGGAATGACTGTGATTCCTCCCTGGTACAAACACAACGGTTCGTCGAAGGTAGCAGCACAGATGTCCTCAGATATTGCCAGCGGAAGACCGAGGCCTGTTAGAAATGCGTGAGCTGAGGCGTTGACTGTATACCGCCGATCAGCGTGAATCTTCGCTGCTGCCTCAGTAAGGACGCTCATCAAGTTCCTTTTCGCATGACGACCCGCATCACGGGGTGGCGGGAGTTGATGTTGTTTTCAAAAAACGCCAGCCACCGTCACTCCCGTGCATGCGATGGTTATTTTGCGTCGTTCGAGTCGCCGGTCTGTGAGGCCCGCAATCTGTCACGGACATCCATGAGTATCTTACCAAGTTTATTTTGCCCTGTCCCATCGGCACCACAGCCCCAGTAGTAGTCGCCTCGGGCATTCTCAACCAGTTCTTCGTCGGCCGTGTCGAGAAGTCGCCTCCGAATGTCGGGGTGCGTTTCGAATTTACGTGTTACGGCTCGATGCATGATCGAGTCTTTTACGTCTTCCCAGTCGTCACGTAGCGGATACTTCGCAGATCGCCCCAGGCATTTCGCGTCACCGGGAGTTCGAGCACGTTGAATCGCCGCTTCGTGTTCGGTACCAGCGAACTTCTGAGCCTGGAAGTAATGTTCGACCGTTCGCCAATAGACGCCATCGAGTTCAAACCCGTGCGACGAGAAGTTGCAAAAGTCTCCGTATTCATCTGTTCGACTGTAAAAGTAAATTGTCATCGGTAGGATCGCGATGGCTTAGCAAAAGAACGTCTAAAATCACCGGGGTGCCGCCAGCGACGTTGATTTCAAATTCGGCCCGGATCGGCAACTCCGGTGCATTTTGTTGTTATGTGGACTAATCAGTGTCGAGTACCGACTGCTGAATATCATCACAATAGAACGTTAGCAAATGGTCAGGCCAAAGTACGTATTCGGGCCATTCAAGTTGATCGCGGATGACCGGACGCCAGCTTGATCCGCGCGAGCAGTTGAGCCCAGCCTCAAGGAACTTGAATATCAGATCAGCGGTTGCTGCTGGACCGTATATGGCCGGTATTGTGACGGTCAGTTCATTCAACATACAGGACAGCATTATGTGGATGATGTGTCCGTGCAGCTTTCTCGTCGATTCGAAGAAGCCCACCGTATCAAGGCGATCCCGTTTACCATGAATGTTAAGAGCATATACAACACCTGCCGTTGAGCCGCGTTCGTATTGTTTGTGGGAGAGCATTGCCAATCGGGCATTCATGAGCGGTTGCATCCTATGCGGATCAGGTGCGTATAGCCAACCGTTTGGCCGCATCAGTTCAATACCGTAGCCATTGTGTTCCCAATTCGCTTCAAGTTCCGCTGACACGAGATCGGCGGCGGCGTCCTTGGGGACTTTGCCGGTGGTGTAACGAGAACAGAAACGACGGATGCCGGGATCTAGATCACGCACAAAGAGAGCAAGCCGATCAACGTCATTTTGATGTGGTTCGCGAAAGTGCGCAATACGATTACGGATTGCTTTGACTTCTTCGATGCGGGCGTCCGTGTTGTTTTTTGGTGGAAAGTACGGCTCGAAGAGCGGCCAGTTGGCTCGATCCGCGATCACAGACCAAAGTTGGCCGAAAGTCAGGTATGACAACGCGGCTTGGTGAGGGGTGGCCATGTGGTGCAGGCGTTTGTCGCTTGCAAGTGATCGAGGTGGCCAGTCATTGACGTGCTTCTGAATTGGCGATTCCCAGTCGATCCGTGCGGCACGCAATTCTACGTAGACGATAGTGCGGAGCCAAGTTTCAAGCTGCCAACACATGCGATAGAGACGCTGTGCAGAACTGGGTACAGGCTCGTAATTCCAATCGTCGTCAACCAATTGTGAGTCTCCAGTGGCACGCCAACACCGTCCGCCACATAACGACCAAGGTCACCGGGTTGCGGCCAGCGACTTTGAATTCAGATTCGGCTCGGCCCGCAACGCCGCGTGCACCGATTTGTTATGCCCCTATTTCGTGTTTTGCCTGAATCTCTTTGCACACGTCCTCGATGGGTACGCCCTTGGAAAGGCACGTTTGCAATTCGTCAAGGAACACACTTGGTTCAATCAGCTGCGACAAGATTAATCGGCGCGACTTTTCGAAAGCTGCAAAGAAGTCTTCAGGGGGCACCGGTGTGTTTTGGATAAAGAAGTACAGTGCGTCTGTAATCGTAGTTGCTTCAGAGTCGTCCTTTGGATGGATTGACTGAAAGAAGTCTGCCACGAAAAGTGCGACGCGTTGGGTGTCACATTTGGTGATCACTGACAGCGCCTCCGTTGCACGTATGCCGGCAGCGAAAAGAGCGATCGGTAACCCGCGAAACGCGAAGGTTCGGATAACTTCAGCCCGTTCGATTGGGCCAAGCATCGGCATAGCTGAAGTCTGCCGCCCCAGTTTTGTGAGTAGAGTTTCTATTTCTTTGAGCAGTTCGTCGGACGCCTTTGGGCCGACGATGCGGATTGCCGCCTGCTTAAAAATGTCTTCGTTCTTGGAGGCGATCTTGACGCTTGCGATTAGCATGGCAAAAAGTGCGAACCCAATCCACGCAACGGAAAAGGCAACGTATCTTTCTGGCGTCCATTCGTAGGCAAACACCGACAAGAGCCCGCCCACGAGAGACAAGAGAGCTTCGCCGAAGTTTCCGCGAATGGCAAATATCGCGAGCGAAAGGGCTAGGATCAGTAGAACGGCTGTTCCAGTCATTAACGCGGTCCACTGCATGGTCAGCCAGACGAGACCAGCAGCCAGCAGGGTTCCGATAACCGCAATGCCGGGAGAAAGATGGTAGAGCGCGTTTAGCGTCACCCGCAAAGAGTGCCCAGTGTCGGATAAAGACTGACGAATACCGTGTTTCCGTTCGTGTGTCACACTTGTGGTCTCCATAAATTAGTTGCCGTACATGGTGACAACGCTGACAGCACGAATCCAGATCACAGAAAGCTGCGTTTTGGGGGCATAACGACCAAGTTCACGCGGCGGGCGCGTTTGACATTGACTTCAAAACCGACGCTGCCGCCCGCTCGCGTGCAACGCCTGGTTCGCCGGTTATCTCCGCTAGATTTCGGTCGGCAGCCCCAGCGAAATTAGTGCCTCTTCGCCTTCGGAACTGCTGCAGCCGTACCAGTCATCACCGTCGGCTTCATTCGGGGCATTACGAACAATGATACACCCGGCGACCACAAAGTACGATGGCCGATTGACGTCCAATCGACGGGTATCACAATACCCACATGGCTTACGGGTGTCAATGTGTCGCTGCCTGAGGCCACACAAAGTTCGTACAAATTCGTACAAGAAGGGTGGGGCGATGTCGCTGCAGGCGCATGGAACATGCCGTCAGCGCAGCTCACCTGAACGAGGGAGACGCACGCTGGTTTCCGCACTGGTTGAGTCGATGCTCCCAATGGACTCATCAGCCGCCCGAAGAAACCATCGAAGTCAACGTATCGAGACGGATCCGTTTTCTTCAAACATGGCGCAACAGTGGTAAGCCTGCCTTTGTGCGCCTGCTGGTCGTGCAGGCACTCGAACTCTACCAGCAGATCCGTGATCCCGATCATTCATCCGAAAGGATCACGGTGGAGTTGACGGAGATTCGTCACACGCTTGGACGTCCGGTGCAAGACAATCGCGATCGCCGAACCGGTCAGACGACTGCCGCGAAGTCAACCAATCTGGACGTGACAGACGATGCCATACGGATCGGAAGAATGGACCCAAAGAAATCCCGGTCCCTCAATGGATGCGAAGCTGATGCGAGTACGGCCCTGTGCGCCACGTATGGAACTCGCGCAAGTCGCCAGGGTCGAACATTCTTCAGCGGCATTTGGGGCCCGACATTGTTTCACAACCAGACGAATCGTGGGGGCAAAGAATTCCTGAGTGGTCTGGCGGTGCACGAACGCGTGGCCGCCAGCACGCAGGACAGGCATTCAACCGGCTGACAGGCCCGAGAATAGAGGGATGGACGGACACATTTCTTCGCTGGCGCGGACAATGCACAGCAGCGTTCAGTGATTACCAGACCGCATTGGGGTATTTACGGGCTGACGCCGGGCTCAACGGAGACGCATAGGACATCGTGCGAACAGGGACGTTTCGGGATCGGAACGAGTTCTGCAACACCGGAGCCATCGCTGTATTGGACGGTGGCAGAGTCGCCGGTGTCGGCACGATCATATCGTATTCGTGATCGCCCATCACATCACCCGAGTAATAGGGTATTGCCGATTGCGCCGGCGCCGCAACGTATTGTGGCGCTGCCATCTGTGGCACTGGCTGGCTGTAGTTCATCGTGGATGGGTACAGAGCGGCCGTGTTGTAACCTGGCATCCCGCCGGGCTGAAAACCATACGGCATCGGATACGCTCGCTGCGCCGGCGCCATCCCGTATTGCGGGATCATGCTGTACTGTGGAGTCGGATAGCGGGGAGCATACTGCCAGTTCTGAGCGGTGAATGCCGAAGTGCCAAAGGATTGCGCCGGGATTCCGGATCCAGCCGGAGCCCACGTTGTGGCATCGGGCACAGTCATTGTTGACGGAACCGTTGTTGTTGAGGGCAATCCTTCAGGCAGGGAAACGCTTCCCGATCCACAGTCGCTGCAGCCCGTTGATCCGGGCATCATCATGGGAGCGGACGGATATGAATACGCCGGCGAAGGCATTTGATAGTTCATTGACGGAGCCATCATGGTTGGCTGTTGCTGAACATACTGTGTTGTCCAGGAAGTTTGAGGCATCATCTGAGTCACGGGTCGCGGTACCCAAACCATCTGGTAACTGCCGCGGTCCACAGTCACAGGGCGATACGTCGTCACAGGGACACGAACCGCAACCGGAGGTGCCGGCATCTGACCACAACAAGGGTCATTGACCGGAAATGAACCACATCCACAATCGCCATTGAATGCGGGAGCCGGAGCCCATGGCATAACGGGTGCCTGCATCAGGGGAGCTTGTAACGGAGCGGCCATCATGGGCGAACATTGAGAACAACCTGGCTGAGAAAAAGCAGGCTGAGAAAAGCCTGGCTGAGGCATCATCTGTGGTTGCATCATCTGGGGGCCGAGCAATGCAGGCGGCCGCCATACCGGAGCTGGCTGTGGAATTGTGCGAGGCACGAAGCAGGGATTCATGGCCGGGGGCGGACTGGTCAGTCCGGAGAACCATGGCGTGTAGCAGCTGAATGGCCGACCTGGATAATGCCCGAGGCTTCCATCCTGATTTCCACGCAGGTAGCCGTAGCCCAGCCAGTCGTCGATGACCCTTCGCGTCGCGTAGGGATTCGGATCATGGAACCAGGAAAATGGATTCAGCAGCGGACAATAGATACATGCGTTGGCGCTGTTGGAAACAACGGTCAGCACAGTCAGGGCGAGCAGCAATGGTTTGATGCAGCGTCTCATAGGACATCCTGCGATGAGAGATTGGGGGGGAGAGTTCAGAGGGGTGTGACGACAGCAAAACCATGATTGGAGGTTTCGACGCGTCATGAGAGAGGAGCGAGAGGGTAGGCTCGCAACCGCAGCGAGTGAACCGGAAGTTGACTCAAGTTTCCGACACGAATGAACTTTGGCGGGAACCAAAAACGTGCTTCGGCGTGATTCGCCGCTCAGGAAAACAAAGCGGCAAGGATCAGCGAGATCAGGCTGAAGACGGCCAGAACGAGAATCAGCAGATTCCGCGCCTTCCAGCGGGAACCGGCAGATTCATCGGATTTGCGAAGATTGTTCTGGGGCGACCGAACGTCGTCGAACAGTTCGTAAACGATGGACCGGCTGGATCGCACCGCATTCTCCCGTTGATCGAGGAGCTCCATCTGATCGTTTTCTTCGCCGATCAGGATTTCCCCGAGTCTTCCCTGAAAATCCCGAGCACTGATCGGATGAGCCTGTTCGTCATGTTGTTCAATTCGCGTCAGCAGCCGAACCAGAGAATGGGCTGAAACACCCGATTCTTCAACAGGTTGTGGAGTCGTCCTTTCACGGGTGCCCATAATCTCCGGAGAGCTTTGCGCTTGGCTGGCTGTGGCCATTTCCCGTTCTCGACGAATGGCTGCGTTCAGGACGCGTGCGAGACTGCGAAGATCACCGGAGACTTCACGGCGCCAGTTATTGACGCCGGTCGAATTTTCGGTTGCCGGTGCCCCCGGGGAATCTGGCTTGCGGCTTAACGCTGCCGTGGAATCTCTTCCTGCCGTGGGACTGGGATGGACAGAAGTACTGTCAACGGCAGCCAACCAGCGTGGTTGCCCAAAATCCGTCACAAACACGCGCAGATCGTCCGTGAGAAGAATACAGCGATCGCTTAATCCACCATGCGACAATCCGAAATTGTGAGCGTGCTGAAGGGCTGAACAGGCTTGCCAGCCGATTTCGATAATGTCCTCAAGTGAAAACACCCTGCCCTGCTGAAACAGCTGATGCAGAGTTGTCGCGTCTACATCCTGCTGCCAGGTCAGGATGCATCCTTCACATTCCCCCGCGCCCAGAAATTCCGGCACCGCCTGATGACGGAGTGATTCCAGCATCTGCAGATCCATTTTCAGCAGCCGCCGGAACTCGGGATTCCTGGAGGCCTGACTGCCAAACACGCACAGAATCACGGGCTGCCCGGATGGATCCACCGCTCGGTACAGGGTTCGCATTCCATTTTCATCAGTCAACTGCTGCTGCTGAAAACTGGACAATAAAACCGGCTGCACGGTTTTCGTCTCCGTGGCGACAATGTCGCTGAATCAAAGTCGCTGAATCTAACTGGTCAGTGGGCTCGCCAAAGGTACGGTAGCCCCGCGTCTGC
The DNA here is from genome assembly GCA_041398825.1 of Planctomycetaceae bacterium. Lineage (NCBI taxonomy): Bacteria > Pseudomonadati > Planctomycetota > Planctomycetia > Planctomycetales > Planctomycetaceae > Planctomycetaceae bacterium. Next base: position 263,894 of record JAWKTX010000005.1, on the reverse strand, counting down.
CTGGATTCCAGTCTTCAACAATCCTCTCAGTTTCGGGGCATGGTCGCGAGTCCATCCATGGTCACCATATCATCGACCTGCATGATTTCTGCGATGTCGACGGTGGCATCCCATTGTTCCATCAATGCCTGCAGGTAGCTGGTGACCACCTGAGACAACGTTTGCTGAGCGACAACCAACTGTGAAAAATCGATTGAGCCACCATCCAGACGGAACCGTTCGTAAACTCCTCGATACACGCGAACCTGATCCGGCAGCAGATCTTTGCGGTAGCTGTCTACAATCACGCGGGCAGATGAGCGACGGGCATGAATTTCTGCGAGCCGGGCCAGCAGATCATTTTGTGTTTGCGACAGATCGTTATTGGCACGCACGAGCTGACCATGAGCAGTAGCGATGTTGCCCTGATTCTTGTTGAAAACCGGGACAGGAACCGACACCTGCAAATTGGAAGCGAAATCAGACAGCGGAGTTGTGTCATCGTGCTGAAACGTTCCGTACACGGTGATGTTTGGAATAGGAGTGACCTGTTGCAGACGCAGGTTGCAGGAAGCACTGGCGATACGCGACCGGGCCGCGGAGATATCAGAATGTCGCACCATCAGAATCCCGGCAGCCTGATCATAATCCAGGTCAGGAATACTCATTTCGACCGAACCGGCAACGGTGTGTCGCGGCAGGTGAGGTGTACCCAGGGTCGCAGCGAGCTGTCGCCACGAAGCCTGCAGATGATTTTGAGCCTGAACGACGCCGTTGCGAGCCTGGACCGCAAACACCCGCAATTGCAGCGGTTCGTAAGGTGCTGCTTCGCCACCGCTGACCAAATCAATCTGGGCTCGAAAGACTTCTTCACTGAGTTTCGCGATGGCCCGATTAAACCGAACCTGTTCCTGAGCCACCAGCAGCTTGAAATACGCGCGGCGAACGTTGCTGGCCAGAGTGATGCGAGCCTTTCGCAATTCGGCCTCAGCGGCTCGCATTTCCATCGCCGCCGCACTTTGTGCAAGGGTGAGCTTATCGGCTGTCACAAATTCCTGCGTGACAAACAGCCCGTTGTAGCCAGCCGTTTTGCCGGTCCCGATGCTGTCTCCTTCATAGCCTACGATTGGGTTGGGATACAAACCGGCCTGCACGGCTGTTCCGCGAGCCTTCTCCACATCCGCGGCTGCCTGACGGATGACCGGACTGTTGTTCAGCGCCATCTGTTGCAGGGATGCCAGTGAGAGTCGGTCCTCGGCCGCAGGATCGACATTATCCACGACGGGGGCAACATCCGGAAAAAGCGATTCGACAATTGACCGGCGCTGATCCGCCGGCACGGTTGGATCGATGGGCGGCACCCTGAGCGGAGCGGCATCGGAGCCAGGTAAGTCACGAGGGATTTCAAACCGGAGTCCATCCTGAGGTGACGAACTTCCCGGCGTTACAAGGGCTTCGCCCGGGTCTGCCTCGTAATTCTTCTGTCGAGAAATCAGGGAGACCGCAACATCGCCGGTATTGTTGTCGATTCCCGGGGACAGCTGATCGTCCTGTGGATCCATCGGCGTCGAACTGCCAGCGTTCGCATCGGCAATTTCTGCCGACTCGTCAACCGGTGTACTGTCGGCTGGAGTCATTGCTCGGCCGAGAAAGGTAGTCGTGCAGCATTGAACGGCCGGCGTACGACATCCAGCAAGGCCGCAGGCGAGCGTAAGACTCGCACAAAACTGTATCGATAACCAGGATGATCGTCGTGGCACTTTACCGGCCTCCTTGCCGCCTTTGACTTTTCGCAGAGTGGCAACGGGACCTCCTGTTCTGCCACCTGTCAACGTTTTCGGTGTAGTTAACGTTTCAACCTGACTAAGCTTTCAGGACGCCTGACAGAACCAGTAACCCAATCTGCTGGCATGATCCGCGATGCCGTCACATCTGTCACAAGCCATCAGAAAATGAACAGTTAACTACCCATTGGCGAATGGCAACCTGCTGCGTTTGCGAGGGAGGAATGTCCCGTGAAGGTGCGCAAATGCGTTTGAACGGACGGTTAGCTGTCCGTTGAAAAGCGGGACAGCGACGGAGTTCGGTTCCCGTGCACAGGATTGGCTTTTCACGGGATTTGGATGGAGCAATTCGAGTGATACCGCTGAACGCGTGGCGAATTGAGACGGGGTTGGTAGACTTCTGAGTCTGGTAACTCTGCACTCGCTTGTCTGTCCATCGAACGCCTACCCACATGTCTGAACACCCCATCATTGATGATACTTTTGCCGAAGCATTTCCGATGGTCGGAACGCGGATGATCATCACGGCCATCGATCTGGACCTCGTGTTCATCGCCGCTCAGGAGTTTTGCGGTAATGCGTCCAGCGTCATCGGCTGTGATACAGAGGCCGGGGTCGAGCGATTTCTGGAGGAAGACGAAACGCCCGACGGTCGTCCTGGTGTGTCCGTGCTGGCATTCGCATTCAGCCGGAAGGGGCTGGAGAAGGCCATGGCCGCCCGGGTCGGCCAGAATGTGCTGACCTGCCCAACGACGGCCTGTTATTCCGGACTGATTGACTGCCCCAAAGAGGACCGCATCAAAGTGGGTGCTCAGCTCAGATATTTTGGAGACGGCTTTCAGATTGCAAAGAAGCTTGAGAATCGTCGATTCTGGCGTATTCCGGTGATGGATGGCGAATTTCTTTGCGAGGATGTATTCGGCACAGTGAAAGGAATCGGTGGCGGAAACCTGCTTGTGGCCGGGCGGACTCAGTCCGAAACGCTGGCGGCCGTGCGAGCTGCCGTAGCAGCCATCAGTACACTGAAGGACGTCATCCTGCCGTTTCCGGCTGGCATCGTGCGCAGTGGTTCAAAAGTAGGTTCGAAGTACCCGCAACTGAAAGCCAGTACGAATGACAAATGGTGCCCGACACTGACTGGACAGACTCAAACAGAGCTGCAGGAGGGCGAGAGAGCCGTCTACGAAATTGTAATTGATGGATTCAGCGAGGCCGCTGTCGCCACCGCTATGAAGCTCGGATTGGAGACGGTTTCAGAAATGCCCGGTGTACTGCGAATTTCAGCCGGCAACTATGGTGGCAAACTGGGTCCGCATCACTTCCACCTGCACCGACTACCTCCCTGACACGAATACTGAGATGACACTAATACTGAACTGACACTGTTGTTCAACGCACACTGTTGTTCTGCGGCGCCTCACGGCTTCGTACCCAAAGCTGCCTGACACCGCCTGAGCTCATAGAACCAGAGTACCCCCAATGACTTCACGACGATTCATCCTGAACGCGGCACGCTCTGCAAAGCAGGGAACGCTGATCAACGTTGGCAAAGATTCAGCAGAATATCAGGAGCTCACCAATACGATGACCATGGAGCCTGGTGACATGGCATCAATTGGTTTGGGTGAAGGCCAGATGGCTATCGTCCGGACAGAATTCGGCGAAGCGCAGTTTCGTTGTGAATCGGGGAAGATTCCTCAGGGAATGATCTTCGTTCCCTATGGCCCACCAACCTGCAAGCTGATGGGCGGCGACACCGACGGGACCGGGATGCCCATGTCGAAGGGTTGGGAAGTCGAAGTCATCCCACTGTAGGATCGAAACCAGGCTGACCTGTCCCGAAGTTCAGCTAACTGTCCGTTGAAAAATCGGGAAAGGCCCGCAGCACGACTGGAAACCGTCGTGTTTTGAGGTTTCCTGCTCGAGCCAGGCCCGTTTTGCAACGGACTGCTGGCAGATCGAATCAGAATGATTCGTCCCAGCATATCCGGCATTCCTGATCGCGCGATTGTTTGTGGAATGCCGGGCTGGTATTCGACACCCGGGCAAACGTAAATTGGGTCGGGTTATTCGTAATCACGAATTTCTCGCGGCATTGAGAGCACAGGATGTTAAACTCACACTCCGCCCGCGTCACCTGTTGGCCGGTCCATTCAGACTTGACCCGAATCTGATTCATCCGGATGATCAATTTGCCGAAGAATCAGGTAGTTGCTGATCACTCAAAATTTTCACCCCACCCCGGACACGAACATCCCGCCATGAAACAACAACCCATCAATTCCAGGCTGGCCGGGCCACAGAGCCCTCACTTTTCAACGGAAAACGACGCCACCGAAAATGTGGCTCCCTGGACTGAAGTGGAAGAAGGCCGATTTATGCCGCGACGAACCCGTGGCAGCAATCCCGGCCGAGCACTTGGCTGAACCTTCACCGTTCCGTCGTCTGGTCCAGGCGACACCGAATGTAAAGGCTGAGAACACTTCGCGAAGCACTTAGCCCCTGTCCAACTGCCTCCCCTCGTGAATGGCTGCGAACCTATGACTCTTCAAATCATCAATAACGCCACCTGCACTTTTTGTGGCTGCGTTTGTGACGATATTCAACTGCATCATGACGAAGTTCGCATCCACGAAGCCAGGAAAGCGTGCGTGCTGGGGACGTCATGGTTTCTGAATCACACGGCCGAAGAAAAATACCCGGCCGCCTTGATTGACGGTCAGCCAGCCGCACTGGAAGACGCCATTCAGATGGCGGCGACGCTGCTGCACGAAGCCGACATGCCGCTGGTTTACGGTATGAGCAACACGACGTGCGAAGCACAAAAAGAGTGCGTTGCGATGGCCGACATGCTGGGAGGGCTGCTCGACAGTCACACATCGCTTTGACACGGTCCAACCGAAATCGCCGCCCAGTTGGGTGGCAAAGTCACGTGTACTCTGGGCGAAGTCAAACAGCGAGCCGACTTTATCGTGTATTGGGGAGGTAACCCGGCGGAATGCCATCCTCGCCACTTCACGAAATACACCATCATGCAGAAATCAAAGTTTCTGCCCCGCGGGCGCAAGGACCGCACGATGGTGCTGGTCGACATTCGCGAAACCAAAAGCGCGAAAGCCGCCGACATTTTTCTGCAGGTGCGGCCAGGAAAAGATTTTGAACTGATCACGATTCTGCGAGCTCTGATTAAGGACCAGCCCGTTCGCGATGAAGCGATTGCCGAAACCGGTTTGACCCGGGAAATACTGGACGATCTTGTTCACCGCATGAAGAGCTGCAAGTTTGGTTGCATGTTCTTTGGCATGGGCCTGTCGATGACGCGCGGCAAGCACATGAACAGCGCGGCATTGCTGACGCTGGCTGCCGAAATGAATGCGTTTACCAAGTTCGTGGCCATGCCGATGCGGGGTCATGGAAATGTCACCGGGGCCGACGTCATTATGCGCTGGCAGACCGGGTATCCATTCGGCATCACGTTTAATCGTGGTTATCCGCGGTACAACCCGGGCGAATTCTCCACCGTGGACGTGCTGGTGCGTGGCGACTGTGATGCGGCGTTCATCATCGGTGCTGATCCCGGTGCGACTATGCCTCAACCAGCCATCGATCATTTGAAACGCATTCCGACAATTTGTCTGGATCCGCATGTGACTCACACCAGTCGTCTGGCGCGAGTTCACATTACCACGGCGCCTCAGGGAATTGCGGCTCCGGGAACGGCCTATCGCATGGACGAACTTCCTTTGCCGCTGAAGCCGGCTCTGAAATCTCCGTATCCGAGCGATGAAGAAGTCGTGCGGCGCATTAATGAAGCCATCGCGGCAAAGCCGTTCTGGATGCCGGACGGAAGCCAGCCGCAGATGATCACCAATCAGGTGTAACGGCCCGCTGTAGCCACCGGTGGCAGATGAACGCGATTCCGGGTACAAGGACCGGTTGTCCGACGATCCGGGATTGCGTCTGCCGGGTCACATCTGGCGCCGGGAGGGAGGTCAACAGCCTGCTCGAGCCGCCGTTCGGGCTTCCTGAGATCGCGCGCACCGTGCGTGCATCGTTCCAAGAGATTCCGGCTTGACCATTAGAGAATCTGGCACAGATGTCGACTGATTCTGAACCCCGTTCTGTTGTTCCGGCGGCCTCACAAGCGGAAGGATCTCCCGGTACGCCTCCGGATTTCAAAACCCTGTTGCCGGAATTTCAACGCCTGGTTGAAGTGGTTGCCCGTCTGCGCGCACCGGACGGGTGCCCGTGGGATCGTCAACAGACCATGAAATCCATCAAGCCGTATACGCTGGAAGAAACGTATGAACTTCTGGAAGCGATTGATTCGGACGACAATGCGGCCATTCAGGAAGAGCTGGGCGACGTCCTGCTGCAGGTTGTGCTGGATGCTCAGATTGCGGCCGACGAGGAACGATTTGGTCTGCTGGAAGTGATCCGGCAGATCGCAGACAAGATGGTCGCACGCCATCCGCATGTCTTTGGAGACGTCCGTGCCGATACAACCGAGGACGTCAGGAAGAACTGGTATGCCATTAAGCAGAAGGAAAAGCCGAAACGCGAATCGCAGCTGGACGGGATTCCGGCTGCGCTGCCGGAATTAGCGCGTGCCGCTCGTATTACTGCGCGCGCTGCTGCGGTTGGATACGACTTCCCGGATCGAAGGATGCTGTTCGACAAGCTGACGGAAGAATTGAATGAGCTGTCCGTTGAGCTGTTTGGCAGCGAATCGGTGCCTCATATCGCAGCATCCGTCGATTCAGCGGTCGTGCCCGATGCGCCCATCACTGATTCTGCGCAATTTGAACGGGCAGAATCCGAACTGGGCGACATCCTGTTCGTGCTGGCGAATATTGGTCGCCGGTGGGGCATCAATCCGGAAGAAGCTCTTCGCAAGAGCAACGCGAAATTCAGCCGGCGCTTTCAGGCAATCGAAAAAGCCATGGCCCAACAGGGATTGCCCATTGCTGATGCAACACTACAACAAATGGAGCAGGCCTACCAGGCGGCCAAGAAACAGGAAAAAAGCGAAACTTGACAATCGTTTTCGCAGCCGGGTAGAGTGAACAGGTAGAATCATCCCGGATTCTCGGTTCCTTCCCTCCCCACCACTTTCCTTCCCTTCGGTTCTTCCTGCCCATTTACATCGCATCCGTCACTTAAGTTCAGTACGTTGCCATGACAAAGCCCCGTGCAAAGGGTGAGTGTTCGCCCGCTGCTGTGACACGGACAAGACAAGATCGCGACGTACGAAAGTCCTGATATGAACCTGCGACTACTGTTTTCGCGACATGCGCGGCATCTCTGGATCCTGGGGTTTCTGATTGTTGCTTCCGGGGCCGGTGCTTTTTTCGCGAGGGAAATTTTCGTTCCCGCAGACTATGGCGACCTGGGGCCCTATCGCGCTTCGGCATTGGATGATATTGCATCGGACCCCATGATTTTCACGGCGGACAACAAGTGTCTGCAGTGCCATTCCGACGTGGGGGAGGCTCGCGAAGATTCTCCGCACAAAGCCGTTGCCTGTATGCATTGCCACGGTAACGGCCACGAACATATGAAGCTGGCTCTGGCTCACGCAGAAGACGATTCTGTGGCGATTCCACCGGCGGCGGAATGGGACGGCGACTTTCGGACACATCTGGATCTGTTTGTCACACAGGATCGCGCGACTTGTTTGTCATGCCATACGCGAGTCGTCGGGATGCCCGCCTCTTTCAGGAGCATCATTGTTGCAGAACACCTGGAAGAACAAGGCGCGGAAGACGTCAATGGTCGCAACGTATGTTTTGAGTGTCATGACGGTCACAGCCCGGGCCTTTAAAATTCCTGAATGGCTTCTGCCTGCACAAGGAAAACGTTATGTCTTTTCTGCTGAACATATTGAATGAAACCAGTGGCGGCGGTTGCAGCAGTGGGGCTTGCAGCAGTGGTGGCTGTGGGTCGCACGACCAATCTCACGGCAGTGGCGGGTGTGGGTGCGGCAGCCCGGCTCCATCGCATGGACCGATGAGCGCACAGGCGGAAGCCACGCGCCGCGAATTTCTTTCACGAGCCACCTCCGTCACAATTGGCGGCCTCAGTCTGACGGTGCTTCCTGTGGCTCAGGCCGTCGCAGACAAGCTCGGTTCGAATGTTGACGAATTGACGCTGGAAAATGCCGCTTCTGCAGCTGCTGCCGTTGGTGAGGAATCCGGGGTTGGACGATCGGATGTTCTTTACGGGTTTATTGTCGACACCGAAAAATGCATCGGCGCCGGAAAATGCCTGACCGCATGTCGAGTGGAGAACAACGTTCCCGAAGGTTATGCTCGCACATGGGTTGAACGGTTTGTGCACTTTAAAGACGGGCGCGTTCAGGTCGATCTGGTCCCTGAAACAGGATTTGAAGGTTCAGAAATCGCGGCGATCAATCCGGACGACGTTGATCGCGCTTACTTTGTACCGAAGCTCTGCAACCACTGCGAGGACGCTCCCTGCAATCAGGTGTGTCCGGTGCATGCGTCGATTACTTCTCCCGAGGGCGTGGAACTGGTTGATCCGGATCGTTGCATCGGATGCGCTTACTGCGTCCAGGCGTGTCCGTATGGTGTGCGATTCATCAACCCGGACACCGGCAATGCAGACAAGTGCACGTGGTGTTACCACCGGATCACCAAAGATGAAAAACCAGCCTGTGTCGAAGCCTGCCCCGTCGGCGCTCGCATCTTTGGACGGCTGGATGACCCGAACAGTGAAATCAGCAAACGTCTGAAGGAAATTCCGACCCACGTACTCAAAGAACATCTGGGAACGCACCCCAAGCTGTTTTACGTCGGACTTTCCGGCGAGGTTGTCTAGCGGTCCGTTGAAAAACCGGGACAGCCATGCAGGACGACTGAAACCATCGTGTTTCAAGATCTCCTGCTCAAGCCAGTCCCGTTTTTCACCGGGTTGTCTGGCAGGCCGGCAGGTCATTCGATGGGTACAGGGCCGATTCACGAGAAGAGAGAGTCATGAGCGAAACTGGTTTCGTCTTTCCAAATGACCATCACCCGGCATGGAGCATCATGATTGTGCTCTATCCGTATGTGACCGGGCTGGTCGCTGGTGCGTTTGTGGTCTCCGCGCTGCATCATGTGTTTCGCCGTGATGATCTGAAACCCGTCGCCCGTCTGGCACTCGTAACCGCCCTGTGTTTCTGCTCCTGTGCAACCATTCCGTTACTGTTACACCTGCATCATCCAGAGCGCGCCTTCAATGTCATGATCACGCCCAGCGGGACGTCGGCCATGGCGGGTTTTGGGTTTATCTACAACTTTTACATGCTGTTACTGGTTGTCGAAGTCTGGCTGATCTTTCGAGCCGACTTCATTGCTCTGGCGGGTAAGACCTCCGGGAAACTGGGAACGCTGTATCGTATTCTGGCACTCGGCGAAAAAGAGGCCACACCCGAATCATTGGCCGTGGACCACTGGCTCATCGGTATTCTGGCCGTCATCGGAATTCCGGCCGCGTGCGTACTGCATGGTTATGTCGGATTTCTTTTTGGAGCGGTCAAAGCAAATCCATGGTGGTCAACGGCTTTGATGCCCGTCATTTTTCTGATCTCAGCCATTGTCTCCGGGATCGCTGCCCTGATTCTGCTGTATCTGTTTTTGAGCTGGCGGCGTGGCGTGAAAGCAGACGTGAAGTGTCTGCGATCGATGTCGCGTTATCTTTGGGTCGCTTTGATTTGCGCGTTCACGCTGGAGATGCTGGAGCTCATTCATATGGGCTACGAAGCCGGATCCGAATGGCACGTACTGCGAGAGCTGATCTTTGAGCATCTGAGCGTTTCGTTCGGGCTGATTCAGGTGCTGCTGGGATCGATCGTGCCTTTCAGCCTGCTCGCGATCGCCATCATTCCTTCGCTGAATCCTCGATTGATGGCATTCCTGAGTTCCGTTGCGTCGATCCTTGTACTGATGCAGGTTCTGGCCATGCGATGGAACGTTGTCGTTGGCGGCCAGCTGTTTTCAAAGAGCTTCCGGGGATTCGTTGAATACCCTGTTCATGTTGGCGGGAGGGAAGGTCTAGTCGCTGCGGCCATCGTGCTGCTACTGCCGCTGGGAATTCTGGCGGTTGCCCTGAAACTGCTGCCCGTCTGGGGTGAAACGGAAATTGCACACGACAAGTAAGCGTTGCTGCCGCGTTCCCCACTCCTTGTGTGACTGAACTCCTGGGTGACTGAACTCCTGTTTGACTGAACTGACGTGGCCCTGCAGTTTCGTGAACTCACAATCGCTCCGGAATCTGACCTGATTAACATGCGGGCAGATCGTGGCGTGCAACAACTGCTTGGCGGTTCACGTTCTCACATCACCGGATTGTTCGACCACGACTGCGTGACGATTAACGGGCAACGAGAGTCCAATCCCGGACGAAGCCTTCGCGAAGGCGATCAACTGGCTGTTCGATTTGAAGCGAATCGTCGGTATTCGCCAAAGCCGAAAGCGGCAAAGAAGCCGCACCATGGGTTTTCGATCATCCATGAAGACTCGCACCTGATCGTGGTCGAAAAGTCGGCCGAGCTTCTGACCGTACCGACCGATGCTGGCGAACGAAATACTCTGCAGCAGCGAATCAACGAGCATGTCAGGCACGAAGGTCGGGGCCGGGGCGCGTTCGTTGTCCACCGACTGGATCGCGGCGTTTCTGGACTGCTGGTGTTCGGGAAAACACGAGAAGACGCTTTGCAGATTCAGCAACAGTTTCGCCAGAGAAAGCCGGACCGACAATACGTCGCGATTGTCGCCGGCCGTATCGAAGAAGCTCAAGGCTCGTTTCGAACTTACCTGAGCACTGCGAAAAACCTGAACCGCTTTTCGACGGACGATGAGGACGACGGCGAGCTGGCCATCACACATTTTCAGGTGACACAGTATTCTCAGGTGACACAAAGAAGTTCCGGCGTGACACAGGTGCATGTGCAGCTGGAGACAGGTCGTCGCAACCAGATCCGTGTCCATTTTGCCGAATCCGGACATCCGATTTTGGGAGATATGCGATACCGGCCCGATCTCTGGCAGCATCTCGGATGGCCATTCAAACGCCTGGCCCTGCATGCCGCGACGCTTGGATTTCGACACCCGATTACGGACGAATCGCTTCGTTTCGAATCGTCGATGCCCCGCGAAATGAGCGAATTCCTGCGATTCATCGACAACGCCGGGGATTCCCCAGGACGGGGGTCTGCAGCACGGTCTTCCGCAGATCGCCGCGGCCAGCCTTCTGCAGAACGCCAGGAGCGAGATCGCAGGGGCCATACAAAGGGTCGTCGAGATCAGACGAAACGCAGGCGTCGCAAGTAGCCATCACGGGTAGCGTCGACAAAGGTGGGCACAACCGTCAGAATTTCGGCCGCTGGATCATTGTTGGCGGGTCATTTCAGCTGCACAGTCAATTCTGTTGCCAGGGTTGCAAACGACATTCACAGGGACATCATCGTGATACGTATCGGAATCATCGGCATTGGCTTTATGGGTTACACGCACTTTGAAGGTGCGCGTGATATTAGCGGCGGGAAAGTCACTGCCATTGCAACGCGTGACCCGAAAAAGCTGGCAGGCGACTGGACATCGATCCAGGGGAACTTTGGTCCTCCAGGTGGCCAGGTCGATGTTTCGGACCTGAAGTGCTACTCCGACTATCGCGAACTGCTTGCAGACCCGGAGATTGACCTGGTCGATATTTGTCTTCCAACCGACAAACATCATTCGATTGTGATGGAGTCAATTCGCGCGGGCAAAGCGACGCTGGTTGAAAAACCAATCTCGGTCGATCTGAACGAAGCCAGCGAAATGGTGCAGGCGGCCGCGGCGGCCGGCGTACCACTTATGGTCGCACACGTACTTCCATTCTTCCCTGAATTTCAATTTGCTTCGGAAGCAGTGCAGACACAACGATATGGCAAACTTCTGGCGGCACATTTTAAACGCGTGATCTGTCGACCGAACTGGTCTGGCGACATGGCCGACTTCAGAAAGCTTGGTGGATGGGGCATCGACCTTCACATTCACGACAACCACTTCATTGCTCACGCCTGTGGTAAGCCGGAAGCCGTGTTTTCAACTGGTCTCCTGCAGGACGGATTTGTCAATCATGTCCATACGTCCTACGTCTACAGAAATGGCCCGGCAGTGACATGTGTGAGTGGTGGAATCGCCGCAAGCGGACTGCAGTTTGCGCACGGTTTCGAACTTTATTTCGAGAACGCCACGCTGATGTTTGACGCTGGCACGTTCGCCGGAGAATGGGTCACGAATCGACAATTGAGTGTCATTTCAAATGACAACAAAGTCACTCATCCGGAATTGCCCGGTACCGGCAAATGGTGCGCGGCGTTCACAAATGAACTTCAGGTCGCTGTAGATGCGATCGCGACGGGCAAATCGGCAGGTCCGCTTTCCGGAGACGTTGCATTGTCCGCATTACAGATGTGCTGGGCCGAAGCCGAAAGCATCTCGTCCGGTTCCGTGGTCAGGCTTTGAGACAATCGGTTGAAGAAGTCTCATTCGACAAAGCAGTCTCAACTCGAGCTGGCCGATGGCTCGCTGAAAAGTGCATTGCCCGACACTTTTGATGCGGCATGGAAACGTTCGTTCCGGACGGCAGTTCTGAAGTGGTATAAATCCCACGGGCGACAGTTGCCATGGCGAGTTTCTGCGGTTCCCTACCGAATATGGATCAGCGAAATCATGCTGCAGCAGACCACTGTCGCAGCAGTGATTCCGTACTTTGATCGGTTCATTTCCCGCTTTCCGGATGTGCATTCACTCGCATCTGCGGAGCAGGCTGATGTGCTTCGGCTTTGGGAGGGTCTGGGTTACTACAGCCGCGCGAGGAACCTGCACAAAGCAGCCCAAATGATTGTCGACCAATACGCAGGAGAATTCCCTGCGGCGCTGGAGGATTTAATGACGCTGCCGGGGGTCGGCAGATACACAGCGGGCGCCATTGCTTCTTTTGCATTTCATCAGCATGCACCCATTGTCGAGGCAAACACGGCCAGACTGTATGCACGATTGCTTGCACTTCGCGAACCCACCGCATCCACAGCAGGGCAGAAAGCGTTGTGGCAATTCGCGGAATGGATTGCGTCCCCTGCGACAGCAGGAAAGAAAAGCAGTCGCGACCCTGAAGCAGCCAACTTCAATCAGGCCGTCATGGACATTGGGTCTTCCGTTTGTCGGCCGGTCGATCCGGATTGCGGAAACTGTCCGCTTGTGAAGTTCTGCGGATCGGTCAAAGCGGGGCTGCAGGCGCAGATTCCCGTGGCAAAACCGCGGCCTGAGTTTACTCAACTGCATGAAATCAGTCTTGCTGTCCGGCACGGCAACCAATGGCTGCTGCGAGAATGTCAACCCGGGGAACGCTGGACCGGACTGTGGGACTTCATTCGTTTTCAGGTTCCCGCGGAGCACTTCGAACCCTCCTCTCTCCAAAACTTCGGTATCCCATCGCCGGAAAGCAGAAACCTCAAAAAGGCTGTCAGGAGAGGAAGGGAGCAGCCCTCGTTATTCCACGAAACCGGCGTGCATACATTTGAGTCGCCCTTCTGGACGGCGATGGTAAAGGAACGGACAGGTCTGCAGATCACTCGATTCGAGTTCTCACAATGGATCCGCCACACCGTTACGCGCTATCATATTCAGTTGCTATGTCTGAACGCGTTGACAGATGACAGCGAACTTCGCATCGATTCAGGCTATCAATGGATGTCCCGAGAGCAGGTCGATTCACTGCCACTTTCAACAACTGCCCGCAAGGTCGCAAAGTCCATCTGAGTCCGTTTGAAACGCAACCCTGGGGAGTGGCTGGACGACGACGTGAATCCTGTTGCGAGCAGGAGCGACGCATTCGCGTGCATCAGTCCGTCTCGATGACGAAGTCTTCTCCATTCACGGTAACTCGGTCTCCGTTTCTCAGCTTTCGCCCACGACGCGTTTCAACTTCGCCGTTGACGGTCACAGCGCCTTCCCGAATCAGGTGTTTTGCTTCCCCCCCGGACTGAACGACGTGTGCCAGCTTGAGAAACTGATCGAGCGGTATGGTTTCTTCACTGGAGGGGTCGGCTGGCTTGTCGTTCGACATCACTATGAACTTTCCTGGAGACTGTGTCGTCCCGGCCATCACTCCGATTTTTGGCGGATTCCGGCAGGGTTTGGGGACAGAACTTTAGCAAACCATTTGCTCAATACATGCATGATGCTCAGAATCTCCTGTGTGTCGGATTCTGAATTCGTTGATTTTCCTGATTCAATCCAGTCGATGATTCACAAGGCGCCCGGCGGGAATGCAAACGCCGGATCAAAGACGGGAATACGCTTCACAGCCAGCTCTGGGCTTCATTCGAATGATTCCGGAAAATACAAACTCAAATACGTCTCTGACCGAAGTGACTCGTCATGGTTCGCGACGCGATTTCTTCGGAAGAACGTGTGATGGTGTTTTTGGAGCGGCGGTCACCTGGTTACTGAATCAGGATTTCTTTGGCGGTGCTTCGGCCGTGGCGGCGGATCAACATCATGTTGTTCCGCAGGACCTTAAGCCGCGTGCTCCACATCATGAGCCACAGGCTCGGTCGGTCATCCATTTGTTTATGAATGGCGGCCCCAGCCAGATGGATCTGTTCGACCCGAAACCCGAATTGAAGCGACTGGACGGACAGCCGTATCCGGGCAACGTCGAAGATATCGGGAACCAGGGGACTTCCGACATCGGCGTAATGATGGCGGGCAAGTACAAATTTCGACGGCACGGCGAGTCCGGGATGTGGATGGCAGACGTACTGCCACAGACATCACAAATGGTGGATGACATTTGCCTGATCAATTCGATGTGGACGGACCACCCCAACCATGACAATGCCCTTTACAAGATCCACAGCGGCCGCCTGTTTATGGGATACCCGACCTTCGGTGCATGGACCGTTTATGGACTTGGCACCGAGAACCAGAATTTGCCAGCGTATGTCGTTCTGAATGATCCACTGGGACCACCAAAGAATGGAACGCGCAACTGGACAGCCGGCTTTTTGCCGCCCACTTTTCAGGGGACACCGTTCCGTCCAACAGGATCTCCCGTCCTGAACCTGACGCCGCAGTATGAACAGCCATCTGATGTGACAGCAACCGCTCGCGAGCTGCTTGGCAGGCTGGACGAGATCCATCGCCGCAAGCGACCGAACTATCCCGATCTGGATGCGCGAATTGAATCGTATGGGCTGGCTGCCCGAATGCAGTTGTCTGCAGGCGAAGCACTGGACCTTTCATCAGAGACACTTGCAGTACAGCGAATGTATGGCGTTGGCGGAAGATGGACCGATTCTTTCGCTCGACGCTGCCTGCTCGCTCGCCGACTTGTGGAACGGGGCGTGCGATTTGTTCAGATCTTTATGGAAGAACAGCCGTGGGATAGCCACGCAGATCTGGCTGCGAATCACCGCGGGGCCTGCGAACGAACCGATCAACCCGTCGCCGCGTTGCTGCGGGACTTAAAAGAGCGGGGCCTGCTGGATTCGACTCTGGTGGTCTGGGGGGGCGAATTCGGCAGAACGCCAACAACGCAGAAGTCGGCAAACGGCTATTCCGGCCGCGATCATAACATGCAGGCATTCACATCCTGGATGGCGGGCGGTGGGATCAAAGGCGGAACCACTTATGGTGCGACCGATGAATTCGGCCACGCTGTCGTTGAAAACCCGGTCAGTGTACATGATTTCCACGCAACCATTCTGCATCTGCTGGGACTGCATCATCAAAAGCTCTACTTCACTCGAAGCGGCCTGGAAGAACGGCTTACCGGCATCCTGCCTCCTCGCGTAATACCTGACATCCTGCTGCGTCCAGAACTTGTCCGTCATGGCTGACATGCGTCAGAAGCGGGCTTCGTGATCGCCGGCATTCGAAGTACCTGGTTCATCAACTCATCCGGGTCGTTAGCTGTCCGTTGAAAAATCGGGACAGACACGCAGGACGACTGGAAACCGTCGTGTTTTAAGGTCTCCTGCTTGAGCCAGTCCCGTTTTTCAACAGGGCTGTTATTAGCGGTGCTTTCCCGATCTGAACAAACGCAGGCCCTGACCACGCTGTCGGCAAGTCTCGCTGGATCAGGTTCTTCACCAGCCGAAGCACTAGTCCTCTTCGAGGTAGTGGTTCCATCCCTCGAACTGTTCGTCCAGATGAAGCAGTTCTTCTGCATGCGTGGGCGAATCAATATGGTAGAGCGTCGATTGAATGGATTCGTCATGAGCAATAAATGCCAGGGCAGACAGCACCTGCAAGTGGCGTTCGGGCATTGTTTTAGGTGTCAGAATCAGAACCATGCAGTGCACAGGTCGGCCGTCCGGTGTATCCAGGTTCAGGCCTTTGTGGCTGATTCCCATGGCACCAACCACATGCGTACCCTCGTCCAGTCGAGCATGTGGCAGAGCAAGGCCTTCCCCCACGCACGTCGAAACCACACCTTCGGCCTTCATGACGTCCTGGACGATCGTTTCGGTATCCACCGATAATTTATTGACGCTTACGGCCAGGCTGACCAGCTGGCGTACCGCTTCCTCTTTCGACGGTCCTGCCAGGTTCACAGTGATATTGTGTTCGGACAAAAAGTCCAGCACTCGAGCGCGATCCCGACCGAAGTCCCCGGACTTTCGCAAACTGATTCGTGTCAACACGGGTCCAACGGTTTCGTTCAGCAGGACCATCGTCAATACAACAGCAAGGAACAGTTCGTGAATTGAAACGAACTCCTGATCCTCGGTAATTAGCAGCATCAGCCCAACAGCCAGCCCGGCCTGCGGAATCAGAGCGACACCAATCCAGCGACGTATCCGTTTCGTGGCTCCGGCAAGTTTCATGCCGATCCAACCAGCACCGATCTTACCCAGAGCTCGCATGACGAACGTCATCACGGCAAGCAATCCGCCGATCGCCAGCGTTTCAAACTTCAGTTCCATCCCGGCCACAGTAAAAAACACAGCGAAGATGGCGAGTTCGAAACTTTCGAAGACTCTGTGCCCGATCTCTTCTTTGTCCGGAGAAACATTGGCAAGAGTCACTCCAAAACAAAGGCACGCCAGCAGTACAGATAATCCAAGATGCGCTGTCAGTCCTGCGGTCAGAAGGATGGCCGTCAACGAAAGAGCCGCAAGTCGATCGGACCGCACGACATGGCGGGTCAATACTATCAGGACGCCGCCAGTGATCGTGCCCAGCAACAGACTCTTCCCCACCTGTACCAGCGGTTCAATCAAAGCCGTGGCTTCAAAAACACCGGACGGTGTGATGGCGGCTTTGGCGATCGTGCGTGCCAGTTCGAACAGGATGATGCACATCAGGTTGTTGAGCGCCACTGCCGCAAGCAGCGTTGTCACAAACGCGCCTTTGGAATTCGTCTCTTTGACGATCGCGAGCACTGTTGCCGGGGCGGTGGAAACCGCAATTGCCGAAAGCAATAACGCAGTTGACCAGGTGATCTGCGAAAACCCGATGACCCCGATATACACCAGCAATGGAGTCAGTGTTCCCTCGAGGATGAGCAACAAGAACAACCGACGGTAAGCCACCTTGAGCCTTCGGAAGTTCAGGTGACTACCAACGGCCACGGCCATCAGCCCGAGAGCGAAGTCGACCAGAGGATCCAGTCGATGCAGGCTCTCGTGGCTGAGCACACCCAAAACGGATGAGCCCATCAGGATTCCGGCAATAATCTGCCCGGTGACGGAAGGCAGGTTAAGTCGTTTGGCCGCCGCTCCGCCAAGTGTGCCAGCCACAAGCACCACCCCAAGAATGAGCAGTGTGTTGGCGTCATCGAGCATGACGGAGTTCCCGGAGAGACAGATTCATTTGCGGCCGATTCGATTGGGCATTGTTCAGCGAGTACGCGCTTCGCCGAGCATGTTAGTCAGTCTTTCGAGTTTTTCATGGAGCTCACGCACTTCGCCGCGTAATTGTTCGATCTGTTCCGACAAATGGTGAATGGCCTCGACCGGTGGATGGTCCGGTCCGCCATTCCGATGCTGCATACGATCAAACATGCGCTCCATTTCTGCCGCCTGTTGCCGCAGCTGGTGAGCCATGTCCTGAAGGCCGCCCTGTTGCAGTCGTTCGGCCGCCTCATGCAACGCATGAATTCGACGCATCATCTGATCCGGACTATCTCCTTCGTGACGAGGTTCGTGACCAGCTTCATGACGGCGGCGTTCCATCTGTTCCCGCTCCAGACGTGCTCGCTCCATCTGTTCTCGTTCACGCCCTTCTTGTTCACGTCGTTCCTGTTCACGTCGGTGATTGGCCATTTCCTGTTCGTGATGAGCGATCTCATTCTGGTGTTTTTCCCGAGCCTCCAGTTCTGCCCGTCGCTTAAGGAGCTGCGCACGCTGAGCTTCCGCAATCTCCGGCAGTCTCTTCGCCGGGGTTTCCCCTGCTGCCCTGATGACCCGTTCTTCCTCAACAACAATTTCTTCACCCGAGGGATCTTCGCTCGAACGACGGATCTCAATGACTCGCATTTCGTGGCCGGGATTTTGTTGCTGCTCAGCCTGACGCTTCATCGCATTCAACAGGCGTTTCTTAGTCTCTTCCGCTTCATCAGGCCGATCGTTTCTGATGGCATCAACAAGCTTTTTGCGCAGTTCACGGACCTCGTTCTGGAAATCTTCAGTTACATCATCTGTTGCTTGTGGGTTTTCCGCTTTGTCACCAGATTCTGAATGAATGACACGGACTTCGATTCTCCCCGGCTTTGCTTCGATGAGCGGAACGGTTTTGGTTCCGCCTTCCCTCTCCTGCTTCTCTGCGCGGATTCGTAGTTGCCTGGTCTGGCTTTTCTCGGTTTTCTCAGCAGGCTGATCAGCATCTGGCTCTTCAGCCTGAACGACGACGGCCGAAGCCACGACTTTCTTCGCATCGTCCACAAGCGGCCCGGTGGTCAGAAAGACATTGGCCACACTGAACAGTCCGGTTATCAGTAATTCGCCTGGCGGGAACATAACAGGGCCTTTTCGTAAAGTTGCAGGGAGATTATTGGCGCCCGGGGATCACGTGAGCAAATCTCTGACGAAATGCACGAGATTCATTCGCTGTTGATACCCACAGGAAGCATTGTCCGGCTTCATCGCACCGCACATCAAGCCCCATGTTGAATTTGTCCCCAAGCGTTTGAAACATTCGATATGGCGACAGACGGTCGCGTTTGCGGGAGTACTGGAGTGAGCCCACGTCGATACCAGCCGCCTTCAGCTCCCAGGACGAATAAAATGGTTTCAGATGGATTCGTTCCGCGATGACCTCGACCAGACCATCAAATTCCACCGCATCGAGCTCAAAATCGATGGACTTAAACAAGTCCGGCATCACAGAAATTAACGGTTCCTTCGTCTTCCAGCCGACCGGCCAAAGGTTGTCGTCTTCACCCCCGGCATGCACTTCAATGACGTATTTCCCTGGCTGCTGCGATGCGAGCGTTCGAAATCCCAGGCCGTACTGCGAAAGAATGACGGCAAGAGCGGTTCCGCGTGACATTCCTGTCAGTTGCATCGGCAACTCATTGATTTTGTCATTTCCGGCCTGCGTCAAAGCCGCTTCTCTCGCAGAGTCTGCGAACCTCAGCTGAAAGACCGGTGACAACTCCATGGATTCGATTGCTTCGACGGCACTGCGCGTTTCGATCTGTTCGGCGACTGGTTCAGCCAGCAGACGTGTCACAAAAGCAAACTGTTCATCGGTTAGCCCCCACGTCGGATTTTGATCCGGGGGACCCGCCGCGCCATAGACACGAACCTGCTCAACCATATCCACAAGGGGGGCCGGGGCGGTCATGCTGAACTTCTGATCCCGGACGAGAATTCGCCCGTCAGGCTCCATAATACCGACGATCAAAGCGGTAAGACCAACGGAACGGTCAACGTTCTCGACGCGGGTTCTTTCGCCAGGTCGTCCGTCTCTGAACTTTACATTCAGGCCCAGTTGCTGAAACACGCGGCCCCATTTCTGGGCCTGAATCCGATAATTTGGCAGCGGCTGAGTCAGCACGTCGAACTCAATCGAATATCGCGGAGTGCCTTCCTGACGTTCATCCGCCCAGTTCTGGCGGGTACCTGAGTCGATTAAACCCGCAAGCAGAATCAGCACCAGCATCCTTACCCCGGATAACGAATGAAACAGGCGAGTTATGTTTTTGTACATGAGGCAGCCCCGGTTGGCAGGATGCTTAAAAAAGCCCGACTGCAGCAAGCAGTCGAGCTCCTGATGGCGCGAATATCCACTACTGTCGTCCCTGATACAGACGTCCCTGATACAGGCGTCCCTGATACAGACGTCCCTGATACAGACGTCATTTTTTTAAGGCGTCATTCTGGTACGACGTCATTCTGTTCGGTCACGCCCGCGCGTGTGGATCAGGCCTACGCAGCACGAAACGCTCGGGCACTTCCCGCCCATCGGATCCAGTCACTCACCTCTTCCAGGTCCGGCTTGCGGCCATTGCGAATGATGCGTTCACCTTCCCGTGAATTCGCAAATGGTTCGACAACCGAAAGCAGCTCTTCCGGAACCCGGTGAGACAAATCTTCCGGACTCAGCACTCCGCACGCGACCAGTATCTGCACATCGTGTCCACGAAGCTCCGGAACCTGGCACATAAGCCGCGCCTGAGCCTGCCACAATTCGATGACCGAGCCGGTAATACGACGATGATTCATCTGCATCGCAAGAGTCTCTGCACTGATCGTCAAGAGGTCGTCAACAGTCCGAACTCCAAGAGCGTAGAGACTTTCCGCAGTCCGGGGACCGATGGACGGGGCTGCTTCGACATCGCTCGATCGACTCAGAAAGAAGCGAAGATCCTTGCCCTCGACATTGGCCAGCATCACTGGACGTTCAATCACCGCAGTGCGGTCAGTTGTCGTTCGGACCGAAGATCTTCCGGCATCGCGTTGTGTTTCTCGTGCCTGATCTCCCCTCTGTGTGCTCTCAGAACCCGTGCGCATGGATCGCGATTGAGCGGCCAGACGGCGGCGGCGAGCCAGCCGACGTGCCCGACGCTGATTCACATCGCGATCGGTACTGAGCAGCGGCCTGCGACGTGATGTGGAAGATGCCTGACGAATCCGGTCCCGACGAACCAGCCGCTGAGCGTCGTCCTGGCTATCCGGAGTTCGGGCGATGCGTGTCGAACTTCGGTGACTGAACCGTGAACGCTGAGCTCGCGCTTCTGACAGCGATCGGGCATGCTGGCCCCATCGCGCCCAGTTGATCGCCTGTTGGCGATCAATTAATCGGCCGGCCCGCCGAAAGCGGCTGCCTGCCTCAGAACGCTGGAAGGCCACAATTCGATCGTAAACCGTCTCAGGCCGCATCGACTTCAAATCGTCCACGGAACGGATTCCCGCTGCGAACAGAAGAGCAGCATCGCTGCGTCGAAGCATCGGTACGCGACAAGTCAATTCGGCCTGACCCCGAAACGCCTGCAGGCGTTCGCTTGCAACCGAATATCCCGCCTGCTGCAAAGTATCATTCAACTGAGAAACCGTCCGCTGCAACAGATCGTCGATCTGATGAATCCCCGCAGCTCGCAAGGCTTCCAGCTCTGCCAGGGTCACGCCAGCAAGGTCATCAATCCCGTGATCGACTTCCAGATAAAACAACCAGTTTGTGCTTCCGGGAACACTGGGCGTGGATGCCACTGGTGGTGATGGAACCACGACAGCTTCTGGAGCGGGAGGCGGTACGACGACCGGTTCCGGCACGACCATTCGAACCGGCCGAACTTCTTCCACGTAAGCCTTCAAAACCGGCTGAGGTGCAGGCGGCACAACTCGGTTCCCAAACGTCCGGACGTCTGCATGGAAGCGGATAAATAAATCTCGCACATCCTTCTGACATGTGAAGAACACAATCTGCTGACCTGCTTTTGCGAATTCCGTCAGCAGCTCCACAACAGCTTCTGCCCGATCATCGTCCGAGGTGATAAACACATCGTCCAGAATGAGTGGCACGTGTGAATTCGTTTCACTGCGCACCCTGATCAGAGCAAGCCGCAGTGCCAGAGCCACCTGATGGCGAGTTCCACGACTCAGCTGCGAAATGCTGAGCGGTTCGGGTCGGTCTGTGAAAGCAACCATGATTTGCGGACCGGGCGATGATGACAACAGCAACTGCGAGCACTGTCCATCAGTCAATCGTCGGATATAGACGGTTGCCAGTTCAAGAACTCTGGGCTGGCAACGAGCCTTCAGTCGTTCAATCACTTCTCGCAGATTGCGTTCGGTGTGATCGAGCTGTCGTCTGCGATCTTCCAGCAGTTCAATCTGAGCGTCGATTTCAGCAATCTGACTGCGGAGCATGTCGATTTGCTCCAGTGTTGCTGCTGCAGCCAGCTCGCTCCTCAGCCGTTCCAGCAGTGCACGGCGAGTATGCCGGGTTTCTTCGTGCTGACCCCTGTCGGCGACCAGTCGGGTTCGCTCCGCACGCAGTCGAGTCAGCTCTGATTCAACATCGTCTTCTGACCGCAGCCGGGTCCCATAAGCATGCGGAGAAGACCAGGCATCCTGGTGCAGTGAATGGCGGCAGGGATCCGGAGAAACCGGGATGGCAGCATCTGCCAGGACATCGTCTGATCGATTCAGCTCCGCTCGCAAGGCAGCAATGCGTTCCTGAATGAGCAGTTCCATTTGCGACGCGTTCGTCAGACTACGTTCAGCAAACAGCTGTTCAAGTGATTCTTCATGCATCGCCACCGCGTTTTCATGCTGCGAAAGGTACCGGCAAAGCGTTGCTGTTTCCGCCTGCAGCTGGCGGACTGCTGACGCTTCACGCTTCCAGTCCGATTCCGTCCACTGACCCTCCCGACTGGTGCCGGCAAGACTCTGAACACGATCTTCCAGCCGCGCAACAAGCGCCCGCACCGACAACAAAGAGTCGTGCGGGCGAAGATCGGTTTCGCTGCTGAAATGCGCAACGTTTGTTTCACGCGCGATGCTTTCGCGAATGGATCGCCAACGATCCAGCCGCGACGAGAGCGTCCGAATTCGCGCCTCGATCGCTTCCCGATCCAGCGGCAGCGTGTTGCGGCGACGAAGCTCTATCAGAAGTTTTTCAAGTCGGTCAATCTCTGCATCCAGCTCTCGGAGACGCACGTCAATCCGATCGATCGATGCCGTCAGGCCCTCAATCTCACGAATCAGCGCCTGAATTCGTTCGGGCAGGTCTGCAGCGGGGCGGCGAAGTCGAGCGAGCTCATCCTGTAAACCATTCTGTTTGCGGCGAAGTTCTGCAATGCGTTGGGCAATGCCCGCCTGTGCGCCATAGCCGTCTCGCTCGCTGATCGCCTGCTGCAGTGCAAGTTCGGTCGATCGAATTTCGCTTTCCAGTGACATTGTCCCCATGCCGGAATCAAGGCACAGTCGCGTCAGCAGATCGAAGCGGTCAGCCTCGTCGTAACCCACGCTGAAGACTTCACGAAAAACGTCGGCATTGACCCATGCCGGAAGGTGATTGTCCTGCCGCGGGGCCAACTGGCCGGCAGGCAGCTCTGTCACCCGGAACGATTCTGCTCCCGCCACATGTCGCGTTCGGTTCAGATCGTAAAGGCCGGAACCCGAACGGAAGCGAAGCGATCCACCCTCGGCTACCGAAGAGTTACTGAACGCCGAGGCATCATGAAAGCCGGAAAGTAATCCGCGTACAAATTGTACGACCGTGGTCTTTCCACAACCATTGGGGCCCCAGAAAACAGTAATCCCTTGTGACAGTTGATTCAGATGGATATCCGACAATGTTCCAAAGCGATTCAGGTTCAGATCTTGAACGTACATAAGTTTGGCTCATCCTTCGCAATATGTTGAATGTCGTCAGGAACGAATGCTGCGACCGCGGGCTATGCAACACGGGCCAGCAGGTTCAGCCCCGTCACCGTGTCAGCACCAGAATGTCGTCCGCGGATCAGTTCTGTTGTTCCGGAGGCAAAAGTGTTTTCGTGAAGGTTGTTTCGTTCGGCCGATACCTTCAGAAACTCCTGAACGGCCAGTGAGCTTCCTGGGGCCGCAGTGAACGCCGCATCACTGCTGTATTGAATTCGTCTTGGCCAGATTCCGGAATGCCCGGCCTGCATCTGATTGCGGAGCTCTTTCAGTAGTGACGTTTCGTCCAGATCACCAAGTCTTCGATTTTCCGACTGAAACAACCCATCAACAACCCAGTCGATGACAAGTGTTCTGCCCGTTGTACTGGTCAATGAACGGCTGCATTCGGCGAGTTTTGAAACCAGCCCCGCCGATGTCATGGGTTGCCTGCTGTTGATCGTCTCCCGAACAAATCGGAACGTATCTGTTTCGCAGAATCGCGCCGTCAATGTCTGGTGCATCGTGTCGGCCTCGACAATGCGGCACCCAAAAACGCCCTGTTCGGATGGGCCAACAGCTTGTGGCGCACCGGCAGTGACGGTAAGAGATCGCGCCGTGGAGTACCCGGTCGCAGTCTCACCAGAAAGCCGTTCCGACCCCGCAGCCCCGGGCGATGGACTGGCCTTGATCCCGGAGACCGTCACATAACGCAGTTCCCCGGTTCCCGCCACCCTGTTGGACCGCTCTGGTGTCTCGAAGTTTTGTGTGTGGTTCTCCAGCCAGAACGACCTGTCCGTCCTTCGAAGTCCCGCAGCATGGCCGGACGAGTCGCGATATGAACGAACAGCGTGCACATGGTGCTGAATTTCGTTGTGCGGATTCTTCCATACCTCAATCACGTCGTGCGGCTCACACAGAATAGCCCCCAATGGCAGCAGGGCCGCCTGTTCGCTGCGTTTGTAGCCAGTCAGCACCAGTTGAATGCCCGCCCCGCGCAACTGTTCGGCATGGGGAAGCAGCCAGCGAACGGCAGCATCAAGATCCTGTTCCGATTCGGTCAATCGTCCAGCAATCAGAAGGAAGTCGCAACGGGCGGCCGCCGCAGTTTCGAAGAGACTGACCACGGATCGCCGCACGGCAGAGGCAGCCGCCCGACGAAGCCAGTCCGGACAATCGGCAAGCCCGGACAATGGCGAAGCCAGGCGAAGGTGATCGGAGTGTAAGAATCGGATTACAGACATCAATGCCTCCCTGCATTGAAAAAGGATGCCGACAAACTTCACGTCGGCCACCAGGCAAAAACAGTATCCCAATGCAGCAAATTCGCCGAAGAATCCTGAGATAAGATGTCAGGACAAACGGACCTGCCTGCACCAACACAGGCAGCGATTCTGCTGAGCCCATGGCAAGATATGCAAATCACGGGACTCAGGCTAGGGCATTTCGGCAGTTTCTGCCGGACTCCAGCCAGGTGTGTGGGCCGGTTTGAACTGGCCAGTCCCGTCATCACACTGCGATTTCGGATCTGCCCTGAACACGGATCGGTTCAGAAATACGGGGCCGATTTCGTATGGAAGGTTGTGTTTGTTGTGTTGACGGCGAAATGATGCCGAATTGCTGCCTGTTTCCCCTTCTTTCAAACGGTACGTGTTCTCATGAGCTACTTCTCCAAAGGAATCATTCTGGCAGGAGGGACAGGGTCCCGCTTGTTCCCGCTGACACTTGGGATCAGCAAGCAAATGGCCCCCGTTTATGACAAACCGATGATTTACTACCCACTGTCAACTTTGATGCTGGCGGGCATTCGGGAAGTGCTGATCATCAGCTCACATCGGGATCTTCCGGGTTTCCGAAAGCTGCTGGGAGATGGTTCGGCCTGGGGAATGGCATTCACTTATGTCGAACAACCCAGGCCGGACGGTCTGGCACAAGCCTTCATTCTTGGAGCCGATTTTATCGGAGACGATCATGTCGCTCTCGTTCTGGGCGACAATATTTTTTACGGCCGGGGCTTTCAGGGCACTCTCATGGGCGCTGCATCGCTTGAACACGGCGCGACGATTTTCGGATACGAAGTTCGCGATCCCAAAAGCTATGGTGTGGTCGAGTTCGACAAGACCGGCAAAGCCATTTCACTGGAAGAGAAGCCCAGGCAGCCTCGATCTAATTTTGCTGTTCCAGGTTTGTACTTTTACGACAACGAAGTCGTTGACATCGCAAAAAACCTGAAGCCATCCGCGCGAGGAGAGCTGGAGATCACAGACGTCAATCGGGAATACATGGCTCGCGGCCGGCTTCACGTCGAAATCCTGTCGCGAGGTTTTGCGTGGCTGGATACAGGTACACACGATTCCCTGCTTGACGCGGGAAATTTTGTTGCGGCGATCGAAAAGCGAATGGGTTTAAAGATCTCGTGTCCGGAAGAAATCGCCTGGAGGAAGGGACTGATCACGCGTGAACAGCTGCTCGCTCTGTCCAGTCAATTCCCCAATGAATACGGCGAGTACCTGAAACACGTCGCTGGTAAGTAAGAAAGCCCACGACCGCAGCCGAGGGCTCATCCCGTCTTCAGAAAAACAACGACCGGCGGCTTTCACCTACGGAATAAAGCGGCTGACTCCGCGTCCCCCAGATTCAGCTTGTCGACGTCGATACTGTCGATCGCAGGTGGACTCGGCTGCGCCTGATCGGGTGCCGCAGCATTCGGGACGGTATTCAATTCACCTGTCCCCGGTGCAGTTGGTGTCACTTGCGTTGTTGTGACCACAACAGGCTGGAGTTCTGATCGACGGAGAATCTGCACATTGTTCAGTTCGTCACTTTCGATCAATTCGTCAAAGCTGTCCACAGCGACGACCAACACGTCAAACGGACTCCACTGTGAACCCAACGGCTGTGAACCCAACGGCATATTCATCGCTGAGGCTGGCAGCTGAATCTGCAACTGCTGGTGTTCACAGGGTTCCATTCGATGAACGAACGTTGTCGCACTGGGCGAATGCACGTGGATGGTCCCCAGCACTGCCACAACCGAGACTCGAAAATTCCCGATCGGTACCTGGCTGTTGTTGTGCATTGTCACCTGGATCACCGGTCCACAGTCAGGGGTTCCTTCCGAGACTAGTTGGACGGACTGAACCGAGAGATCTCCAACCGACACTGGTACTGAAAATTGAGGCATGAGCACTTGCTGCTGTTCGCCGCCGACACCCATTTGCTGTCGCATGCGGTTTCTCATCAGCAGGTCAATCACATGTCCACAATAGGACGAAGGGATACCCAGAACCTGATCCGAACGATTTGAATGGACAACGTCCGGTGAAACCACTGGCTGGTTCACCTGATTGGTCGTTGTCGGACTGACGTCTGGACCAGATGTGATGGCTGTGGTGCCAGGGATCTGTTGCCCGGCTGGCGGCATTCCCGAATCTCCCGGCATCTGGGCAATAGCGGCCTCGTTGCCGGCGGCCGCCATGCATCCGAGGATCACAATTGAAAAACATTTATTGGCGAGTCGCATGACAGGCTCCTGGATTTAAAGGACGTAAAACAACGAATGAAGTATCAGAACCAGATAGCAAACAGACGGCGAAACGAAGAAAGCCCGGCGGCCGCATACGCAGTTCGCCGGGCTTCGCTTGAAACGCCGAGTTCTCGGCTGAGCAGGCTTGGTTACAGGGCCGATCCAGCAACCCGTCAGACGCGTCGCCTTCCTGAGCCCTGCAGCCAGCTGTTAGTGACAACCCCAGTAGTAGTTGTAGACGGGTGTCGCGACGTAGCTGCAGGTGTACAGCGGTCGGTAGCAGTAGTAGCTCGTGTAGTTGTAGTATGGCTGGCAGCAGTTCCAGCCTCGGTAGCAGGAGTTCCAGCAGTGATTTCGGTAACCCCATCCACCACACGAGTAACCCATTCTCCGGAAGCATGCCTCCACCGCGTCCGTGCCACTTTCGGTGCCCGCGTCTTCGGTCAACTGATCGACATCAACGTCGAGTGCGGTGTCGAGGACGTTCACATCAGCATCAGCAATCGACGCAACATCGATGTTCAGATCGTTGTCGTCCGCGTTGACGTTTGCGACAACCATGGCCATTGGCAACATTGCAAAAAGGATTCGCTTCAGCATTTCTCTTCTCCAGATCCGGCATGTTTGAAAGAAGGGTCTCGCAAGTCTGCCGGTCTCTTGCGTTCCCCAGTGTTGTTGATACTGAGCTAAGCGGAGACCCTTTAGATCTGTTACAAATATTTTTGACGGCCTTTCCTCAATGGATCCACGGGCAATACGGCTCGCAATCCCATGATGATCTTCCCGGGACTTGCTGAATGGGCCGCGTTTTGACAGAGTTCCAACATTGCCTTTCTGTTCATTTGGTTCGGAGATGCGGTCCCTGTTTTGAGGGTGTCGAACCGTAATCCGCTGCCAGGAGATCCTGGATGACTGCTGTTCTAAACCGTTCTGCTCTGCGCCATACCGTTCTTATGGCAGCCCTGATCACCTGTTTGCCCGCAGTACTGACGGCTGCGGAGCCAAAAACAGATCGCCCGAATATTCTCTTCCTGTTCGCGGACGACTGGGGGCGTTACGCAGGGATTTACTCAAAAGAAGACGGTCGCCCCGGAATCAACGACGTCATTAGTACGCCAAATTTCGATGCCGTCGCGAAACGCGGCGTTCTGTTCCGAAATGCTCACGTCAATGCCCCCTCATGTACCCCATGCCGGAGCTCACTTCTGTCCGGGCAATACTTCTGGCGTACGGGTCGAGGAGCCATTCTGCAGGGAGCCGTCTGGGACAGTTCAATACCCGCGTGGCCATTGCTTCTGAAGGAATCCGGGTACCACATTGGTAAATCGTACAAAGTCTGGAGCCCGGGAACCCCTGCCGACGCTCCATTCGGCGGGCAGCAATTTTCGTATCAGAAGGCTGGGGGCCGCGTCAATCAGTTCTCCCAGACTGTGACCAGCATGGTCGCAAAAGGAACAGAGCTGGAAGACGCAAAACAGTCGGTACTAAACGAGGTCCGCCGGAATTTCCAGATGTTCCTTGAGGACCGGGAATCCGAATCACCATTCGCATTCTGGTACGGTCCAACCAACGTCCACAGAAAATGGATCAAGGGATCCGGGAAGAAGCTGTGGAACATTGAGCCGGATGACCTCAAGGGAAAAATGCCGCCTTTTCTTCCAGATGTTCCCGAAGTGCGCGAGGATCTGGCCGACTATCTGGGCGAGGCCCAGGCATTTGATGCAGCCATCGGTGTGTTTCTGGAAGAATTAAAGAAAGCAAATCTCTACGACAACACGCTGATTGTCATCAGCGGTGATCATGGCGCGCCTGGATTTCCGCATGGAAAATGCAATCTGTACGACTTCGGGACCTCTGTCGCTCTGGCAATCGCCGGTCCCGGAGTGCCCGGGAATCGAGTTGTCGACGATTTTGTCAATCTACCCGACCTGGCGCCGACTTTTCTTGAGTCGGCCGGTGTCGAAATTCCCAGTGTGATGACGGCCAGATCTTTGTGGCCCACGCTCTCTTCGTCAGAATCCGGACTGGTTGACAGGAATCGAACCTGGGTCGTCACCGGGCGTGAGCGCCACGTGGAGATGGCACGCGCTGGCTACCTGCCTTACCCCCAAAGAGCCCTTCGAACCAACGACTACCTGTACATCATCAATTTCAAGCCCGATCGGAACCCTATGGGAGATCCCTACAATCTGGGGTCAAATACTCCCCCTACAGTGGAGGAACTTACGGAATCCACGTTTGTAACATTCCCGGATGAGGACGCAGGTCCAACAAAGGCATGGTTAGTTACAAATCGGGACGATCCCATGTGGAAACAGATCTACAGTATGGCGTATGGTAAGCGACCACGTGAAGAACTCTACGACCTGCGGAAAGACCCTCATCAGGTTGTCAACGTTGCTGCGGATCCTGCGTATGAACAGACTCGACAACGTTTGAACAACCAGTTGATGGAAGTGCTCACCAGTACCAGAGACCCGCGGACAATTGATGACGGTGCCTTTTTTGAAACTCCGCCAATGGCCGGAGAATTACCCGATGATGTTCCCCATCCGAATAGAAAACGAAAAAAGAAGTAGCGTCCCGCTTCAACAGCACTTTAAGTTTCAAACACCGCGATGATACTCCCACGGAAAGTGCGTTCGTAATGGCTGTTCTTCAGGAGATCTCCAATGGAGAGCGCGGTCGCACAGTTGAATTACGAGGCTCAGCCATCCTGATTGGCAGGGACGAACACTGCGATCTGGTGATCTCGTCTCAGGCAGTGAGCCGTACCCATGCGCGTATCGAAAACGATGCGGGGCGCCACTTCCTGCTGGACCTCAACAGCCGCAACGGGACCTCCCTGAACGGTTATCGTCTTCACGACCGTCAGGTGCTGCGCAATGGTGACCTGCTCAGTTTCTCGACGATCCAGTTCATCTATCTCACCGGGTCTGTTCTGGATGAGGAATCGGAAAGCGGCGTTGGATTTGCCGTCGGCCCCACTGAAGTCAAGGACGGCATGACTGGTGATTCGTCCATTTACAGGGAGATCGTTCAGAGTGGCGATCTTGTGTTGACCGCGAAAGCCGGCGAAGGGGTTCGCGATTCCCGCATCACCGTTCAGGTGGCAATGTCACTCACAGAATCTGCGCCCATTATTGCCGCTGAAGCCACTCGCAAGCTTCAATCGACCTTCAACACAATCCGAGAACTATGCAGTTCGGAAAATCCAACAGACTTACTGAGCCGATTCTCTCGCCTGCTGTTTCTTGAAATTCCGGCGACGGAACGCATTACGGTCGTCCATACTCCACTGAATTCTGACCGCTACCGTGTTCTTCAATCGAAGAGTCGATACGAAAATGATCTGAACTACCTCTGTGTGCCGCTGATCACCTACGCCGCCACGACTCGCAACGCCGTCCTGTATGTGGACGAGTGGAATCTGTCTGACCTGTCGTCGCCACGAATGGAGGACCTTTCTCACCGGTTCATCATGTGCCTGCCCATGCTGGATTGCGACAACCAGTGTCATTCGGTCATTCAGCTGGAAACCAGCCGCAAGAACCAGCCATTTCAGCCCAGAGATCTCGAATGCCTTGCCGTACTGGGACACGTAACGGCATTTGCTCTGAGAGTGATGATCAGGGCTGGTCAACGCGGGCGAGAAGATCACGAAGTTCGACCAGCAAGTGCAAATATGCTTTCCGGAAGTGGATTTCGAACCGTCTTTCGCGCATTCACCGCGCCAGCTGCGCAGCAGAGAGTCTATTCCGGGAGCCGGGTCAGCCCGCATGGTGTTCGTTTTGCCACTGTGTTCACGCTTGCTTCAGCGCTCGACAGCACAACCATCGTCAGCAATTTCCTCTCAGCAATTCAGGCTGGACTGGCGATGGCCAGCAGTGTTCATGCTGCACTCAGTCTGGCACAGGCAAGGATGGCTCCGCTGAATTTTGAATCTGTTGTCGTTGCCGTCTTCAATGAGGCAGGCACTCAGGTTATGGTGTACGGCACTGGGGCGTTTGGTGTTTATCACCACACACTGAAGCAGGAGGGGGAGGGGGCTCAAGACGGCAATCGCGATCTATTGGGTATTCTCACGCCGATGGACACCGACGTAGCTGTCACGATGGCCCCGGGCGACTCACTCTTATTGATGAACGATGTTCTTCATTCGCAGATGAATCATCTACCAAACGGCTCAACAAGTTCGCTGGCAACCGCCGTGAGCGTCGCGCTGGAAAACCCGGTTACGTTCGATCGGGCGATGGAGATTCATTCTGCTGCATCCCTGGAAGACGGCAATTCACAACCGACCGTGATTGCAATGATTCACTTGTTGACTGATAAATTTGTCACTGCTGATCAGCTTCTGATGGACGCGGAAACGGAAGGCGCCGATCAGGCAATCGAATGACGGATCAAATCTTCTCCGTTCGCGACGTGCTTGGTGATCAGGGCCTGATTGCCAGGCGACTGGCAGCATACGAATCACGTACCGAACAGCTCGATATGGCAGAAGCTGTCTACGACGCGATTCGACGTCGCAAACATCTGATCGCTGAAGCCGGCACTGGCGTTGGCAAGAGCTTCGCCTATCTTGTTCCGGCGATTCTGGCAGCCCAGCACGCATCGATGTCAGAAGACAGGAAACATCGTGTCATCATTTCCACACACACGATCAGCCTGCAGGAACAGTTGATTCAGCAGGACATCCCTTTTTTACAAGCAGTTCTTCCCGCAGAGTTTTCTGCAGTGCTGGTCAAAGGACGTGGCAACTACATCAGTCTTCGACGTCTGGCCAAGGCCAGAGAACGCAGCAGCCAGCGGACCATGTTCGATGGCGATGGACAACGCAGCCTCTCACAGATCCTTGCGTGGTCTCAAAAAACCACAGACGGCAGCCGCGCTGATATGTCGTTTCGGCCGCAGCCCGAAGTCTGGGATGATGTCGTCAGTGATCACGGTGACTGCCTGGGCAAGAAATGCCCTTCGCACAACGACTGTTTTTACTACAAAGCTCGACGCCGCGTCTGGAATGCTGACGTACTGATCGTCAACCATGCACTGTTTTTCTCGGACCTTTCACTCCGACGTGACGGTGCCAGTATTCTGCCCGATTATGACACCGTCATCTTTGACGAAGCACACACGATCGAATCCGTCGCAGCAGATCATCTGGGATTCAGCATTTCAGAAGGCCAGGTCGACTACCTGCTGAACAAGCTCTATAACGATCGGTCCCAACGCGGCATCCTGATCGTTCACAAACTCAATGATGCCCAACAACAGGTTCGTCGCGTTCAGCATCATGCTCAGACGTACTTCTACGCGGTTGATGACTGGTCACGACGATTCAGTCGATCCAACGGTCGCCTCGATCGCCCAGTCGACATACCGAATGATCTGACCGCAGAACTGCGAAAGCTGGGACAGATGATCCTGCTGGCCAGCGAACGCATGGTCAATGAAGGAGATCAGGTTGAACTGGCATCGGCTGGAAACCGCTGCATGATGATGGCCGAGACAATTGCGGCATGGGCACAGCAACGTACCACCGACAGCGTTTACTGGGTCGATCGGTCAGGGACCACCAAACAACGCATTACGCTGATGAGCGCGCCGGTTGAAGTGGGTGCGATTCTCCGGGATCAGCTGTTTAATGAAGTTCCGTCGGTGATCCTTGCCAGTGCGACCCTGGCCACCGGTTCGAAAGATTTCCGATTCTTCCGGTCCCGCATTGGACTGACCGATGGCAATGACATCCGCCTGGGAAGCCCCTTCGATTATCGTCACCAGGCCAGATTGATCCTCTCGTCCGGCATGCCGGACCCTGCAACCCACGCCAAAGCATTCGAACAG
Source organism: Planctomycetaceae bacterium (assembly GCA_041398825.1). NCBI lineage: Bacteria > Pseudomonadati > Planctomycetota > Planctomycetia > Planctomycetales > Planctomycetaceae > Planctomycetaceae bacterium. The sequence goes on along the minus strand of JAWKTX010000005.1, from coordinate 230,896 downwards.
GAGTGCTGCCGGCGGATGCAGCGACATCTAAAGGAAACGAATGGCCGGGCATTTGTCCTTTTTACCAGCTATTCCATGATGCAGTTCTGTGCCGAGCGACTGGCGGGCTGGTTCGCTGACAACGACATGACCCTTTATTGTCAGGGCAGGGGTTTGCAACGATCAGCCATGCTGGACCGCTTTCGAAACGATCCGCGAGCCGTACTTTTCGGGACGGATAGTTTCTGGCAGGGTGTGAACGTTCCGGGGGACGCACTTCAGAATGTCATTATCCCCAGGCTTCCCTTCAGTGTGCCGGATCATCCACTTCTGGAAGCAAGACTCGAAAAAATCCGGGAACGCGGTGGCAACCCCTTTCAGGAATATCAGATCCCGGAAGCGGTGATCAAGCTGAAGCAGGGCTTCGGGCGGTTGATTCGACATCGTGAGGATTCCGGACGCGTCGTCATTCTCGATCCCCGGGTTTTGACGAAGCCGTACGGCCGACTGTTTATTCAGAGTCTGCCCGACTGTCGCATCGAAATCGACAACGGCGAATCGATCGATCCCATGCCGATGGATGATTAGGCTGTCGACCATCTGAACGACGACTCCGGCAACCTCATCGATTCCCGGCCCGGCCTGAGAACCTCAGCCGCCGCGTGGTTCTTCAACGCGAAAGCCTCACGTCCTCTGCAGTCGCTTTCATCACCGGTTTTACCGATGTCGCCAACTTCACGGATGGCTGACGGATCGTCAATACACTTGCGATCACAGGTTCGACTGACGGACTTCCTTCTCTCCGAAATCAGCCTGGCTGCACTTTCCGGCGGGCGCGTTCGTGAAGCTCGACGGGAACGAACTTCAATAGACGGTCGATCACCGTATCCGGTGTGATGCCCTGACTGGCTGCGGCGTACGTCGTCATGATGCGGTGCCGAAGCACGGGCTTTGCAACGGCTTTGATGTCGTCCGTTGTGACGTGAAACCGCCCCTGCAGCAGCGCATGAGCCCGTGCGCCAAGTATCAGAAACTGACCGGCACGAGGACCAGCTCCCCATGAAATGAGTTCTTTGATAAACGGCGGAGATTCCGGTTCGCCAGGCCGGGTGGCCCGAACGATGTCGCGGGCGTAGACAAAATTGTATTCGGCACAGGGTACTCGCCGAACAACTTCCTGCAATGCCTGAATCTGCTTCCCTGTCAGCACCGGATTGACCTCGGGTTTGTCAGCACCGGTTGTCTGTTTCAGAATTCGCAGTTCCTCAGCAGCAGTGGGGTAGCTCACAACCACATTGAACATGAAGCGGTCCAGCTGTGCTTCGGGCAGTGGATAGGTTCCTTCCTGTTCGATTGGGTTTTGGGTCGCCAGAGTGAAGAAAGGTTCGGGCAAAGCGTAGGTTTCAGAGCCCACAGTCACATGACGCTCCTGCATGGCTTCGAGCAGGGCTGCCTGAGTCTTCGGGGGCGTTCTGTTGATTTCATCTGCCAGCAACACGTTTGTGAACAGCGGCCCCTTAATAAACTGAAAGACTCGACGCCCCGTCTCCGGATCATCCTGCAGCACATCGGTTCCGGTGATATCTGAAGGCATCAGGTCGGGGGTAAACTGAATGCGTCGGAACGACAATTGAAGTATGGAAGCGATCGTGCTGCAAAGCAGTGTCTTGGCCAGTCCCGGGACCCCCACCAGCAGACAGTGACCTCTGGAAAACATGGCAATCAGCAACTGATCGACCACATCATCCTGACCAATGATGACCTTCCCGATTTCATGACGCATGCGCTGATACGCGACGGTCAGACCGCGGATAGCCTGTTCTTCCAGTTGATCCACCGGCATGGAGGGGGATGTGTTATTGGGGCGGTTATCAGACATGCGATGGTTGACGGTTGGGGAGGAACGGTGGAGTACATTCAGTTTGGAGCGAACGAACGACCATTTTTCAGCGTACGCTGGTTGGGTTTGCAATTCACTCGCTGCAAACAGCCCATTCGATTGCCTCGAGACGCATTTATCGTCAGCATTGGACACAACACGCCGAGGAATTGAAAGCGGACAGCAAATCGCTGGTTCGAATTCGCAGCAAGAGCGATTCAGGGTAAGGATAGAAACAGAAATGAGCGATGTTCGATACCTGATTTTCGATGTCGAGGCTGTAGGGGATGGTGATCTCATACAACGCGTCCGATACCCGGATGAAGAACTGACACCCATCGAAGCCGTTGAGCGTTATCGCAAAGACCTTTTGGAATCGACCGGGCGAGACGTCATTCCACCCACTTTCGTACAACCCATTTCCGTGGCCGTCGCGAAGGTCGGCGGTGATTTTCGCCTGAGGGATCTGACAGTTCTGGATGCACCTGAATTTCGACCATCCGAAATCACACGACGTTTCTGGCAGGGCTGGCAACACTACGATCGTCCTACACTCGTCACATTCAATGGAAGGGGTTACGACATACCCGTCCTGGAACTCGGCGCGTTTCGATACGGAATCAGTGTGCCCGCCTGGTTCAATGTCGACTCGCGGTCATTTGAACAGTCACGGAATCGATACAACCTGGATACACACATCGACCTGCAGGATTTTTTTTCCAACTTTGGTGCAGTGCGGGTCAGCGGTGGCCTGAACATGCTCGCAAATCTTATCGACAAACCTGGTAAGTCGGGCATTGATGGCTCTCAGGTTCAGGGGCTCTATGAACAGGGGCACGCAGACAGGATCAACGACTACTGCCGTTGCGATGTCCTGGACACGTACTTCGTTTTCCTGCGGACTCGGGTGCTTGTCGGAAAGATCACCCTCGAAGAAGAAAAGGAACTCGTCGCGGAAACGCGGAACATGCTCGAAGAACAGGCTGACCGCCATCCTGCTTATCAGCACTACCTGCAATTCTGGGACAAACGTCTTGAGCATCGACGTGCCTGGATACTCGCGGCCACAGTGGACGTCATCGCCGCAACCACCGTCGCCGACCAGCCCTGACTGGCCGTCAGATTTTCAGTTTCTCCGTTAATTCTCAGGCCACGTAACGATGCGCAGGGAGCAAAGGCACCTTCAGCAAACAAGGCCTGCTTCGACCCCAAATCGGGCAGACCAGCGATGTCATGTGTTACTCGCCCCGATTTCCGGGTAAGATTGAGCTCGATCACACTGAGCGTTCTTAGTACCGTGAACTCGTCCCTCCGGAAGCCACTCGATCGAACGATGCCAACCACTTTCCATCTCAAACAACAACCTGCAGTTCCCCTCGAAGCAGAGGTCCTTTCGCCGGATGTCATCTGCCCTCTTTCAAACGCTGAAATCCGAAAGCTGACGATCTACCACGGTAAGCGGCAGGTACCACTGGAGGAATTCTTTGACGTTGAAGGGGACGGCAGCGATGATCTGGTGCTGCACGGAACGACATCCAAGCTCCGCTGGGTCGGCAGAGCAATGACGAAAGGCTCGCTGACCGTCTTTGGTGCTGTTGGGATGCACCTGGGCGCCTATATGAAAGGTGGGCGGATCGAAGTCCACGGTCATGCCAGCGACTGGATCGGCGCCGAAATGAAAAACGGTTTCATCCATGTCCACGGAAACGGCGGCGGTCAGATCGGTGGTGGTTACCGAGGTTCGCTGCAGGGAATGAAGAATGGCCTGATCATTGTCGATGGATCGGCCGGACTGGAAGTGGGCCTCCGCATGCGCCGAGGAACCATTGTCCTGGGCGGGCCAGCTAAAGATTTCACCGGATTGCAGATGAAAGGTGGCACCATTGTCCTGATGAGTGGCGCTGAGATTCGTACTGGGGCCTGGATGAATCGTGGCACCATCATTTCTCTCAAACCACTAACCATGATGCCGACCTTTGCAGAATCCAACCAATTCAATCCCACCTTCATGAACTTGTATGCTCAGCATCTGAAACAGCATGGTATCAATCTTCCCTTCGACGTCAGCGAAGGCTGCTACCAGCGTTACTCCGGAGATCTTTCCGTACCAGGAAAAGGTGAAATTCTGGTGTGGCAGCCCGCGTGATCCACATCGCCTGATCCACACCGCGTGATTCAATCGACGTACAGGAATTCTGCCGAGTTCAGGATCGTGTGGCAAAACGTCGCCAGCGCGCGACGATGATCCCCGCCCCACGCTGTCTCCAGCTCCTTCAGCGCCGACATTCCCAGCGCCATTTCCTCGTCGTCCGGAAGACGTGACAATGCCATCTGGTACACGCGACTGATCTCATCAGCCAATCCCGAACTGGCCCCCGACGTCGCTTCCAGAATTCGGTCGGCAAATGACGCTGCCAGTTGGTGCAGTTGCTGCCCGTTTGACAACATCAGTGCCTGAAGCGACACCGTGGATTGACTTCGATTGACGCAATTGGGGCCCATGACGGGGTAATCAAAGGTCGCCATCAGCGACGGTATTTCTGTCCGCCGATACTGCAGATACACACTGCGACGCCAATGACCATCAGCCGTTGGCTTTGTGCTGACAAGCCCATCGTGATCGACGGAAATAAAGTCCGGCGGGCCACCCTCTCGCAAGTCCAGGCGACCACTCACCGCCAGAAACGAATCTCGAATCGCTTCTGCATCCATACGATGGACGTTCATGCGTGATAACAAATGGTTTTGAGGATCCAGATCCAGATGCTGCTGGGTCACAAGACTCGCCTGCTGATAAGTACGGGAATTCATCAGGCGACGGTGCAGCGACTTGATATGCCAGGCGTCCTGCTCAACAAACGTCAATGCAAGCCAGTCCAGTAATTCCGGATGTGTTGGCCGATCACCTTTCACACCAAAATTTTCAAGTGACCGAACGATGCCTGAACCAAAGTGGTGGAACCAGATACGATTGACGATCACTCGGGCCGTGAGAGGGTGGTTCGGCTGCACCAGCCAGCGAGCCAGCGCCAGGCGGCGGCCCGTCTTCGGGGTACCATCAGGGAATGGCGGTTCAACAACAAAGGGCGTCTTGCCATCCGTCAATACCATGGGCACACCAGGCCCTACCAGTGGACCAGGTTTTTCGTGTTCGCCGCGCCGCAGGACGTAAGTGGGAGATGGCTCTCCTCGATCCCACAACGCCCGAATGCGGAGCGGTGGCTCCAGACGAAGCTGAACTGCTTCGATCTGGTCGTTGAAGTCGGCGACCTGTCTTCTTGCCTGCTTTACCGTTTCGGGCTGAAGGTGATCCGGGATAATCTCAGCCGATTGAAGCATTTCCACCAGAACGCGCTGGGGAAGAGAGCGATTATTGTCTGCAATCCTCAGCGCCTGGAGAGTTTCCTGCCGATCGGATTCTTTCTGTTCCGGATAATGCTCGCGAAGCAACTGCAGCTTGACAACCGTTTCGGCCTGGGCCAGCTGAGCCTTCAGCTTCTTGAGCTGAGCCAGTAGCGGCGGATTCACTTCCGCCACCCGTTTGCGTCGAGCCGCCGTATCGAATTCGATCGCGCGGTTTCGGAATGTCAGCCAGTCATGTTCATCATACGCTCCCTGGAACACGGCCTTCAGACGATAGTAGTCACGTTGGGGGATGGGATCATATTTGTGTGAATGACACCGAGCGCATTCCAGCGTGAGTCCCAGCACACCAGAACCCAGGACAGCAATGGCGTCGTTGATGACGCCCAGGCGTTCGGGTACGAAGTTCATTGTCCGGGAACCCGTCTGGTCGATACCCATCCGAAGAAAACCCGTCGCGATCAGATTGTCGACCATCTGTTCGGTCACGTCTTCGGCAGACGCCGCATCACAATCCTGCAATTCATCTCCCGCAAGCTGTTCCAGCAGGAACCGATCATATGGTTTGTCAGCATTGAATGATCGAATGACGTAGTCGCGATACTTCCACGCAACCTCACGGACAGGATCCGCTGAAACACCTCCTTCAGAATCAGCATAGCCCGCGACATCCAGCCAGTACCGCCCCCAGCGTTCTCCATATCGGGGTGATTCCAGCAAATGGTCCACCAGCTGCGAAAACCAGTCTTCGTCCTGCATTTCTCTCCAGCGACGCCATTCTTCAACGGTCGGCGGCAGGCCTGTCAAATCAAGACAGGCGCGGCGAATCAACGTATCCCGATCCGCGCGTGGGGAAAATTGCAGGCCAGCCGCCTGGAGCTTTGGCAGAATAAAATCGTCAATCGAAGTCGCCGTTCGGGTCGTAACCGGTGCGCGAAACGCCCAGTGCGTCCGATCTTCATCTGTCACCGAAGGATCCGGTTCATTTGTCGCAATATCCGGCTGGATGTCGTATTCAACGGCTCCTTCATTAATCCATTTTCGAAGCGTGTCTACCTCGCCGGCGGAAGGACGTTTGACGAAATACTTCAACAGTTGATCTCGCGGCGGACAGGCTTCGGTTTCAATCCTTTCCATCATTCGGCTCGCACCGGCATCACCAGCAATCAGCACAGGGCCTGACTTCCCCCCCGCTTTCATTGACGCAACGCTTCGCATGTCGACACCACCCTGCTGCAGGCGAGCACCATGGCACGCGGCACATCGCAGCAAAACGATCGGCAGCACGTCGTGCTGAGTCACCCTGATTGATTCTGTTCGTTCGGCGGACTTTGCACCTTCTCGAAGCCATTGCTGAATCAACAACCGCTCGTCATTCGCAAGGGGTGGTTCACCTTCCGGCGGCATGCTGCCGCTTTCGATCATGATCCAAAGCAAACTGTCGCCGACGGTTTCGGCAATCAGAGATTCGCCCGATTCGCCGCCGCGACGCAGGTCCGACATGGTGGCCAGATTGAGTTCACCTTTCTGAACGGTCTCGCTGTGACACTTGCCACATCGAGAGCTCAGAATAGGTCGTATGTGAGATTCGAATGTCGCGGCCGGCGCTTCTTCTTCACTGGTGAACGTTGTGCATGCGGCACCAAAGGCAGCAGCGGGCAATCCACACATGATGGCGAAGACAACCACACAGGTGGCCAATTGATGAGTCAACAAACGTTGGTATCTCATCAGAAATTCCGAAGCACGGGGCGGGGCGTACAAACAGGCAGGCCGTGAATCATGACAGCACGAACCCTCATAAACAACGTCGTTACCGAAAAGCGGACCTTCTTTCAGGTGGTTCTTTCGGAAATTATTTTCCAGCGCAAATGCCCTCAATGTTCGACGAATGATCTGTTTGTCCGGGAAAAGCATTCACAAACGCTGCTCAACCTTCAATTGCTGCAACTCACGCGGAAGATTGAAATGAACATTCTCTTCTCTCAGGCGTTCTTCCGAAACAGTAGCGCCGAAATTTGACCGCAGATAGTCAATACACTGCTGAACGACGATTTCCGGAGCGCTTGCGCCTGCGGTCACAACCACCGTTTCAACACCTTCAAACCATTCGGCCTTCATCTCCACCGCACCGTCGATCAGGTAAGACGGCACACCGCGACTCGCGCCAATTTCCATTAGTCGGCGGCTGTTGCTGCTGTTCTGGCTTCCAAGCACAATTAATACGTCACCCCGTTCGACCAGCTGTTTGACGGCATCCTGCCGATTGGTTGTTGCATAGCAGATATCCTCCTTCTTTGGCGATTCGATTTGAGGATACCGTTCTTTCAATGCCGAAATCACTGCCGAGGCTTCATCAACGCTGAGCGTCGTCTGGGTCAGATACGCCAACTTGTCATTCACTCCGAATCGCAGCTGCTGAACCTCTTCCGGGGTTTCGACAAGCGTGATACTTTCCGGTGCTTCGCCCATGGTGCCAATCACTTCATCATGACCTTCGTGGCCAATCAGAATGATGTTATAGCCGTCATTTGCATAGCGAATTGCTTCCAGGTGCACTTTCGTTACCAGTGGACATGTGGCGTCAACTGTCTGCAGCCGACGTTCACGGGCAACACGTCGGATCTCTGGTGACACGCCATGTGCGCTGAACAACAGAATGGCACCATGTGGTACCTCTTCGAGTGAATCGACGAACCTGACGCCTTGCTGAGTGAAGCGGTCCACTACGTATTTGTTGTGAACAATCTCGTGGTAGACGTAGATTCCCGAACCAACTCGGCGAATGGCTTCGTCCAGACATTCAATCGCCATGTTGACGCCCGCGCAGAATCCTCGCGGGCTGGCCAGCAGAATTTTCATGGTCCACCTGTTGTGGGTTTACTTGGTCGCCAAATCAATCCATCTCGGTTAACCGCTGAACGATCAGACGCGTTAACTCCGTCAGTCCCTGTCCCGTTGCCGAAGAAATCAGCAGCACGTCCCGACCCGACGTCTCTCGCAGCAACTCTGCGCAGGTCTCAGCATCGGGCAACTCCGCCTTGGTCACACAAAGAATCTCGGGGCGATCCGCAAGACGATCATCGTACAGTTTCAGCTCTTCCCGAATCTGTTCGTAGTTATCAAGCGGATCAGAGAAATCCATTGGCGACGGTTCGACCAGATGAATCAGCAGCCGCGTCCGTTCAACATGTTTTAAGAATTCATGCCCCAGTCCCACACCCTGATGCGCGCCTTCAATTAAGCCCGGAATGTCAGCGACAACGAAGTCGTGATCAAATCCGACCTGCACCAGTCCCAGATTCGGATACTTGGTGGTAAAGGGGTAGTCTGCGATTTCCGGCGTTGCTCGCGATATCCGACTCAGCAATGTGGATTTGCCGGCATTCGGTTTTCCTATCAGACCCACATCGGCGATCAGTTTGAGTTCCAGAACAATTTCTCGATACTCCCCCGGATGGCCATTCTCACACTCGCGCGGTGCACGGTTTGTCGGGGTTGCAAAGCGCATGTTGCCGCGACCGCCTTTGCCTCCCTGAGCGACCATCACACTCTCGCCGTCTTCCAGATCCTTCAGCACATGTCCGTGCTTTGCATCTTTGACCAACGTGCCGGGAGGCACAAGGATGACGGTATCCTGTCCGCAACGGCCGGTCATCTGGCTGCCCATGCCATGTTCGCCACGCTCAGCCTTCCAGTGCCGGTGGCCCACCAGATTCGAAAGCGTGCCCAGATTATGGTCCGCCCGAATGATGATGCTGCCACCATCTCCACCGTCGCCACCATCGGGGCCGCCACGCGGAACGAATTTCTCCCGACGGAAACTACTACACCCGTTTCCGCCATCACCGGCCTGACAATTTAGAGCGACACGATCGACAAACATGAGTCTTTTTCAATTCGAAACAACTTCTGCGGCACGCTTCGGGTCTATTCCCGATGGCCGACGGCCGAAGCATGGGCCGCCATTGTAGCTGAAGTACCACGTGAACCGAACAATTCCCGGATGATCCGTTTTTGAAGCAAAATCGAGAACCCGACAGCTTGTGTCAGGACTTTGATGTGACGGGCCGGATGTCTGAACATTGCCGGAATTCCAATGGAATGGATTCGGGGCGTCACGCTTCCCCAGCCCACGTCATCTCATATGACTGTCCGATTGCCGACTGGTTCCGGGTCACATGCACCCGTCGCCGGAAGCCTGCGAATCGTTGAATTCTGCCAGCATCGCATCAATTTGCAGCAGCACTCGTTGTGAGCAGTCCGGCTTGCGAACGGACTGCAGATAACGAACCGCGGACTCGACGTTCCGGCGACCCATCATTCGGGCCTTCTGGAAACGCACGCGCCAGATCGCATCTTCCATCATTCTCTGGGCCGAACGATGACGTTGTGTCATGGCACCGACGTCCAGCTGCCGGGAAAGGCTGTTCAGTAACTCCGCCCTTTCAGAATCGCCGAGTTCCGATGCTTCAATTTCTTCGACGACGCGTTCGTACTGCTCAATCGTTCGATTCAGATGATCGAAAACGATCTCACAACTGTTGACTACCCCGGTTTGCAATGCCTTGCGAAATTCACCGAGGGCCCTGGCATTGGATGTCCGCGCTGACTCGCGTTCGTACAAATATGAAGCCTGCATCATGGCAGTCAGGCGAGCCTGTTCTTCCTGAACTCGATGACGACGTTCGATTGCCGAAACAGAACGTCGCCGGGCCTGGTTTAATTCGCCCCGAGACGACCAGTTCCGGAGGGACGATGGCATGAATGCCATAAGAATGCGAAACAACAAAGTCAGAAGAATGCATCCCGCCGCAACGCAGCCAATGCAAATCAGAAACACAATCGCCCCACCGCGGAACACGTCCCAACGAAAGCCTTCCCCACGGACACCAAACGCATAAATGGTAGCCCCCAGCAGCATGGCTGTTACCAGCAGCACACCACCCAGCACTATCATCCCGGCGGTCATCGCAGTTCGGTCAGGCGAGTGTCTGGCTGGATCAGACATGGTCACGGACTCAACGGCTGGGTTGTTTCACAAGAGAAAAGAATGCGGGCCGTTAGTCCAGGTCATACCGGGCGACAATCGTGTCGTTCTGGATCCGTTCCAGTGTCGATTCGAAGTTATCCAGAATGTTCTGGATCAGCCGATCCTTCATGACTTCCGGCATACTTGAAGCACGGGCCCGTTCCATGGCCGCCGTGGCTGCCTCATAGGCTCGCTGAAGATCGGCATTGCGAGAATCCAGCCGATCAATCTCCAGAGCCCGAATCGTAGACTGCACATAGGTCTTTATGCTTTCCGCAACCTCGACCGATTTGGCATCCCAGAAAGCTTTGCTTTCGCGAATAGCCGCTTCGGCCTGATGCTGGATCAACTGCATCTCTGTTCGATAGGCCAGCCTGGCCTTTTCCAGCTGATGGGCTGATTCGGCATTGCGAAGCCGCATCCGATTGATCAGCCCAAGCTGTTCCTCAGAGATATCACTGCCGGCCGGAACAGAAGCCCGCTCCACAGGCGTCGCAACGACTTCTGCCTTGACGGGAAGATGCTCTGCCCCCGTGGAACCTGAAGACTCTGTCGACCGCCCACGACGACCGGAATCACGTTGAGTGAATTCTCGCTGCAATCGATTGTTCAGATCTTCAGAGTCTCGAGTCATCGGCCTTCTCCATCCATCAAAAACAGCCGGGGGGCTGCCAAAACTCATTCGGCAGCGACAGCGGGCTTCTTTTTGAAGTGTCCATGCTCAGAGGCAAACATCAGCGTGAGATAGTTCAGGCGGGCTGCGTTCGCAATCTTCCCGAAGTTGATCCCGTCAAGCGTATCAGTCGTCTTGTGATAATGCGGATTGAAACCGCCGAACAGGAAGGTCACGGGGACTCCCTTGGCAGCAAAGGATGCCTGATCACTACGCATCGCCACCCGTTTTTCCTCATCGTATTCGAAGACAAAGTTGACGTACTTGTTGGCGTCCATCACCGTTTCATGCATTTCCTCCGAAGCCAGCTGGCTGCCGACCAGGTGAATCGTGTTTTCATTCTCTGACGCCGCTTCATCTGCGGTTTCTTCGTTGCGCCCGATCATGTCGATGTTCAGCATACAGATCATCTTGTCGAGCGGGCGGACCGGATTCTCGCAGTAGAACTTTGAACCAAGTAACCCACGTTCTTCTGCACAAAACGCCATGAACAGCACGCTGCGGCGAGGCTTTGTGTCTCCCAGATGAATGGCCTTTGCCATCTGAAGAATTGCCGCCGAACCTGATCCATTGTCGTCCGCGCCCGGGAACACCTGATCGCGCTGGACACCCAGATGATCCAGATGGGCACCGATGCCAATGTATTCGTCGTTCACAGTTTCATCGCTGCCCGGATACCACCCAACGACATTCGGAACATCCATGGATTCCCGCACCACCGAAACGCTCGCATGGGCGACCACAGATGAAGCGACAAAGATCGGCTGATCGGGACTCTCACCCGTAAACAGTTCGCCCTGAACGCCACAGCGTTCTGCCAGCTTTGAAGCAGCAGTCAGCGAAATCTTTGCGACCGGAGTGGGCAGTGGCGTCTGTTCCAGACGGGACACACTTTCCGTTCGAATTCTGGCTTCATCCACCGCGATGAGAACACACTCCGGGTTCCCCCGGGACAGAAAGGCTTCATTGCCTTCTAAACGACCTCGGATCACCAGGAGTTGCCCGGCGAACTGACCCTCTTTGATCTCAGGCTGCTTACGAGAATTCGGTATCGCGGCGAAGGTTACAGGCAGCTGTTTATCGAATGTTCCGACGAAATGAGCGATGCCAAACTGATCACCGTCAGACAGTATTTCGTCCCCCAGACGGAGGGCGGTCTTTTCTGCATCCACACTCACCCGGATGAACGGGACATTTTGATACCACGACCCATCAGGGCCGGCAGGCTGAAATCCCCAGGCTTCCAGATTGCCTGCAACCCAGCGAGCCGCATTCAGATAGCCTTCCTGGCCCGTGCCGCGCCCGGAGAAATCTTCAGCAATCAGCCTGGTTAAAAGCTCACGGGAATCACCTTCTGTGATACTCTGAAATCCCGTGACGTATTTTTCCGGCACCGAAGTAGCGCCGTCATACTGAGCAAGTGCCACCTGCGTACCCATCAGGACGCTGAATGCGAACACGCAACAAACCATGCGAATCATGAGTTCTCGCTACCTTCTTGTGAAGACGTGCCAGGCACCTCGCCCGCACGAATTTCTGCTCTGCAAACTTCGCCTGTTTGCTACGGGTTTCGTGGATTCACCGGAATCTGGGCTTCGAGTTCATCAAAGCCATCTCGATCTTCGAATGGGCGGCGTTCGAAGTACCAGTTTGACCAGGCCTTATAGGCTTTGTCACGCCAGATATTCGCCACACGCAGTCTTTCTGAATCCGACGCGTTTTCAGCACCCGCAATCGGATTGCTCGAAAGACCAAATCCGGACGGCTTTCGGGCGATATAACGCAAAGCAAACTCGGCCTCGACATTGACGTCGACGTTCGGATCACGCAGACCTTTCAGGATAAATGGAACCAGCGAAAAGTCGCCCGTCCGCCCAAGAGCCCAGATGACCGGCTGGCGGACTTCCGCTTTCGGATGGTTGACCAGTTTCTTCAACCGATCCACCTGTCCTACCAGCTCTTCAGGATCCTGAATAGAAGTCACACTCCGAACAATCTCGTCCGCCAGATCAAATTCCGATTCGTCGACTTTCAGCGACTCCGTATCCATTTTCTCAATCGATGCCAGCAAATGATCCAGCGCGGTCGGATCCTTTTCCTTTTCTTTTTTCCCCAACGGATTGCCGCGATCGCCTCTCAGCAATCCGCCGCCCACCAGTTTCTCCAGAATCTGCCCGGTTGATCTCATATAAAAGAGCAGGGCCAGACTGGTACCACTCACCGGACCCGAGTGCGTCTTGAATGAGCCGTCTTCTGACTGCAGTGTCAGGAGTCCATTGCCGTAGAAAGTGTACCAGTCTGTTCCGTTAATGTTGCCCAGTTCATTCAGTGCTGCAGCGCGTTCGATGCAGTAATAAAAGTACATATTGTGTTCGACTTTGCTGACAGCGGTCAGATTCGCCATGTTCCAGGAAAAGGCCCGTTCGACACGCCCGTCCAGCGTCCCGGCTCCGTTCGCGGCTTTGTAATCGGGAAAAGCAGATCCAATTTTCTTTGAATCTGCCATGGGGTCCACTTTCTTCATAACCCCGAATAAGTCCGCTTCCTGTTCTTTAGGCTTGTCCGTTTCAAACTTGGGTCCGTGAAGGACGAACCGCGCGACAGATAATGTCCCGGCGCCAGCCATCGTCATGTTGTGCGTTGAGCTCCCCTGACCTGGACCCGCATTTGTGCCTGGACGGTAGCCCCAGCCACCATCCTGATTTCCCTTTCGCAGATGAAAATCCGCGGCCCGATCAAATACCTGTGGTGAAACATTACAACCCGCTCGCTGAGCCGCCCACAGTCCCAGGACACCATACTGGGACATACTGACGTCGCCTGGGTTTGTGGGAGTGTCACTCCACGATCCATCCGACCTCTGCACGGACTGGATGTAGTTGGCAATGACCTGCAGATTCGGCTTGTACAGATCGGCATCAATGTCTGCCAGAAACATCGCATCCACCCCCGCCCCGTAGATGTGATCGTAGGGACTCACTGGCTGATACGTTGTTCGACTGCTGCGATCCACAGCCGCCTGAATACCCGAAAGAACGAGGGGATCTGTAGCTGGAACTCCACATTTCATCATTGCGTATGTCGCAAGAACATGTTCGCCGCCGTGCGGTTCAGACGCCGCGACCGCTGTCTGCAGCCAGCGCAGCGCCCTGGCAACCGCAGCATCAAACTGCGGATTGTTCGTCGATTTGATAGCACCACAAACCGGCGGAACATTCGCGAAAGCGATCAGTAGAATCAGACTGGACGTGACGATAAGACGCATCAGAGCGGCTCCGCGGTATCTGCGGGGAGACTGGAAATATCCGGAAACCCATGCTACCGGCGGCTCGAAAGGGTGTCAAAGTGAGCTTCCGTGTTTAAGCTCCCGAATCGCAATCTCCGTGTCGATTTCTGCTGGAATGTCGTCTGAAATGGCTGGAAAACCCTGTCTGCTTGTCACCGGTGGCGCCGGGTTCCTGGGTTCGCACCTGACCAGGTCGCTCCTTCTGGATGAGCGTTATTCTGAGTGCGATGTCATCGTACTGGATGACCTTTCGGGTGGGTTTCGCCAAAACGTCCCCACTTCCAGCCGTCTGCGTTTCGTCGAGGGTTCCGTCACCGACCATGAACTGGTGGACCAGTTGTTCAGACAGAATCACGTCGACGTCGTGTTTCATTTGGCCGCCTACGCGGCTGAAGGACTCAGCCACTTCATCCGAAGATTTAACTATCACAACAATCTGATCGGCAGTGTGAACCTGATCAACGCTGCCGTGCGCCACAACATCCGCTATTTCGTTTTCACCAGTTCCATCGCCGTCTACGGAGCTGGTCAGGTTCCAATGCGCGAATCCACGGCACCGCTTCCGGAAGACCCCTACGGCATCTCAAAATACGCCGTCGAACTGGACCTCAAGGCAGCTCACGAACTATTCGGGCTCAACTACACCGTATTCCGCCCGCACAATGTTTACGGAGAACATCAGAACATCGGCGACAAGTACCGCAATGTGGTTGGCATCTTTATGAACCGAATTATGCAGGGGCAGGCTTTGCCCGTTTTCGGGGACGGTCTTCAGCAACGTGCCTTTTCCTATGTCGCCGATCTGATGCCACCGATGTTGTCTGCCCCCTGCGAAGCCCGCGCGAATGGCCAGGTCTTTAACATCGGTGCAACAACTCCGACCACGGTGCTTGAACTTGCCAAAGTTGTCTGCGCAGAATTCGGAGTGGATGCTGATATTGAGTTTCTGCCGGCACGAAATGAAGTCAAAGCTGCCTGGGCCGATCATTCCCGGTGCGACGAAGTTTTTGGACATTCGACTGCCACGCCGCTCAACGAAGGCATTCGAAAGATGGCCCAATGGGCGCGAACGGTTGGAGCCAGGACCAGCAGCGAGTTCCACAATATCGAGGTCACCAAAGGATTGCCCGCTGGCTGGACCAGCAGCGCCGACCAGGGTTCCTGAAGCCCATCCGCGCGATTTTGACAGGGGCTCATGCCCGGGCGAACAAAACGCCAGTGGCTGGAGCGAACATGGCTGTGCAGCAGGAAGATGTGATCAGGAACGTTCCACGCACAGTAACCCCTGCAGGGCATCGCGAAGCACCGGGTAGTTGGCCTGAATGGAATACTTTTCGATAACCGTCTGACGACCGCGTTGACCCATCTGCTGGCGGAGGTTTGGGTCGGCCGTCAGTTGACGCAGCGCGAACAACCATTCGTCCGTGTCCTGAGCAGCGAAGCCGTTCTGATTGCCATCCAGGATTTCTGAATTCACCCCGACAGGCGCAGCAATCCCGGGAACTCCAACAGCCAGATACTGAATCAGTTTCAGACCGCACTTGTAGACATCCCATTCCTGGTTCGGGAACAGCGGCATCAGGCCGATGTCAAACTGCCGGAGTTGTTCCGTTTCACGTTGCGGCTGCCATGGTTCATGGACGACATCAACACCCTGGAGATCCGTATCTTTCAGCAATTCCGCAGACGGAACGACCACACGCAGTTCAAACGATCGTTCCCTGGCCAGCTGCCGGAGGGCGGCGGACGCTACAGATAAATACTTGAGGTTTCCTGCGGTGCCCATCCAGCCAACCACCGGCCGTTCCGAATTCTTCTGCTCCCGCAATCGCTCTGCATAGTCATCCATGTCCACACAGGTTGGCACATGACAAAGATTCGCGTTCAAAGGTCGCACTTTGTCCATCAGAAAGCGATTTCCGCAGACAACCAGGTCGGCCAGCTTCATCAGGCGGTCGAACTTCTCCGGGTAACGGAGAAACACAGCGTCGTCCAGATCGATCACCAGCCTGCCACAGGATTCGCGAAAGCGCGTTTCCATGTCCGTTGATGTGTTATCGAAGATTTCACGATCAATGAAGACGACATCGAATCGTTGGAGTCTGCTTCGCAACCAGTGCCACCAGCGGACACTGCGCTTCAAAAGCTGGCTCGGGCGAAACCCCATCCACGGAAAGTAGTCGTACTTTTGTGGGAAACTGTTCGCCAGGACAACCCGATGGCCATCCGCCTGAAAATACTTCAGATACGGAAGGATCCGAAACCGCGCCGATGGCACTCGATCGCCCGACGAGAGAAAGAGCACGTTCATTGGCGCGGCTCCGCTTGATGAAAGTCCCCGCCGTTATCGGGACGCGTTGCACAAATCGTCAGGCGGCCGCCCTGATGCAACCACGCCAGCAGGTGGGCCCACGGGGCGAGCATCAGTTGAATGAATAAACGAGGCTTGCCGGGGAAGTCACGAAGACGCTGACCGACTCGGCAGGAAGGCCTGATTGAGAGAAACAACAATCCAAGACTTCCGATCACGTAAGACAAATTCCGCTGATGCGTCACACGGATATCGTCAAAGCCTGCCTGTGTCAGCAGCCGTCGAATCGAGTCCGGGGTGAAGTGATGCAAATGCCTTGGCGGCTCCCACGCGTACCAGTGACGACCAAACACGATCGCTTCCCAGCACCCGGCATTCGGAATGCTGAACAACAATTTTCCGCCCGGGCGAATCACTCCAAACAATTGCCGCAACGTCGCTGCGGGATCGGGAACATGCTCCAGAACCATCCAGGCGGCGGCCAGGTCGAAAACATCGTCGGGAGAAAATTCGATCGTATCCAGTGTGCCCGTTTGAACCGTCAGACCCGCTGATCTGGCTTTCAGGGCCGCCTTCTCGCTGGGTTCCACGCCGACAGCCTGCCAACCTGCGGCTTTCAGCTTTTGCAGGTAGGTACCTGTGGCACATCCCAGCTCCAGTGCCCGAGCCGCCGAGCCGCCACCGGCATCCGTCGCTTCCGGGACCGGTTGACTACGATCATCCAAAAGCCACAGATAAAGACGTTTCAATCCCGGAACATGTCGCAACGGGATCACGCGCAGGTACCATGGTCGTTCAGCCGATAAATCAGCCGTTCCTGACCCCTGCGACTCAGCTCCCTGCGACTCAGCTCCCTGCGACTCAGCTTCCTGTGCCTGTCCATCAGACACCTGAGATTGATGCGGGCCGTAATCTTCGGGGTAACAGCGTCCCAGATGATCGTTGACCGGCCTTGGATTCAAAAACATGTGCCCACAAACAGCACAGCGGACAATGTCAAACTCACCAGGTACCCCGCAATGAACATCCGTCATGCGCCAGATCCGGTGCGAATCTGCAGCACCGCACAGGGCACAGGGCACTCGCTGGCAGCGAATACCAGTGAGATCCTCAGGTTCGGCACGCAGACCCGCCGTCACTCCTCGTTGCAGATTATCCATGGGCAGCTCCCGGACGATGCCACTCGCGTCGAGTGGTCCACCAGATGATCGTCCAGAGCGGCACCTGGACAAGAGCGATTCCTGCGAGGTATCCGGCGGCAACTCCGGTGGTGCCGTAGTATCGACCGAGCCAGAACTGGAGACCCGCAATCACGGAACTGGAAACCACGGAAGCGACGAGAAAAGGGTCCTTCTTGTGAGCGCGAACGTAGAGATTTGTGCAAAGAGCAAACTGGTACACAATCATTGCGACGGAAAATAACAGTGTCGGAAACAGAGGCAGCATGCGTCCCGACAGCCGATCGAACAGCCACTCATTTCGTGTCCCAAGCCACCACACGGTTGCGCAGAATGCGCCCGTGCCTGCCACCATACCCATCATCGAAAATCGGGTCATGCGAAAGAACAAGCGATCCAGTTCGACGAAACGCCGTTCCGCAATCAAAGATCCGAAGACGGGCCGGCGCGTTTCGATCCATGCCAGTGAGGCGGATTGCAGGGCGGTCAAAATGGTCCATGTCATGCCAAGCTGCGTCGCCCTGCCTTCTTCGTCGTATCGAAAGATCACCAGCAGCGGCAATTGACTGGCCATCCAAAGCAGAATCCCCTGAACGGCTATGCGCCATTGCAGGGGAAGAATCTCGGTCCGCCACTGAACCTGAGGTCCTGAAGATGCTGCCCGGAACGATTCGAAGAATGGTCGAAACCGATGACAAACCAGCCACGCATCCGCCGCCAGTCGGACGGCGGCCGAACCAACAAGAGCCCAAAGCCCACAACCAAGAACAACCATTGCCCAGACCGTAATCGTACCGGCGACGGCCTGCCAGAACCGAACCCGATTCAGCTCATTCAGTTGATTGCAGCCTTCCAGAATGGACGTCAGCGGCAGAAAAGCAAGCTGCCCGCCCGTTAGCAGCACCAGGGCAACCCAGGGACTGAACCAAAGAATGCGCTCCCGCGCGCCCGCTTCCGCCAACTGCAGTGATTCGGTGTCGCGGAAGAAGAGAATTCCCGCTGCGCTGATGGCGACCACGAAAACCAGGGTGGCGACGCCATACCATTTTACCATCATTCGCCCAAGGGAGACGAGTCGCGATAATGATTCGCGGTCCCCTTCGATGCGGCCAGACGAATTCATGGACAGACGCGCCCATTCATGGCTTGCGACGTTGATCAGAACGACCCCCAACCCAAGCTCAACGAAAATCTGCATACCCAGCATTCGCGAGAACGCCTGATAATAATCCTGTCTGGCCGCCGAAAACTGATACACAATCAGCATCTGAGTGAGCGGCCCGGTGATCAGTTGCCAGAATCGTGCAAGGATGGCGAATCGGACGGCAGCATCCATATTCAGGGTCTGCAGCAGCTTACCAAACCATCCGGGCTGGTCGGCTTTCGCTGAACTTTCAGACTCCGCTGGCAAGAGGCTATTCCTCGGCAACTATTTCCGGGCCACTATTTCATTTGCTCAGCGATCAGGAAGGCAATTTCCATCGCTTGTTCGTAGTTCAGACGCGGATCGACCTGGCTGCGATAATCGCGAGTCAAATCAGACTCTGTCAGGTTACCCGGGCCGCCAGTACATTCTGTCACATCCTCACCCGTCAGTTCCAGGTGAATTCCCGACAGTCGGCTTCCACACTCTTTGTGAATACGGAACGCCGTGATGATTTCGGAGGTGATTTCATCGAAAGATCGTGTTTTGATTCCGTTTCGCGCGGTTTGGGTGTTTCCGTGCATCGGATCACAACTCCACAGCACGTTGAAGCCGGAACGAGTGACTGCTTCGGCCAGAGCCGGTAATCGAAGTCGGATCTTCTCTGCACCAAACCGATGAATCAGAGTTAACCGACCAGGTTCGTTACCCGGATTGAGCACACGGATCAGATCCAGCAGCTCATCTGCGGCAATATTGTTGCCGACCTTCACACCAATGGGATTTCGGATGCCCCGAAAGTACTCCACATGAGCACCGTCAATGGCCCTGGTTCGGTCGCCGATCCAGGCCATATGTGTGCCGAGGTTGTACCAACCCCGCTCGCGCTGATCTGTCCGTGTCAGAGCCTGTTCGAATGCCAGCAGCAAACCTTCGTGTGACGTAAAGAAATCAACCCGGCTCAGCTCCTTGAGTTCGCTACCGGAAACAACCTCCATGAAACGAATCGAATCACTGAGTGCTTCCAGCAGTAACTGGTACTTGCGAGACCCCGGAGTATTACGAACAAATTCCAGATCCCAGTTCTCCGGATGATGCAGATCCGCGAAGCCCCCTTCACTTAACGCTCGAATATAATTGATGGTCAGTGCAGCGCGTTCATACGCCCGCAGCATCAATTGAGGATCCGGTCGGCGTTCGGACGACGTGAAACCTGACTGATTAACGATGTCTCCTCGATAACTTGGCAGTTCTATTCCATCCTTCGTCTCCAGATCAGACGACCGGGGTTTGGCATATTGCCCGGCGATGCGTCCGATGCGCACGATTCGCTGGCGCGAGCCGCAGATCAGGACAAGGCTCATCTGGATCAGCACCTTCAACTTCCGCAGAATGGATCCGGCATTGCAGTCGTCGAAGCTTTCGGAACAATCGCCGCCCTGCAGGACAAAGGCCTTTCCTGCGGAAGCGTCGGCCAGCTGACCGCGCAGGCGATCGACTTCCCACGCCGTCACAAGCGGAGGCAGCTGGCTCAGCTTCCTGAGTGCCAGCGCTAGTTCCTGTGGGTTGTCGTAGTTCGGCTGCTGCATCGCAGGCCGACTTTGCCAGGTTTCGGGTGTCCATTGATCGTTCATGGCGCGGATTGTTTCTGCAACGCGGCAATTTGTCATCCGTCCAGGTGATGCGTTTTCGACTTCCCGACCACATTTGCTGCCCGGCGGACTTCCGTTTGCAACGTTATGTGAATATTCCGCTGCCCTTTCGCAACACAGCCCGCCAACTCAGCCATCAATCACTGGAATCCTCCAGCTAGGCGTTGATCAATGAAAGTGCGTGTGTTCTGATAACAGGACTCAGGATAGTCCCGCCCATCCCTGCCTCGCCCGTCCCTGCCCCGCATCCACAGACTGACAACTCGATTCATCGTCCGTGCTATCCTGCTGACCATTGCGAGAACGAGACCCGGAGCATGCCGTCGTGAAGTCTGAAGAACATCATGTCCGACAGGATTTGCTGGAACTTGCAGCCGCCTACGCTGACTATTCCGTCCTGGTTACTACCGCGGATCTCGAACAGCCCGGTCCCCAGATTCTGTTTGTGAACAGTGCGTTTACCCGTATGACAGGGTATTCCATTGCAGAGCTCATGGGTAAGACACCCCGAATCCTGCAGGGGCCTGCCACCGATCGATCTCTTCTGAATCAGCTGAAAGAATCGCTGAAATCGGGTCAGAATTTCATCGCCCGAACAACAAACTACAAACGCGATGGGACCCCTTTCGAGCTGGAATGGATCATCAGTCCCCTGCGTAACAACAGGAGCCAGACGACTCACTTGATCGCCCTTCAAAGGGATATCACCGGGAACAAGAGAGCGGCATCAGAACTTCATGAGGTTGACGATGAACTGCGACAGGCCAGCAGGAAATTTTCGGAGACTGTTCGTCGGCTGGAACTCGCTGAACGATCTCTGCTCCAGCGCGAAAAGTTTTCTGTTCTTGGAGAAGTCACCGCAGGCGTGATTCATGACGTGGCCAATGCCATTTCGCCCATCTTTGGCATCGTCCAATTACTGAACGACATGGTCAACGTTCCGGACGACATCAAGCCCCGAATTGATCAGCTGGTGGTTGCTGTCGAACACGCCGAACGACTGCTGACAAACCTCAGAAGCTTTTATCAAAACTCCACAAATACCAATCGAACACTCACGGACCTGCGTTCGCTTCTGGAGCACGTGCCAAAGCTGACAAGTGTGATGTGGCAATCAGAGAATCAGGAGAACCGTATCGATTTCGTATCGGATCTGGAGATGGTCCAACCGACCGTAGCCAATGAAGTTGAGTTGACTCAGGTCATCGTGAACCTGCTTTCCAACGCGGTCGAAGCGATGACCGAAGGTGGCGAACTGCGAATGACACTGCGTGAAGCCAATAATCAGGCTGTCATCCAGATTGCTGACACGGGTCATGGAATTCCGGATGCTGTCCGGGAGCAACTCTTTCAACCGTATGTCACCAGTAAAGCCACCGGTACCGGTTTGGGACTTTGCCTGTCGAAACGAATTGTCGAATCTCACGGTGGTACCCTGGAAGCTGCCCCAAACACACCTCGGGGGACAGTATTTACCATTCGGCTTCCTTTAGTCGGCGTCCAACCGCTCGCCACAGCCCAACCTTCGGCTGAGGCTCAGCAGCAAGTTGAGCACCGAAATACTTCGGAGAAACAGCGTATTCTTCACATCGATCAGGACGCTGTTCGTCGAAAACCACTGGATGATCTTCTCGCAGGTCTGGGCCACACGGTCGATGTTGCTGTCAACGGCGACGACGGCCTCCGGCAATTCTTCAACGGTACGTATGACCTTGTGATCGCTGCCGCGGAAATGCAACCCACATCCGGAAGGGACGTTATTCAGGCCATCAAACGGGCTTCACCCGAAGTCGCAACCGCTATTTCAATTCACCAGGATGGTGGTACGGCCGACAATCTGCCTGATTACCTGCAACCGGAGGCCATACTAAAAATCGGAGACCAACGGAGCCTGGAGCCCGCCCTCCGCAGACTGGGTCTGCTCTCCGACTCCTGATCGCCGGTACTTCGGACAATGTGCGTCCCCAGGGCTGTCCTGGAACGCGTGTGGCACTTGACTCCGGGAAGGACCGCACGAACAGTTTCCGTAACCCCCTGCTCATTTTAACTTTAGGCAAGATACAGAAACGGCAACCATTGTGCTTACGAAGTTGCCCACGAATGAAAGGTCCCACGAAACTAACCGTTTCGAGCAACTAGTTCTCGCAGTTACCGGAAAAAGGTGTAAATTCGTGCCAACCCAAACGACACGGATCAGATACTGATCTTTTGTTCAGGCCTCAGCGATGTCCAGGTTGATCAGGAAGCAAGTTCCGCGTGTTTCCTGATCAAAATCGTCTGATCTCATTCCGCGGAGCAACCAGCCCAGGCACCCCTTTCGTGGAGTCGACCACCTATGATCACGGCAGAAGCCGAAATTGAACGCCTGCTACCCGGAACACCACTTCCTGAGTACGCGTACTTCCCCGGTTCCGGAATGCCCCATCCTATTCGTGACCCCAAAGGTCACAGCCATGGTCGCAAGCATGCACCTGGCCAGGGCCCCAAGGCTTTGAATCAGGACAATTGGTGCACTAATCGCAATTACCTGCTTGGTGTGGATTTCTTTAATTTCGGCTACTACTGGGAAGCCCACGAAGAGTGGGAGCGACTCTGGCGTGTATCCGGCGCCGATACAACAGTCGGGCGATTTCTGAAGGGTCTGATTAAACTGGCTGCTGCCGGCGTCAAAGTTCGCGAACGCAGTATTCATGGTGTGCGCCGTCATGCTGCGTCTGCTGGCGAAATGTTTGCTGATGTCGCCGCCGAAGCAGATGTTGATTCTTTCTGTGGTTTGCAGTTCATCCGTCTCCAGTTCGCTGCCGACCGAGCTGCTCAGCTGGCCTACAAGACCCAGCATCCACCCGGGGTTGCCGTTCGTGTGTTTCCTTTCATTCTGAAACCCGAACCCGCGCCGCAATCAATGTCCTGAGTGTGATCAATGTCCTGAGTGTTGAAGTATCAGGATGCTCATTTCAAAGCCCGGCCTCCGTCAGAAGGCCGGGCTTTGTCATTTGCCGGACGATTCACTGCTCTCAGGTTCGAAGAAAACCGGATCTGCGTGTCGCTCTGAATCGAAGTTGACGTTTGGCCTCGTTAACCTGTCTGCCGAACTCCTGCCCCTGTTGAGCAACGACCCGGAACATCATGGTCCGGAAGGTGAAAGTACGCGATGAAGATTCTGGTCATTGGATCCGGTGGACGTGAACATGCTCTTGTCTGGAAACTCAGCCAGTCGCCGCTTGTGACCAGGGTCTACTGTGCTCCGGGGAACGCCGGAACGGGGATTGACGCGGAAAACGTTAATATCCCCGCCGAAGATATCTCTCGTCTGATGCACTTCGCGAAAGAGAATCAAATCGATCTGACGGTTGTCGGACCTGAAGCACCATTAGTTGCCGGAATTGCCGATGAATTTCGCCGCGCGGGGCTGAAGGTCTTTGGACCATCTGCCGCTGCAGCTCGACTGGAAGGCAGCAAGGTTTTCACCAAAAAGCTTCTTCGTCGGGCAAATGTTCCGTCGGCTGATTTTCAGGTGTTTTCTCGCCTTGCCGAAGCCCTGGAATACATCGAGCAGAATGAAGAAGGCCCGATGGTTGTCAAAGCCGATGGACTGGCTGCAGGTAAGGGCGTTTTTGTCTGCAGGAATCGTTCAGAAGCGCGAGCCGCCTGCAAATCAATCCTTCAGGATCGAACATTCGGCGACGCCGGGCAATCTCTGATTATCGAAGAATGCCTCGTTGGTCAGGAGGCCAGTATTCTGGCCATCGTCGATGGCGACGTCATTATCCCTCTGGATGCAGCACAGGATCACAAGCGTGCTTACGATGGCGATCAGGGTCCAAACACGGGAGGCATGGGCGCTTACTGTCCGGCACCGCTGGTCACTGAAAAGCTGATGGACGAGATTATCCAGCGGGTTCTTATTCCAACGGTTCATACGATGCGGGTTGAAGGCTGCCCCTTCTCGGGTGTCCTCTACGCTGGCATCATGCTCACCGACAGCGGGCCCAAAGTTCTGGAATACAACGTTCGGTTTGGTGACCCCGAAGCGCAGCCCGTCCTGATGAGGCTGAAATCGGACCTTGCGCAGGTGTTGTCACTGGCTGCCACCGGACGTTTGGCTGAGCTGGAGGGACTCGACTGGGATCCTCGGCCTTCGGTTTGCGTTGTCATGGCCTCCGACGGCTACCCCGGTAACTACCAGAAAGGCCATATGATTCATGGTCTTTCGGATGCGGATAATCTGCCGGATGTGAAGGTGTTTCATGCGGGCACAACAGAAAAGAACGGCGAAGTCGTGAACACTGGTGGTCGTGTCCTTGGGGTCACCGCTCTGGGCGACACCGTCGCCGATGCAAAATCGCGTGCCTACGAAGCTGTTGATAAAATCACCTGGGACGGTGGCTGGTGCCGACGCGACATCAGTGACAAGTGCGTCGATGCGTGAAATTGAGGATGCGATGTCCGTCAGGAACGGTGAACGCTGCTCGACAATCTCTGGTCACCCATCTCAGCCCGTTGACCCATCTATTCTGTGGACCGTCGTTGATTGACTGCCAATGACTCTGGCCGTTCAGATCCTGCGTCGAAGTGTTTTTCTTGCCGGGCCAACCGCTTCCGGCAAGACAGCCGTTTCGATCCGCCTGGCACAATTGCTGGAAGCCGAAATCGTCTCGCTCGATTCCATGGCCATCTATACAGGGATGGACATTGGCACTGCAAAGCCCCTGCCGCACGAGCAGGAAGGCGTGCCGCATCACCTGATCGACGTCGCACATCCCTCACAGGACTTCAGTGTGGCTCAATTTGTTTCGATGGCGACAATTGCAGCCACAAACATCGTGAAAAGGAACCGCACACCTTTGTTTGTGGGCGGCACGGGACTGTACCTGCGGAGCCTGCTTCGAGGTCTGTTTGAAGGACCGGAAGCCGACTGGGACCTGCGGGACCATCTGCAATCGCAAGCCATGCAGCATGGCCGAGCATGGCTGCACGAACAATTAAAGATGATTGACGCAACGTCAGCACAGCGACTGCATCCCAATGACACTCGGCGCATCATTCGGGCTATTGAAGTCTATCGCCTGACGGGACGACGATTGTCTGACGAGCAATCACAACATCCACGTCCTGTGGCAGATCAGCCTCGGGGAGTCATCTGGATTGATCCGCCTCGTCACTGGCTTCATAACCGTATCAACGAACGCGTGGATCAAATGATGAAACAAGGCTTGCTGCCGGAAGTGAAATGGCTGATGTCACTGGATCCACCCGCCGGTCGAACGGCTCTGCAGGCATTGGGCTATCGCGAACTGATAGAACATCTATCCGGCCGATGTTCGCTCGATGCAGCCGTCGAACAGATCAAGACCGGCACACGGCAATTCGCAAAACGACAGCACACCTGGTTCAGAAATCTTGAGGAATGTCGATCCGTTTCCACGACGGGAACCGAATCAGCGGACGAACTGAGCCGTGCCATTAAGAACGGACTCCGTGACACTCCGGAACTCGATGAAACGTGACACCTCTCGTCTTCATCGATTCGTGACCCATAGACACTGGTAGGGTAAGACTTCGATTTCGCTGACCTGGTCAGCATATTGATGACCGGAAATCGCGTCGTACCAAAGATCGGTTGAGATCAGGTTGAGGTCGGTAAAGCGCAGTGACTGAATGGAACTGGTCATGTTGTGCACACAGAAGATACTTTGACTTCGGTCGGTGCTTTGTCTCCAGAACGCAAAGAAAGGGTCACTTAAATGCAGCGTGAACTGAGTCGCATTGGGATGAAAGGCGGACTGTTCGGCCCGGATCTTCATACGCCGCTTCAACTCTCTTAGAACCTGAGACTGGATCGTCTCCGGATCATTCAACAGCGGCTGAAGCTGATTTAGATCCCACTTGTGACGATTGATGCTGCGGTTGTGCTGCGTTCTCTTCAGCGTGTCATAATCGTTGGGGGTCGCCAGCAGACTATGGATGTAGAAGGCGGGAATACCTTCGAGGCCCATCATGATGGTTTGAGAACACAGGAAACGATGCAACTGCCATTCGTCTTCCCCACTCACCGTACCACGCAGCGCATCAAAGAGCGACACGTTCAATTCATAGACCCGTTCTCCACCGTCCGCTGTTCGACGCGTCGAAACGCGCCCTCCAAAACGACAGATGGTGTCGACCATTTGTTGTTGCTCTTCCTCGGACAACAAACCCTCAACGGGTCGCATACCGATACCGTCATGCGACGCGGTAAAATTCAGATACGTGCACCCCACCGGTGCCGGCGGCATGCTCATCATCCAGCGCTTCAGGTACTCCGTCGCTCCGGTCAGCAGAGCATGCACCAGCAGCGGCGCGAGGCTGAAGTTGTAGATGACGTGGGCTTCATTTCGGTTGCCAAAATACGTCAGGTTCTCGTGATTCGGTACGTTTGTTTCTGTGATCAGCAATGTTCCCGGGGCGTAATAGTCGGTAATGGAACGAATGAGTTTGACGACCTCATGTGTCTGAGGCAGATGCATGCAGGAGGTTCCCACTTCTTTCCAGAGAAACCCGACGGCATCCAGCCGAAAGATCCGGACGCCCTGTTCCAGATACAGCCGCACAATCTGCAGAAAGGCCAGGAGCACTTCGGGGTTTCGGAAGTCCAGATCGATCTGATCATGGCTGAACGTACACCAGACGTATTTGGTTCCGTCCAGGGTTTCCGTTGGCCGAAGCAACGGTGAAGCGCGGGGTCGGACAACATCCGTCAGATCATCCTCCGGACGAGCCTGCATCACGTACGTCGCACCGGGTTCAACGTTCTCGCAGAAGTTCCGGAACCACTGGCTTTCTGATGAGACATGGTTGATGACAATATCTGCCATCAATCGGTACCGTTCGGCGATCCGGCGAATATGCGACCAGTCTCCCAGCGCGGGATTCACCACGGTGTAATCCACCACCGCAAACCCGTCATCCGAACTAAACGGGCAGAACGGCAGAATATGCACCGAGGACACCGCGTCTTTCAAGTATTCGTCCAGGAACTGCTGAAGCGTATTCAGTGGTGTCGCGTCGTCGTCAACAATCGAATCTCCGTAAGTAATCAGTAGTATGTCTCTCTGGCACCAGAGGTCGCTCAGTGAACAGGGAACCGATCTGCTGAAATCTTCAAAGATCTGCCCGATCCTGCCCACCAGCGCATCAGCATCCATAGACGGGTACAGGAAATTCAGGTGCTGAAGCAGCTGATTCTCGAATTCCTGTTCAGCGTGATCAGAGTTCATCAGTCGGGCCTTTTCTGTTCGAGTTCACAGAACCAGCAAACTGGTCAATTCAGGGCCGTGACGTCGAAGGGACGATCACGCATTGTCTGCTTCCACTGCACCAAGGATCTGTTCATAGATATCAGGCAGAGCGCTGGTGACCCTGGACCAGTTATGAATAAACGGACTCTCGTCCGGCCGACTGAGAAACTCATCCCCCGCGGCTACCAGGACGCGACTGAACAGCTCCACCGTTGATTCTTCCTGGTGCCGATCCATGTTCAAGCCATTCATCGCAGCGTCATTGTGATAGTGATGAACCAGATCCAGGGCGGTTCTGTAGTAGCAGGCCTTGAGAGTTCGAAGCATGCTGCGGCTGATCACGACGCCCTCCACCGCCAGCTTTCGGATGAAAGCTTTACAGATGTCATTCGCCATGCGATGCAGGCCTCCCGTTCGATCGTCCTCTGAGACAAGCTGGTGCTTGTGATCGTAGGCGTCGGCAATGTCGACCTGGCAGATTCGGTTCAGGCTGCAGTTGCGATACATCTCCGACAGCGTACCGATCTCCAGTCCCCAGTCACTTGGCACGCGCAGCGATGTAATCACTTCAGACTTCATCGCGAATTCTCCCGACAGGGCGTACCGAAAGCTCCCCATGTAATCGAGGAATTCCACATTACCGAGCACGGTCTTCATCGCACGGATCAATGGAATCACAAGAAGCCGAAAGACCCGACCGTTCAGTTTCCCCTGCGCCGCCCGATAGTAGTAGCCCTTGCAGAACAGATAATTGAAAGACGGATGGGCCAGCGGGTACAGCAAACGAGCCGGAAGAGACCGTTCGTACGTCAGGATGTCGCAGTCGTGTAAAGCCACAGCCTTCGACTTACCTGAGGCCAGAAAATAGCCCAGGCAATACCAGACATTACGGCCCTTTCCAGGTTCTATTGGCGACAATCCCTCTGCCTGCAGTGCGGCATCCACATGTCGCAGACGTGTTCCATCATTCCAGAGGACAACGTAGTTTTGCGGAAGGCGTTCGAAGAACTTCTTTGCTGCCAGAAACTGCTGCTCGTTTGCCCGGTCGAGTCCGATGATGATCTCGCTTAAATACGTTATCCTGGCAAGTTCGTCGACGATGTGCTCCATCGCCGGCCCTTCGAGCTCAGAGTAAAGACATGGCAGCAACAGAGACATCGGCGTCTCTTCGGAGAACCGTAACAGATCCGCTTCCAGTTCTTCCGTCGATCGGTTTCGCAGGTTATGAAGGGTCCCAATGATCCCGTCCTGAGCAAAATCCGCCATGTATTCGTGCTTTCTAATCAGGTGCGTTGGTCGCTTTTCAGCCCGACGGTTCGTCAAACTCTCGCAGTAATCTGGTGACGGCTTCGGCCCATCCGGCTGCACCGACCAGCGTCGCCGCGATGCCACGCCGAGCATCAATTCTCACTCCCAGCCCCCGGTCGGTTGGAATTCCTATCGGAACGTCTGCCACATCCAGCATGCTCTGGTCTATCGGGCTGTCTCCTACAGCCGCTGTCAGCAGAATCTCCTGAGGGGACGATAGCAGACTTTGTCGAAGAAATTCACTGGTCACTTTCTGCATGGCCGTTCCTTTACTGGCATCTCCGGCAACATGCCAGAATCTTCCTCCCTTCGTGAGGTGAAAGCCGTGCAGGTGCAAAACCGATTCGAAATCTTCACGCGCCTGATTTGTGTCTTCCCATATCAACGGTTCCGTGCTCTCACGCTGCATGGCCAGGGATGCTCGATGCCGGGGGAGTTGTGTCTCTTCCATCACACCATCAAGGCCCATGTCTTCAAATGAGCGAAACTGATATCTGTCTTTCAGGGTCCCTAACAGGCGAACGATGTCCCGGCGAACGGAACCGATGACTTCGACGGAGCCCGCCAGTTTCGGCACTTCTTTTCCCCAGCAGATCACTCCACCGTTCTCTGAGATGATGGTTCGACCGTCGAGGCCCAGCTCAGATGATAACTCCCGCATCTCAGCGACCGTTTTGCTGGAATTCAGCACGACGGGGATTGCTCGACGTCGGAGTTCCTGCAGAGTCCCCGCGGCCGCAGACCAGTCGTAGTCGTGCTTGTTCAGCAAACATCCGTCAAGATCAGTAAAGACGATGAGTTTCCGTTTTCCAGACTGCATTTGTTCTCTCTCAACGAATCCTGCGACGACGGCAAGCCGTCGCGTTGCGATCGAACACCTCGATCGCAACGGCGAGAAATGACGAATCCCCGGTTCGACGACCAGAGGCCCGCTGCGCGAAGACATGACACAACCACTTGACCCGATGGCAGGCGAAGGCTCTGATTCGCATGATCGAAAGCGTCTATGCATCACTCAACAACGTTGGGGGTGCAACGGCGTTGGGTGAATTGACACCCATTCTATGCCAACCATTGAACATTAAGGATGTCCTGATGCTGAGTTGGGTTCAAAAACCATTTGCAATACACCACTTCCTAGCCGGTTTTGTTGTCCTTCTTGCCGGTTCCGCTTCTGCTTCTGAAAAAGATCAGCGGCTCGATATCTACTTCATCGACGTCGAAGGAGGCGCGGCGACGCTTCTCGTCACTCCCTCGGGTGAATCGATGCTGATCGATTCCGGCTATCCGGATAACCATGGGCGCGACCTGCAGCGTATCATTCACGTTGCCAAAGACGTTGCCGGACTGTCCCGCATTGATCATGCGGTCGTTTCGCACTGGCATCTGGATCACTACGGCAACCACGCGGCTCTTCAGGCGGAGTTTGGCATCGGTACATTCTGGGACCGTGGGATCCCTGACGAACTTCAGGAAGACCCCAATTACCACGAACGAATTGCCGCCTATCGCAGCGCAAGCCAGAACGCATCAAAGTCACTTGCCGCGGGCGATTCGATCCCCCTCCAATCCGGCAACACACCGCTCTCCGTCCGAGTACTCACATCCGGCCGCGCAGTGATCGATGACAAAGGAAAGCCAAACCCGTATGCCAGTCGGCATCTGCCAAAACCCCACGATCCCTCGGACAATGCTGCCAGCCTCAGCCTACTCTTTACTTTCGGGGAATTCCGTTTTCTGACCTGTGGCGATCTCACCTGGAATGTGGAAGCCGACCTCGTCACACCAACAAACAGAATCGGACTGGTGGATCTGTTTATGGTGACCCATCACGGCCTGCCCGTCAGCAACAACCCGGCTCTTGTCCTGGCAATCGATCCGGTTGTGGCTGTGATGTGCAACGGACCAACCAAAGGGGGAGCAGAGCAAACGATGCAGACATTGCGCGAGGTAAAGTCTCTGCAGAATCTATTTCAGTTGCACCAGAATGTTCAGCTGGATGCATCCAAACAGGCACCTGCCGAATTCATCGCAAACCACGGCCCGACTGAAGGCTGCAAGGGCGAATGGGTGAAGGCATCGGTGGCTGCGGACGGGCAGAGCTACACCGTTCGGATTGGGCCGGCCGCCACGCAACACACCTACGCCACTCGATCCGAACACTAAGCGCCACTATTTTCCAACGTTCGCTGGATGTTGCTTCTTCTGACAGGCATTCCCTGAGCAGTCGCCCATTCCGCGCGGCCTGATGTCGCGCGGCCTCGCACTTTTTAAGGTTCTGGATTGTTCAAAAACTTCGTTCGAGATGTTCTGGGAATTCCCCTACCGCAGCAGCGGGCTGTCGGGTTGTTGTTTCTTTACAGCTTCCTGACATCCTCATCGTATTTCGTTGCGAGAACTGTGGGAGACAGTCTGTTTCTATCGCAGCGAGGCATCAGTTCACTTCCGGAGATGTTCCTGTTCTCCGCGATCGCTGTGGGTCTTTCGGCGGCACTCGCAAATCGACTGGGGAAATCCGTCCGCATCCTTCGAATTGCTCGCACCACTCGCATCAGTCTGGTGACTGCCACACTGCTGCTGGACTGGCTCGACGGACTTAACGAAACTCGAATCTGGGCAGTGAGTCTGCTGTATATTCTGGCCGAAGTTCGCGGTTGTCTGAACACAATCCAGCTGACATCGCTGCTGGCGGAAGTGTTTCAGCACCAGCGGGCAAAGAGTGCCTTCGCGGTTGTTGCTGCAGGGGCCCCGATGGCCGGAATCGCAACCGGAATCGTGATGGGTAGCGAAATACTCGCGTTGGGCGGTCGCACCTGGCTGATTTTCTTATGCGGACTGGATCTGTTCGCCGTTGCCACTTTGTCGTTCCCTTTGTTCCGTTCCGGATCAACCTGGCAACGTCGGCTCTCAGAGCAAACGGCTTTTCGTGACAACATTGAAAATCCGCCTCTCACCTCGACGGGAAATACAAACAACACCGTATTTCTGATCGCGTTGATGACGATGACGGCATGCAAATCACTGGTCCTGACGATGATCAGCTATCAATGGAAGTCCATTGCCGCCGTGCATTTTCAGTCAAATGAGGCACTGCTTACCGCGTACTTTGCCCGGTTCTATGCCGTCACAGATTCGCTGATTCTGATGATTCAGTTGTTTGCCACCGGCAGGCTTCTGAATCGAATCGGGACCAGCAGAGCACTGCAGGCCTTTCCGGTTCTGTGTGCACTGATCGCTCTTTTGCTGCTTCAGTCCCGCGAATATCTCTCATCCCTGCTTGCTGTCACAATCGCTCGAGCAGGGGATGTGTACCGTCGATCGATCTACGACGTCGCTACGGCAGAACTGTTCCTGCCGCTCGAGATACCAATGCAGCGAAAGTACAACGCTGTCGCGAATGGAATTGTTAAACCGGCGACCGAAGCCGCCGCAAGTGTACTCATCCGACTCTGCGTCCGTTCGATGGGGGTGCTGGGCATGTCACAAGTATGGATCTTGTTTCTGCCCGTCTGGCTTGGGGCGATCCTTCTCCTGAGCCGAAACACGGTTCGACACGAAGAGGGAAAGCCGATTGACGGCGGCGTGTGAACCTTATTTATTGCGGCGACGATCTCGACCCTTGTTGATCGCAGGGGCCGGCTTCTTTGGTCCTCCGCGTTTCTGGGCAGCTCCCTTTCCGCCTGGTCGGCCAACAGAGGACGCTGGCTTTCGAGGCGACGGGCGAGCGTCACTTTTGCTGGTCTCACCCTGATCGGGCGTGCTTTCTGCGGGATCGGCCTTCGGTCTTCGAAGTGGTCGCCGATTGGAATCCACGACCCGCTGTTTCTCCATCTGTTCCAGTTCCTGTTTCAGCTGGCCGATTTCCGCTGGACGCAGTTCTCGAAACTTCCCGGGGCTCAGGTATCCTATCCGCAACGGCCCGAATGCTATTCGTTCCAGCGTAATCACCTTGTGGCCGACCTTTGCGAGCAGCCGACGGATTTCGCGATTCTTGCCTTCCCGCAATTCCAGTTCCAGCATGACGCTTCGGCCTTTTCGCTTCAGCACTCGGACACCCCGAAAGCGAAAGAATCCGTCTGAAAAGTACATCCCTTCTCGCAGTTGCTTCAACGTGTCATTCGTCGGCACGCCTGCAACATGACATCGATATCGCCGAACGACCTCAAATCGAGGATGGGCCAGTCGCTCCGCTAAATCACCATCATTCGTGATCAGCAACAGCCCTTCGGTACTTTCGTCCAGCCGACCGACGGTAAACAAACGGCGTCCCTGCGAAGGGACCAGATCAATCGCCCGAGGCCGTCCCTGTGGATCCCGGCTGGTACACAGCACTCCTTTGGGCTTATTCAGCAGAAAGTACTTGTAGCGAGGCATCCTGAGCCGTTCGCCATCAAGGCGAATATCCTGAGATTCCGGATCCACCAGGGAAGCCGGATCCAGCACGGGTTGACTGTCGACTGTGACGCGCCCCGTACGAATGTACTCTTCGCAATTACGGCGAGAATCAACGCCTGCGGTTGCCAGAAACTTCTGCAGGCGCATGCGTTCACGATCATCTTCTACCGCTTCATCCGGACCCGCGTCAGATCGCATTCCCGGAAGGACCACACCTCGTTCCGGCGCGAAGGGCAGGATAGCTTCGTCTCTGTCTCCGGCTCTTGCGGCGCCGCGGCCTTTCGATGGGTCTCGACGAGGCGCTCTCTTTGCTGCGGGACGCGAAGGGCGCCCGGATGAGCCCGTTTTTTTGCGCGATCCTCCGGAGTTCGACGTGGAGGAATGTTTACGGCCCGGCTTTGAAGGACCCGAATTGGAATGGCGAGGCATTGTCACAGATCAAAAGAGAGATTCACTAACCAGGAGCCGCGAAGAACAATCCTCGCGGCAATCGGCTGATTATACCGGTCCTCGGACTGTGCACCGAGAACCCTCTTTCGAATTCCCACCAGAAAGCGAAAACCTGGTGCCAACTACGCCGCGATCTGTTTGCGCGTGATGGGGATCGTGTGAGAAGTGCGAGTGAGTCGCTTGCGGCGTGTCCCCAGGGCCAGAAACGCGGGAAGCAGCACAAGATCACCAATCAGGGCCGTCGACAACAGACAAAACATCAACACGCCAAAACGCATCGTCGGACGAAACGGCGACAGTCCCAGAGCCAGCAACCCTGTTCCGGAAATGATGGCGGAGCAGATAATGGGCATACCCGTATGCATCAACGCCCGACGAACCGCCCGGTAGCGACACTTCGTCGAACGGAAACAGTCCTGATAGCTGAACAGGAAATGAAATGTTCCGTCGACAGCCAGGCCCAGCGCGATACTCGCGGTCATCATGATACCGATATCGATCGGATAGTCGGCCCATCCCAGAATCCCGAAGACCAGGAGAATCGGGGTCAAATTCGGGATCATCGCCACAAGTCCCGCCAAAGGAGACCTCAAAGCCACGACCATGACAATCGAGATCAGGATAAAGGCCGAAGAAAAACTCTTCCAGAACCCTTCAAAGATGTCCCCCTGAGCCTGTTCAAGCAGTGGTCCAAGACCTGTGAACTTGATGTCATGCCCGGCTGTCGATGCAATTAAACCCTCCAGCGTCTCGTGCATCTCGGAGGGCGAATCTTCATGCAATCGAATTGATATGCGCCAGAGGCGGCTGCCGTCGGCGATCAAGCCCTTCGATGCACTGCTGCCAGCCGAAGAGATCAGTCGGCTCACGGACAATTCCGTGTCGACAACGTCGGCCGGGAAGAAGTCGGCAAGTGACAAGGTATGACAAACGTTCGGATGCGACATCAGAGTCTCTTCGATACTCTGGATGGCCAGCAGTCGCGACACGAATGATGAATCTTCTCCTTTGAAATCCACCACCGCTTCAATACTGGTTGGGCTGGTCAAAGAGTTCTTCACCTGCAGAGTATCCTGCAGAACCGGATCATTCCCCGGAAGAAACTCCAGAGGATCAATCAGCGATCTCAGACTTCCCAGTCCCAGCGCACACACACAGGTCAGCACCAGTAGCGGCGTCAGAAATCGAGACGGCTGATTCAGTACGCGAACACCAAATCTTTCAAGCCACTCCTGACCAGTCCCGGTTTCAGGGGGCCGGTATTTCAGCGTCATCAGCACGCAGGGCGTCAGTCCAATGCCAACCATGAAGGAAATGACCGTACCGATGGCTGCAGCCTTGCCGAACACTGGTATCGGCCCGACATCAGACCAGACCAGACTGAGCAGGCCGATTACGGTGGTCAGAGCAGCGAAAACGCTTGGTCGAATCACAGAGGCCATCGCGCGGCCCAGCCCGTCTGGATAGCAGGCCGTGTGGTTATACTGACCAATAAAATGGATGGATGAAGCTGTGGTGAAGACCATCACCATCACCGGCAGCGAAGAGAGAATAAAATTCATCTCCTGCCCCAGAAAGTGCATCACAGACAAGGTGGTCTGAATGCTTAACACATTCGCCGCCATCAAAGCCAGTGAAATCTTCCAGCTACCTACGTTCAGATAAAGCAGAACACCGCAGATCACCAGCGTCAGACCAAACAGGGTCTGGGAACTTTCACGGCTTCCCAGCAGGTCCAGCTGTGAGGCGACTACGGGAGCACCCGCGACGATTGCGTTGCCAAGATCGCAGTAAGCCAGCTGACGGTGAATACCATCCAGCAACATGGCACGAGATGACAACTCGCGACTGTTCAGAACCAGCAACAATGTTTCCAGGTCGCCCTTCGGTGCCTTCAGCAGGTGGACAAGTCGGTCCTGAGCCGTTTGCCCATCTACGTCATTGGCCATCATCATTTCCGCCACTTGCTGACGAGTCCAGCAGGACGCAACCCCCTTCAAACCCTGAAGACGCGCCGCAAGGCTGTTCAATCGGTCTGCCTCCGGAAATGGCTTCTGGAAGGCTACAATAATCACTTCGTCCGCACCAAAGGTTCGGACAAACTCGTCGTAGTCGGTCCGGAGATCCGATTTTGCCGGCAGCCAGGTTTCGATATCGTTATTCGAAGGAAGCTTTTCGCCGTACCAGGTAAGAAAAGGCAGTGCAATCGCGCAGGCGACCAGCAAAGCCATCGAATGTCGGCGATAAAATTCTGAAACCATGCAAATGGGCCTGCTAAACGCACAAAGACAGGAAAGGCCTATTTGCTATCGAAGAATTTTGCTCCTTTGCGTGAAACCGTTCGTTGTTTCGGCATGTCTCGCTTCTGGGTTTGTTCTTTCAGGCAGGCACCGCCGGACAATCCAGAGCATCAGTGATCGTCCACACAGTCCCATTGTCGGAAACGATTCACCAGACCCTGCATCTTTTTGTGAAGCCCGAAAACCGCATGATCACTACAGATTCACAAGCATCGCTGGCATTGCTCACAGACCTCTATCAACTCACGATGGCCTACGGATACTGGTCCCGGGCGAAGGCTGAAGATACCGCCGTCTTTCATCTGTTCTTTCGACGGTCTCCGTTCAGAGGTGAATATCTCGTCACAGCCGGATTAAAACCTGTCGTCGATTTCTTGAGCACCTTTCGCTTCGATGCAGATGACCTGGCATTTCTGGAAACGATCGAAGGCAACGACGGAAAGCCGCTGTTTTCGATGGACTTCCTGGGCTACCTCAACACCATGAAGCTGTCGGTCGATGTGGATGCTGTTCCGGAAGGTACCGTGATGTTCCCACACGAGCCCCTGCTGCGGATCTCCGGACCAATTCTTCAATGTCAGCTGCTGGAGACAGCTCTGCTGAACATCATCAACTTCCAGTCTCTGATCGCGACGAAGGCATCACGTATTTGCCGAGCCGCGAAAGGACAGCCTGTGCTGGAATTCGGGCTGCGTCGAGCACAAGGCATCGAC
The DNA here is from genome assembly GCA_041398825.1 of Planctomycetaceae bacterium. NCBI lineage: Bacteria > Pseudomonadati > Planctomycetota > Planctomycetia > Planctomycetales > Planctomycetaceae > Planctomycetaceae bacterium. The sequence continues at coordinate 193,956 of JAWKTX010000005.1, read as the reverse complement.
GGAGCACTGGCGGCAAGCCGGGCGGCGTACATCGGCGGCTGTGCTGCAACCTCGAATGTTCTTGCCGGAAAACGATTCGGCATTCCCGTCAAAGGAACACACGCCCACAGCTGGGTCATGTCATTTGATGACGAACTGACGGCATTTCGGGAATATGCAGCCGCGATGCCCAACAACTGCGTGTTTCTCGTGGATACCTACGACACCATCGACGGTGTTCGCCATGCCATCCAGGTGGGCAAACACCTGAAAGAAGCCGGCCACAAGATGGTTGGCATTCGCCTGGATTCCGGAGACCTGGCCAGCCTGAGTATCACAGCCCGACAAATGCTGGATGAAGCAGGCTTCGCTGATGCTGCAATTGTGGCCAGCAACGATCTGGATGAACGTCTGATCGAAAGTCTTCAAGCGCAGGGCTCACAGATCAACATTTGGGGAGTCGGAACGAAACTCGTCACGGCCTACGATCAACCAGCACTAGGGGGTGTCTACAAGCTCGGAGCGATTCGCAAAGCTTCCGCTGAAAATTCCACTGTGATCGAAGACTGGCAACACCGACTGAAGTTGTCTGAGCAGCCAATTAAGACTTCCACGCCGGGAATCCTTCAGGTGCGACGATTCCGCGACGCTCACGGTTTCTTTTCCGGAGACATGATCTGGAATCTGCTTCAGCCTGTTGCCAACGATGTTACCATCGTGGATCTGGCCAACCCGACGCGGTCTCATCGTATGAATGCCCAGGATTCCGGCGAAGATCTGCTTCAGCCGGTGCTTCGAAACGGCCAGGTCGTGGCAGACCTGCCTTCCCTGGACGAAGCTCGATCACGGGCTCAACGTGAATTACAACAACTTCACCCCCCGGTGCTGCGATTTGATAATCCCGAGCGTTATCGCGTCGGTCTGGAAGGCAGTCTCCATGATCTGAAATCCCGGATGATCGCTGAAGCGACCCCGTGATCGAATAACGCGACATCGATTCTCTGTCCAATCGATTTTCTGTCCGAAAGGAGTACCAAATGCCCCGGCATGCACTGATCATCGTCGACCTGCAGAATGATTTTGTTGAAGGCGGAGCCCTGGCTGTTTCGGGTGGCCTGGAACTGATTCCTCTGGCGAATCAATGGATGCCTCAGTTTGACGTGGTCATTGCCACTCAGGACTGGCACCCCAAAAACCATCAGAGCTTTGCCAGCCAGCATCCGGGAGTTTCGATCGGAGATGTTTTCGACCTGAATGGGCTTTCACAGGTCGCGTGGCCCGACCATTGCATTCAGAATTCCTTCGGGGCAAAACTGGTCGATGGCCTCAATCTTTCCCGCATCAACACAATCATTCAGAAGGGGACGGACCCCGAGATAGACAGCTACAGCGGGTTCTTTGACAATGGCCATCGAAAGGCGACCTGTCTTGCAGACTTTCTGCGATCGAACGACGTCGATCGCGTTTCTGTGATGGGTATCGCTACCGACTATTGTGTCCGCTTTACAGCACTGGACGCCGTCACGGCCGGATTTCAGACGACTCTGATTCTTCCTGGTTGCCGCGGCGTCGAGATGCAAACGGGCGACATCAAAGCTGCTGTCGAACAAATGGCCGCAGCCGGTGTCACCATCAGCCCCGAAACTCCTTAACCGAACTCCACACCAACGGTCCTCATTCTTGCCGACAGCCTTCCAATGAATCGCAACCTGATGATTTCGATGCTGGCCGAAAAGACAACCTGGGATGTTGTTGTCATCGGCGGTGGAGCAACGGGACTGGGCGCAGCCCTGGATGCCATTAGTCGTGGATATCGAACTATCCTGCTGGAAGCGGCGGACTTTGCGAAAGGAACTTCCAGCCGCTCAACCAAGCTGATCCACGGTGGCGTCAGGTACCTGCGATCCGGTCAGATAGGCATGGTGCGGGAATCTCTCCGCGAACGCACTCGGCTGTTAAACAATGCCCCGCACATCGTGCATCCACTGCGTTTTGTTATTCCGTCGTATCGCCGGGGTTCGCGATGGTATTACCTGGCCGGGCTGAAAGCTTATGACTTTCTGGCTGGCAGAGATGGTCTCCGCAATTCCTGCTTATTGTCGGCTGAACAGGTGGCTCAATCCTTACCTACGCTCAGCACGCAGGGCTTGCGTGGCGGCGTTGCCTACTCAGACGGCCAGTTCAATGACGCCCGCCTTGCAATCAGTCTCGCCCAAACCATCGTCCAGAGCGGCGGCGTAGTTCTTAACTATTGCCCGGTAACCGAACTGATTCTGCTGGGCAACCGAATCAACGGGGTGGCCTGTCGTGACAACGAGTCTGGTCAAGTATTTCAAGTTCGAGCGAAAGTTGTGGTCAACGCCACGGGTGTCTTTGCCGATTCTATGATGAATCTGGACCTCTCTGAGTCCATTTCAAATCGCCCTCAGGTTGTTCCCAGTCAGGGATCACACATCGTGCTTAGCCGCGATTTCCTTCCGGGCAATGAGGGTCTCATGATTCCGGACACGGATGACGGTCGTGTCCTGTTTGCTATCCCGTGGGAAGGACACACCCTGCTTGGCACAACAGACCACCGTGTCGAACACATCTCTCTGGAACCCAAACCCGGCCGACATGAAATTGATTACCTGCTGGAACATGCGGGACGCTACCTTGTGCGAAAGCCTGGCGTTTCGGACATCCAGTCCATATTCGCCGGCCTGCGACCTTTACTGGGGCAACCAGGCGGGAAAAAGTCGACCGCCAACTTATCCAGAGAACACGATTTGCACGTCTCACCTGCGGGCCTGTTGACCGTCATCGGAGGTAAGTGGACGACCTATCGGAAGATGGGCGAAGAGGTCATCAATAAAGCAGCGACGATTGGCTCGCTACCACATGCAACGTCTCGTACAGCCACCCTGCCACTGCACGGGTCTTCTGCAGTCATCAACCATTCACGGCCCGACACTGCAACTCTGTCCGAGAACGATGTGACAGCAGCCGGAATCCCAAGTCTGGTTGATGAGGCTTCTTCGCGAAGTGATCTGCTGATTCCAGGCCTTCCGTATGTCAAAGCCCAGGTTGTTCAGGCCGTTCGTCAGGAAATGGCTCGAACCATCGAAGATGTTCTTTCACGACGTCTGAGAGCCCTCCTTCTGAATGCTCAGGCCGCAATAGATTCGGCACCCGTCGTAGCAAAGATCATGCAAACAGAATTGCAACAAACCGACAGCTGGCGGGTCCAACAAATCCGCGATTTCACCGAACTCGCGACGAGCTACCTGCCTCCCGTTTGAACATCAGGCGTCACAGAATCAAGAGCTTGCAATGCTAGTGATGACGCCGCCCCACTGTCTGCGATTCTGGACTTTTGCTGGATCCACCGGATTCATTGTGCTACTCCATGGTGATGGCAAGTGTTCCCGAGTTTCAATCGACGCTTTCCGGCTGCGTCGACATCCTGAAAACCCGAGTCAGAATGTCTTCTCGAATGAGATTCAGTGCTGGTACCACGATCAGCGTCAACACAGTGGCAAATAACAAACCAAACGTCAGCGTCACGGCCATTGGGATCAGAAACTTCGCCTGCATGCTGGTTTCGAACATCAGTGGCATTAATCCAGCAGCGGTCGTGAGCGTGGTCAGCAAGATGGCTCGCAATCGTTTCTTCGCGCCGTCGACACTGGCTTCATAAATCGGTAAACCTTCGCGAACTCGATGGTTGATAAAATCGATCAGCACCAGCGAATCGTTGACCAGAATACCTGCCAGGGCCACCATTCCGATGGCACTCAAAATGGTAAAGGTTTCTCCCGTGATCCAGTGGCCAAGCACTGCCCCGATGAAACCAAAAGGTATGGCGGCCATCACAACAAGTGGCTGCGTGTACGAACGAAACAATCCGGCCAGCATCCCGTAAATGATCAGAAACGCAACCGGGAAAGCGAACAAGAGTGAAGAAAATGACTTGCGGGTTTCTTCGGCCTGGCCGAGGTATTCGACGTTGATGCCCGGATACCGCGGGTAGATCTGTTCGCGAATTTCCTTTTGTATCTCCATCAGCGCGGCTGTTGTGCTGACATCGCCCGAATCATCGAACGATCCAACCACCTTCGCCGATCGTGTTTGCTGATAGCGATGAATTGTGGAATACCCAATGGTTGGTACGACTTCCGCAATTTCATCCATGGGGATCCAGCTTCTCTGCCCGGTTGGACCGGCAGACGGTATCCACATGGATTCGACGTTGAACGCGTCTTCCCGGAAACCGGCTGGGTACCTCACCATAATGCGCACGTCTTCCCGGTTGCGAGTGATGCGTCGTGCCTCCTGCCCGAACAAAGCGCCCCGAACATGCTGACCCAGCCCGCCAACAGTGATGCCGGTTGGGATAGCCGCTTCTCGCAGTCGCAATTGCAGTTCCTTCTTGCCCAGATCCAGACTGTCGTCCAGGTCGTATACACCCTCTTTGCCTGCTACCAGCTGTTTCACGTCTTCGACAGCCTTTGGCAACAGCGTGTCCGAAACACCGGAGACGCTGATTTCGATATCGTTTCCTCCGGGTCCCCCACTCATCGCCTGCCAGCGGACGGAATTCATACCCGTCAGATTTTCGCTGCAGAACTCCCGAAGTTCCTTCAACAAATCATTGCTCGACCGGGAACGCTGATCTGCCGGGCAGATTTCAACGACGACCTGTCCCAGATGACTCTGGTCTTCAAAACCAACGGAGCCTGCACCAGTGACGTCGTACTGTCGACCCGATATCGCCTGTACATTGATCACCTCCGGAAACCGCTGTTCATCCACCAGAAAATCGGTCAGCCGTTTCAACTGACCCTTCAGGCGATCTCCGGTGGTTCCGATCGGCATCTCCAGCGCGCAGATGATGGTTTCGCTGTCCATGTCCTGGATAAACTGCCAGCGCACAACGCCACCGACCAGCAATCCGAACGCCAGAATCAGGGCGGCCATCACACCTGCCATCGATACGTAACGCCAGGTCAGACACACTCGCAAGACCCGTTCATAAGGACGTTGCAGGATGTTCTGCAGAAGTCCTTCTTTCACCTGCTGCCCGATCACGCCGATGCGGTGAAACAGACCGTCTTTGGAAGGCACCCGCGCGGTGACGGACCCTTCACTGCTCGCGTCGCCTGAAACTTTCTGCAGCTTCCGGTGCATGGGCAGGTGTCTGAGGTGGGCTGGCAGAATAACCAGGGCTTCCAGAAGTGATATGGACAATGCCGAAATCACCACCAAAGGCAGCTGCCCCATAAAGTCGCCTATTTGCCCTCGAATAAAGAACAGGGGAACGAAAGCCCCGATTGTGGTGGAAACCGACACGATCACCGGCCACATCACTTCCTGCGCGCCATGGATCGCGGCCTGGAACGCTGGCATACCTTCCTCTACATGCCGATATACGTTTTCGCCGATGACGATCGCGTCGTCGACGATGATGCCCAGCACAATGATCAGACCAAACATGCTTAACAGGTTGACCGACGCACCCAGCAGCCACATGACAATAAACGTGCCCAGAAACGACACCACCAGACCACACGCGACCCAGACGGCCACGCGCCAGTTCAGGAACAGCAGCAGCGAACACAGAACAAGAATCAACCCAGCCTTTCCATTACGCACCATCAGGTCCAGACGGCCCTCAACAAAGCGAGCGATGTCCGTATGCAGTCGATATGTATAGATATCCGGAAAAGGCCGTTGCCGATGCTCCTCATAGATCTGGTGCAGATTTGGTCGGCCCAGCATCGCCTGAGCGCCGGATAATCCTGCGGATGGTCCCTGGTAGGGCTCGCCACTGCGAGCCGCCACGTACGTTTTCACTACCGCTGATATCTGGACAGCGTCTTCGGCTTCGGCTTTGAAGATAACACAGTTAACAAACGGCTTGCCATTGAATTCTCCTTTGACATCGTCATCGACAAACGCATCAAACACATCGGCGATGTCCGACAAATGGATCAATCGACCAGACGAATCAGACCGGACGACGATGTCGCGCAGATCCCGGGCGTTTTGCTCTTCCCCCATCGTTCTCACCGCGATGGTACTGCGTTCGCCCTTCAGTTGTCCGCCGCTGATGTCAACATTTGTAGCACGGATCGCACTCGCCACTTCTTCAAACGTTATGTCGTACTGAACAAGCTTGTCGGGTCGTACATCGACATAGATCTCATCGTCCCGGATGCCATCCAGCTGCACTCGACTGACACCCGGCAGTTTCAGCAATTCATCACGCAAATCCTGAGCCGCGTTCTTTAACGCGGACTCGCTGGCTTCACCATAAATGGCGATGCTGATCACAGGTAACTGCGGTTCCACCTTTCGGATGCTGATCTTTTCCAGATCAGCGGGAAGATCACCGATCGAGTCGACTTCGTTACGCACTTCCTGAAGCACAGCGTCAACATCATCAACAGACTGCATCAACGTCAGCGTCGTGAAGCTGATGCTCTCTCCGGCCTGGGATTCGATTTTCTCGATACCTTCGATACTGCGAACCGCTTCTTCGATCTTGATCGTCACGGCCTTTTCAATGTCTTCCGGCTGTACCCCCGGATAGAAAGCGGAGACCAGCAAGCCTTTCGGACGTGATTCCGGAAACATCTCACGTTGCAAAGTGAACGCAAACACAAATCCGGCTGCCAGAATCACCAGCATCAGCATGTTGACCAGAACCGGATTGCGCACGCTGTAAGATGGCAGCGACATGGATTCTCTGTTTCCTGGAAGGCTGTGCCTGTTACTGGCGGATGACTAAACCGTAGGACTACGGTTCGTATATTACCGGAAAGTCCTTTGTCGATGTGCTTACCGGCTATCGTGACGCTGAAAGTCAACGGGGGTTCGGATCGATACCCGGCTTTCCGCGGGAAAAGCCAGACACCGTCGGACCCGGTACGATCTGAATGATGGCGACTGAAAACGGTATTCAACAGTCCGTTTTCTGCGTCAGATGAAAATCTCAGAAGTCGTGTTCGAACACGACGCGTGGCCGCCAATGCCGGATGGCTGGCAGCGGTGCCTGGCGAGTCGTACTTCGCCGGCAGCACATTTCCTGCGGGCTGCATCTGCCGGAACTAATCGCCGGCGATCAGTTCTCTGATTGTCGTTGCCTCATGATCGGCCAGCGGAATAGGTCGACCAATATTACTGAGATTTGTGGACGCCGGGTCCAGCCCCAGAGCGGAGCAAATCGTGGCCATCAGGTTGGGCACAGACACTGGAGTCTGTGTAATCTCCATGCCATCTTCGCTTGTCGCACCGTAAACCTGACCACCCCGGATGCCGCCGCCACCAAGCACGGTGGACCAACTTCCCGGCCAGTGATCCCGGCCGGTGTTCTCGTTGATTTTAGGTGTGCGTCCAAATTCTCCCATCCAAACCACCAAAGTCGATTCGAGCAGTCCTCGTTGTTCGAGATCGCTCATCAGGGTCGCCCAGGCCGGGTCAAGAATCTCACACAAGGCTTTTACAGAATCAAAATTGTCAGCATGCGTGTCCCAGCCTGCTCCTGGATTTGCATCAAGCCCGTTTAATGTGACTTCGACAAAAGAGACCTGATGTTCGATCAATCGCCGCGCCAGCAGGCAGCCCTGACCAAATGCGTTGCGACCATAGGCGTCCCGCAGAGACTCATCCTCCTGGCTGAGATCGAAAGCTCCTACGGCACTGGATTTCATCATACGAACCGCCTGATCGTACGACTGCAGATGGCTGACGCCCGGATTGTCCGGTCGGGCCGACAGGAATCGATGTTCCATTCCTGCCAGCAGACTTAACCGGGCGTCGACCTGCGCTGATGACACAGCCTCCGGGACCTTCAGATTCTGTACTTCAAATGAGACTTCATTCATTGACGGCGCGGTGCCATCGCCGGGTGGCTGATCTGACTGGCTCGCACGTTCCTGCTGAGCTGCAACAACAAGCGGAGACCAGGCAGGGCCAAGAAAGCCCGGGCCATAGGCCAGCGGACTGAACGCTCGAAAGGGGCTAATGCTGACGTAGGACGGCAGATCGCATTCCTGTTGCCGAAGTTCCTTTCCCAGAAACGCACCCATCGCCGGATACTGAACGGGCCCCTGCGGCAAATAACCCGTTCGCATGTAGTAGGTTGCGCGCTGGTGGTCGCCTTCCCGAGTCGACATGGACCGGATCGGGGCGAGCGACTTCATATGCTGTGCGACCTTTGGCAGGTTCTCTGCTATCCGAATCCCGCTCACTGCCGTTTCAATACTCTTGGTCGGACCTCCATTTTCGTTCCCTGGTTTCGGATCAAAGGTTTCCATCTGGCTGGGTCCTCCCGACATCCACAGCAGGATGCACGATCGACGAGGTTTTGCCACACCGACTGAAGTCGCCGCAGCCAACTGGCTCAACCACCCGGATCCGGATGCGCCCAGAAGCGACAGGCCTGCGTATCGAGCAAACTGGCGTCTCGTCATGAACGAATGCATGCTACTTCCCTTCCTGATCGCGTTTTTTCTTCATTGCCAGCAACCGCGAAGTCGTGCTGCCATCATCGCCCGCCGGTGCAGACGAGTTTTGATCCGGCTTTGGCTGTGATCCTGTTCCTGTGTTCGCTTCGGACGGCTTTTGGGCAGCTGTCGGCCTGGGCATGCTGGGTCGCGGCATCATGGGTCGTTCTGGCTGGGCCGGACGCGGACGTGATCCTTCGTCTTTTCTGCCTGCCAGGCTGGATCGTACTTCGCCCGTCTTTTGCAGTAACTGGCCCAGTGTCGCGGTCGACTCCTTCCTGCTGCGTCTGAACAGCCTCGCGATCCACATGATATCAATCTGAACACGCCTGATTGCGACATCCAGTGGCACCATGCATGCCAATGCCATCAGGAACCAGTCAAATACGGGTCGGCTGCTGCGCTTGGGTTTTCGTTCGCCAAAGATCCTGTTTGCCAGTTCTTCGACATTCTCATCCACCACCAGTTCTTCGCCGCCGGTTCGTTCTGCGATTTCACGGAGGACAATAGGGTTTGCCCGAAAACGGAGATATTCCGGTGAGTACGACACGATAAACCCGGCGTAAGCGGTTTCTTTTCGATCGGTCCCCACTGCACTGATTTGTACCTGGTATCGACCTTCACCCTTCAGTTCCATGGATGTCTGATAACGTCGAGGTGCTATCTGACGTACGCTTTGGGTGGTGTCAAAATTGTTGGGTCCCGTAACACTGACGGTGACATCCAGCAGACTCTCTTCCGGATGAAAATCCTCCACAACAACGACCCCTTCGTTGCCGTTGACGTAGGTGTAGACTCGAAGAAACTGTTCCCGTTTGACTCGACCCACGCGGGTAATCATCTGATTAACCATTTGCTGAAACTGATCCCATTTCAGCCAGTCATCACCCCAGCGTGTCGTCATATCCGAGGTAAAAGCTGCCGTGACGCCCAATCCATATCGCCACACAGCAAGAATGGGATCACTTTCTCCGTCTGTGATGGCAGCATCTTTGTCGGAGGATGGTGCGGAAAGAATGACGGTGGCTCGCGGGTCATCCTTCGGTGATGTCAGGACATATCCATGCAATTCCGGCGGCACGCCAATATCCCGAACCATTGGATCGACGTTCTCCAGCTCCGGCACAAATGTCCGCTTCTGAATCTGACTCCGTCGAAGAGTCTTGGCTTCTTTGACAAAGATTGATGGCAACTGATTCGGGTCTGACGGATAGTAGAATCGCCCTCCTGTGACGCCGGCGATCATTTCCAGCGTTCGCGTGTCTCCGTTGTGTGGAAACACAGCGACGGTCGAAACGGTGACCTGATTGTCGATGAACTGTTTGATGAGCTTATCGCTGGGTGGACTGGCGTCACCGTCAGAAATAATGATCATGTGGCGGCTGGCAGCGTCGCTGTCGACCAGTCCCTTCAATCCCATTTGCATCGTTGCCGCAAAGTCGGGCATGTCGCCTATGCTGGCGGCATTGATTTTTCGAGACAATTCACCATATTCGCTGGCCTTGGTCATCTCGAAGATCCATTCCTCACCCGACATGCCGTACGCCAGCGCGCCTACGAGATCTTCCGCATTCAGGACCTGAATGGCCCGCTTCGTTATTCGTTTTGCCCAACTGTTTCCGGCAGGAAACTCACAGGTATGAAGGATGATGGCCAGCGCGCCTTTGGGCAGGATTTTCTTGTTACTGATCTCCATCGAAATCGGCAGAGCATCTTCTATGACCGATCCCTGATAACCACCCGGGCCGAAACTGTTTGGCCCACCCACCATCAGGAACCCGACGCCGAGATTCCGGATCGCGTCGTGAAGTGACTGCATTTGAATGTTTGTGAGAGAATCAGCCGCAACGTCCGCGAATACCACGGCGTCGTATGGCATCAGAGACAGTGGATCCACGGGAAATTCCATGGCATTGCAGACTTCGACCTGCCGTTCGCCCTGCTGCAGAGCTTTTTGCATTGACGACCATTCCTGCGGGTTGCCCTGAGGATCCGTCACCAGCAATATCCGACCCGGACCATCGATAAAAAGGTAGTTGCGGACAACATTGTTTTCGGAACGATTATCAAAGGCCGCGGGGACTTCGATTCTTGCTTCGTACTCGTAGTACCCGGGCGTCTCGACCTTAATCGGAAAAGTATGCCTGCTTTTTCCCGGACCGAATTCGACTTCGCGGCGATCCAGAACTTCTTCGCCCTGTGCCAGCACCAGCGTGCCTTTTCCATTGGCCAGGGAGGTCAGGACCACCGACGCTTCATACGTTTCTCCCAGTCGAACAAATCGAGGTAAATCCAGTCGCTCCAGAAGTACTTCGTGCTGGTAGTCATATTCTATGGGTATCACATTCACTTCGACGTTGCGTGACTGCAGGTCATCGACCACGTCTTTCAGCTGTCCGATCGTTTCCGTCCCGTCGCTGATCAATACGATGCGGCCGTTGTTTTCTTCCGGAAGCATCGCCGCGCTCAGGGCCAGTGATTGTTCCAGATTGGTCGCATCCTGACTGACGCGTGAATTGATGAACTTCTGAAACGGAAACGACTCTCGGGGAGGATACTCGACTGCTGCCGTTCGCCCGAACACCACCAAACCGGCCTGATCGGTGACGGGCTTCTGCTCGGCTGTTGCCGCCACCGTCTCCATCGCCTGATTCCTGGCTTCATTCACGGAATCCGAGACATCAACTGTGTACACCACCGATACGACGTCACTTGTTCGCACTGTCCGTGGTTCGGCCAGCACCAGAATCAGAAGACCACAAATCATCAACCGACAAAAGGATGCAAACCCGCCACGAATGGCCGGTAATCCCGAATGACCGGCCGCCTGCATCCACCAGATCCAGGGTGTTACGACCACCAGTATAAAGGCCCAGGGTCGACCATATTCCAGATCAGGAACGGCTCCCCAGACTGGGCGCGTCCAGTCCAGAAACCCAGCAAGCGCTCCGGGTTCTGATCCCCGGCGGGCAAAAGATGTTAAGCCTCGGAAAACTGCGGGAATGATCGACAGGCCGATAATGGCAAACAGCGCCGCGAAAACGACCAGAGGTATCGCCGAATACCACCCGACCGGCCGCCGGGCTGGAGGAACTATGCGCCGCAGAATTCGTTGCCAGGTCTTCACGGTGTGAGCTCCACTAATCGATGATTCCCTGTATCGCCTACCAGAATCCTGCCATCAGACAAAACGGCGATCGCCCACGGTGTGTAAAACCCGTCCACGCCTCGGCTTGGTTTTCCGAACCGTCCTTCTATGGTTCCGTCGTCGTGCATAATAGTGACGCGTGAACCTTTATTCTCCACGACAAACATCCGACCGTCCGGCAAAACTTTCAGATCGTAAGGATACGCCAGCGGTGCGGATGCCGGAGAAAGCTCTATCACTCGTTCAAAGTTCCCGTCATCTGTGAACACCTGAATTCGATTGTTGAAAGCATCCACCGCAAAGATCTTCTGGTCCCGCCATACGATTGCGCTCGGACGCTGAAACTGTCCTTCGTCGGTTCCATGAGATCCAAATTGACTGACGTAGGTGCCTTCCACGGTAAATTTCTGAATCCTCTGCTTTTCCCCATATTCACCAACGTAGAGGAATCCGGCCGGATCCTGAGCAATGGACACTGGAAAGATGAACTGACCGTCCTCATTGCCCTCTGTGCCAAACATGTAACTGACTGCACCTGACTCATCAGCATCGAAAATCACGACACGGTGGTAATGCGTATCAGCGACGGCAAGACGTCCGTCCAGCAGCTTGATAATCCCCTCCGCCCGTCCGATCGAGTATTCCGGCATGAACCAGCTTCTTAAGAGCTCTCCTTTGGGTGAGTACACCAGCACTCGCCCAGCGTCATCCAGAGCATAGACTGTGTCCGCTTCATCAGAATACAGTGCCCTCGGCGCCGGAAGATGATGACCATTTGCCGGAACTTTCCATGCATCAAACCGACGGAAGTGAAGCTGCGGATCAGCGGCCACGTCACCGCATCCACTGATAAACACCAAAACCATCAGCGCAATCAGATATGCAGCTTGTTCCGGGAGAATCGAACTACTTGCTGAGGGTTTTTGCATGCTTTCAGTCTTGATCAACAGCCAACCATTCTATTTTCACCCGATCTCCGGGCCCTAAGTTGCTGACTTCCACACGGTGCAGCAGGGATCGACCTTCCCCTGTTTGTGTGTTCACGATCGATGTTTCGGATCGGTGCCCTGAGTACCGCGTTTCGCTGATCTCCAGCAATGACGACGGATCCGGCCGTAGAATCACTCGTTCCGGGCGGATACCGACACTGTCTTCGGATATCTCCTGCTGCAACCACTTCCACGCTTCGCCAGCTGTGAACCAGTTTAACCTGCCAAGAAACTCTCCGGGTATTCGGTCGGGTGGATTGTCGTAGAGCGTTCTCGTCGGGCCATGATAGATGATTTGTCCCTCGTTGATACAAATGACTTGTTCGGATTCCCGGATCACTGCCTCGAGCTCGTGCGAAGAAAAGACCAGGCTAATTCCGTGTGTTTCTGTTATTTCTGTGATCACTTTCCAGTACTTTTCACGACGAGCCGGGTCGACGTGTGACAAAGGTTCATCCAGCAGCAGCATTTCTGCTCCGGATGCCAGAGCCCGGGCAATTGCCAGCCGGGATCGCTCACCTTCAGACAACTGTCCCGGGCGCGCCGTCTGACGCTGCTGCAGATCCATCCGGAAAAGCAATTCGTCTGTCGAAATCGCCAGTTTTTGCGATTCCAAAGCGTTTTCCAGAGTCGTCAGATGTTGCCTGACCGTCATGTGTGCCCATAACCCTCCGTTCTGAGGCACCCAGAAAAGGGGCAGGCTGCTATCCGTCCGGTCTCGCTTCAGATCCACCGTGCCACTATCCGGCACTTCAAATCCTGCCAGAACATTTAACAGCGACGTTTTCCCTGCTCCGGAATACCCGACAATTGCCGTCGATTGGTCCCTGATTTTCAGCGATACGTTATTCAGGCGAGGGCGATCACTCCCGGACAGAACCAGGTTCGTTACGGTGATTTGCATCGTTGGCTGCCTCGCTTATCCTGAACTGCGGCAACACCCATCGTCGCCGCTGGTAAGCTACGCACAAATCACGAAGCAATCAAAGAGTCTCTGACGCTTCTTTTCCCTGTTTTCCCTGAGTTTCTGTCGTCCGTTCGTCGGTCGTGAACCTCAATCGTACCGCCGCGATGACCCCGACGCTCAGTCCCCGTCGGAGGGGCTGGTCAAAGAGAACTTTCTCAACTACCAGAGGCTGGTCCGGAAAACCTGTCTGTTGCAATTGCCGTTCGATCGCTGCACGACGCTGATCATCACCCTGATTCTGTTCGCTGAAGTCCCGTATGTCGTCGATGGCTCTCATCACCACCACACCACCGGGATTCTCTTTCACCCACTGCAGCAACACTTCTTTCGGGCCCTCTACCAACGGCTGTTCCAGTCGGCCCATAAAGTTCAGCTGCCCATGATAGCCCCCATACCAGAACACCGCTTCTCCTGCTTCTTGCTGAACCCGTACGAACCGAGCCATTGGGCTTAGATCGAACTCCTGCCAGAAGCCATTACCAAGTCCGACCACCAGCACACTCAGAAACATCACCGATGCTGTTGCATGATGACGAATCATTCTGATCGGTGTTTCCTGTACCGGAATCAAAACGCTCAGCGATACCAAAACCAATGCCACGCTGTAGATCGTTGGACAAACGTTGTTCAGCCGGGTCACTGCCAACTGCGGGACCATATTGACCACGGCTGGTGTCACGGCGGCAAACAAAGTTGCTGCCACCTGGAGATACTTTTCGCTGCGTTCAACCCGTGTCGCGTTCGTCATCATTGTTCGGGCGATCAACAATGCCACCAGGGGTATAGACGGCACAAGGTAATAAGGCTGTTTACCACTTACCAAAGACATCACCTGGAGCGTACCCACTATGCCTGCCAGGCAAAATCGGTTGCTTCGATCCCGAATTGCTGACATCAGATTAGCCGTACATCTGGAGAAAAGCGGCCACGGCAGCACACCTATCGGAAGCACCAGCAGGTAGAACCAAAAGGGCTGTTTGTGGGAAAACGATTCGACCACTCGATTGGCTGTCTGCCCCCAGAGTAATTCTTCTGCATAAGCCTGACCGCCACTCGCTGCAGCCGCCAGAGCCCAGCTCAATCCGATAATACCGCCAAATACGATCGTCATCGCCACTGTCAGATACCATCGCCCAATTCTTAGAGACGCTGAACACCACCATGGAGCTGACAAAGCTACTGGCAGCACATGGACGAATATCACCGGCCCTTTTGCCAGTATTCCGAGCCCTATGCCAGCCGACGCCAACAGGATGCTGCGTTTTCTTAACCCCCGGCTTGCTATGTCTTGGTATGCCAGCAAAGTCATTTGGGCAGTGACTGTCTGCAACGTGTCGAACATCGTCAGTGTGGAAAACACCATCCACAGCATCATAGATGTCTGAATCAATGCAGCAGCCTGAGCCACATCTTTTCGATTCCAGAGCTGTTTTCCCAGTTGGTAGGTGAACAGTATGCTGACTACGGCCATCGCCGGGCCGGCCAACCTGGCTGACCATCCGGTCGGTCCGGTCAAAAGCCACAGTGCATTCATTATCCAGAACAATAGTGGCGGCTTGTGTGCATAGGTGGCACCATTTTTGTGTGGTACCAACCAGTCACCGGACTCATGCATCTCCCACGCTACCGACAGATATCGTGTTTCATCGACCGGCAGAGGAGGCCGTGACATCAATGCCGATGCTGTTAATACCAGCATTAATGCGACTGGTAAAAACAATCGGGGAAGATCTCTGGGATCTTCTGTCATGCCGCTCGTCTTGATGGTTGCTCAGCTGTTGACCTTGTTTCTGTCCGTACCATCGGCAACGTCACAACTTCTGCTTCCTCTTCGCTTCTCCGCGAAGCCCTGGACAACAGTTGGAGGTTGCGAAAGTAGATGACAAAACCGGTTGACTGGCCAATGATGAATACGGGGTCCTGTCGATAGACTGCGTAGCTTAACAACACTGTTGCTCCGGATATGCTCAGATACCAGAATGCCACTGGGATCACGCTCTTCTTTTGCCGTTCACTGGAAACCCACTGAACGATAAACCGCCCAGTAAACAACGCCTGGCCAAACAAGCCAAATCCTACCCACCACTGCTCCGACGTCATGGCCCTGAAGACTCCTTCTTCTGGTCCGTTAATACTGGTAATCGGCTTCTGTGCATTAACCATGCGACTCCGACAAGATCCACTACCCCTGCCGTTAATCGACCGAGTGTCCCATAGTGTGACGAACCGCTGCCTCGGACTCGATGATTGACCGTCTGGGAGATCACTCGACCGCCCAATCGTCGCATCAACGCCGGCAAGAATCGATGCATATGATCAAAGCGGGGGAACTTCTGAAAGGCGTCTTTTGGAAAAAGTTTGATCCCACATCCGCTGTCCGGGGTCGCGTCTTTCAACATTCGGCTTCTTACGCTATTTGCTACCTTCGAGCAGAATAGCCGCCAACCCCCATCCTTCCTTTTTTGCCGGTGTCCCACCACCATGGTTAACGGTATTGTCCCCGTCTGATAGGTTTCCAGCATTCTGGGTATGTCTGCCGGGTCATTCTGACCATCGCCATCAAGTGTGGCGATCAGTTCTCCCTGACTTGCATCAACGCCCGACATCAACCCCGTACTCTGGCCACAACTTTTCTCATGTGTCACTACTCGCAACTGTGGCATCGTTTGCTGTATCGCGGTCAGCACTCCTGCTGTTTCATCACTGCTTCCATCATTCACCACAACCACTTCGTACTCGGTCCGCCCATCTTTGAACGCTTCGATGATCTCCTCGAGCAATCCTGGTAAGTTTTCGGCTTCATTATGAGCTGGAATGACAACCGACAACATCATCGACCCCTGATTCCACGGCTGGGTTTGGTTTGTCTGAGCGACGATTCTCTGGCTTGCCTTTTTTTTAGTCAAACTCAGTTCTGCTTACCATGCCTTCCTTCCCAAGTGTTGTTGATAACTTGTTAACGCGCTAGCTGTTCCTGCGCTGCTGAGCTGGTGAGTTTTCCAAACTGTCTGCTCGACATCACTGGCTGACGCCGAGTTTCGACCTTCTTTGATGCCCAGTGATCACTCTGTTTCCCTGTGTTTTCTACTGGTTTTCAACGTTCTTCACTTGTCTTAACTTCTTTTAAAACAAGGGGTTACGATTAGAGATAGGCGAGTTATCAACATTTGCGACGTCACTTACTAGTACTTCTGCTACTTCTTTTACTGATTTCATTTTTCTCGCTGTCAAAAGCAAAGACCTGAAAAAAGTCTCTCCTTTCAGGTCTTCTTGCTTCTGAATCAAATCCTGTTTGATCTACCCCGCAATAACTTCCCAGCCACTTCGATATTCCTTGGAAACCAGTTTTGCGGCTTCGGGAGCATTGGTGGCTGTCAGAGTTGCTGCATCCCATTCCAGTGATTTGCCAGTCCGGTACGCTACGTTACCCAGCAACACTGTTTCGGTCAGTGCACCGGAATAATCAAAGTTACAGGTAGTCGGTGATCCGTCTTTGCAGGCCTTGATCCATTCAGCGTGATGTCCAATCGAAGGTGGTATGGATTTTTCTGGTGCCTGGAATCCCGCGAACTTGTTCGCAGGGAAAAGCTTATATTTGCCATAGTCCGCGAACATGTGTCCTTCTGTACCAACAAACATCACGCCATTTGGTGGAACCGGTTCGTCCGCGACGCGTTTTGGAATGAGGTTTCCGTCGTACCAGGTGAGATTAACTGGTGAGTTTTGATTGCTGGTAGGAAACTTGTATCGCACAACAAGTCCCTCCGGTGCCATGTTCGCGTCTGGGGATTCACCTTCGGCTTCACAATGATTTGGATGCCGCAGACCCAGAGCCCAGAAAGGAAGATCCATGTAGTGGCAGGCCATGTCGCCAAGAGTGCCCTGACCAAAATCCCACCATCGCCGCCACTGTGCGGGATGAAATCGACCTTCGTGGAACGGGTAAACAGGAGCTGGGCCAAGCCACAGTTCCCAGTTAAGATTTGCTGGAGGTTGGGTACCAGCTTCGGTGCGACTATTAGCCCAGTCCTTCCGGTATCCCCAACCCTTTCCGACCCAGACATGGACGTCGGTAACCGTACCGATGGCTCCAGAAGCGATGATTTCAACGACGCGGCGATAGTTTTCACCGGCGTGAATCTGAGTACCAAGTTGAGTAGCAACACCCTGCTTTGCTGCGGCTTCAGCAATGATGCGTGCTTCCTGTACTGTGTGGGTCAGAGGTTTTTCACAGTAAACATGTTTACCAGCTCGGATGGCCCTGATTGAAGCTGGAGCATGATGATGGTCAGTGGTGCCGATGACAACGGCATCAATCTTGTCGCCCTCCGCTTCAATCATTTCACGGTAGTCCGCGTAAGTTCGAGGGGTGAGCTGATTCTTCTCCGTGAGCATTTTCTTAGCGCGTTCGAGGTAGTTCGAATCTACGTCGACGATGGCCACGATGTTCTCGGACATCACACCGTTGACATCTTCAGCAGCACGGTTAGCGGTGCCTATACATGCAATATTCAGTTTTTCCAGAGGACTTCGATTGAACCCAAAGCTCGCTGGGTTGACAAATAACGAAGATCCAACGGCAGCGATAGACGTGCCAGCAGTGCGAAGAAACGAACGACGATCGAGGTGGGAGGTACGCGACATCAGGCGAGCCTTTCAATCAGGAGGGTTCAGGTAAAGCGGAACTTTATCAGCAAAACACGAGTAGGAACAAAGGAACAGGGTCGGTTGGAAGAAGCATTACAGTCAAATCAAAACACTAAGAACAGTGACAACGGTGCAGAGACCGCTGAGCGGCTGGTGGACGTCATCATTGTAGGGCAGGGAATTGCTGGAACAACATTGGCCTGGGAACTGCACAACAGGGGCAGGACACTGGCGTTGATAGATCGGGTAGAGGAGGTAACAGCTTCCAGAGCAGCGGCAGGTCTGATCACGCCAGTTACGGGCAAGCGAATGACTCAGATGCCGGATTTTCAACGGTACTGGGAGTACGCGTCAGCATTCTACAGAGAGGTAGAACAGCAAACACAGTGCGAAATCTTTCAGTCGACATCGATGCTGCGAATATTTCGCAACGAAGAGGAAAGGCAGATGTTCATCACAAGACGTCGTGAGCAGCTGAGAGGCTCAGTCAGGGAAGAAGCGGATCCGGAAAAAGGATTGACCGGTTTTTCGATGCAGCCAGCAGGCCGTCTACTTGTGAAACGATACCTGATCGCATCAAAAGAGTTCTTCAGCCGCAAACACTTCGTGGTGAGTGAATCTCTGCAAATCGAAAACGACGTTCGGGTGAGCAACAGCACCGTGACGATTTCGCGACTGAAACTTCGTGGTCACAACATCGTTTTCTGTCAGGGGTATCAGCCGCAAAGCAACCCGTGGTTTGCCCACATACCAGACAAACCCGCCCGGGGCGACATAGTAAAGGTTGCGTTGCCAGCGAGAACGGAGCGAAGAATAACACATCAGGGGATATGGATCGTGCCAGAAGAAGGCAGGAACGAGTTTAGCATAGGAGCGACCTACGACTGGAAGGACTTAACGAACACACCGAGCGAAGAGGGGCTGAGTCAGTTATTGAGCCAGCTGCCAGCAGCGGAACAGAAAGAGGCCAGGGTGGTCAAGCACGTAGCGGCAGTCAGGCCGGCGATGAGCAATCGTAAAGTGGTGGCGGGGTATCACCAGGAAGAATCCCGAGTGGCAATTTTTAATGGCCTTGGGGCGAAAGGGTGCCTGGTTGCACCCGTCAAAGCGAAAGAGCTGGCAGAAGAAATAACCAGACGCTTACGAAACGAAGACGAAGTGGCTGAATGGCGAACAGAAGAGTTTCTGGAAGCGGTGATAGCGGATACAAGGCGGAAATCGCTGACAAAGCTGGTTCATCAACTACTGTCGGGACATCTGCAGCCAGGCGATCGAGTAATCGACGCGACAGCAGGAAACGGTTACGACACGGTGCTGATGGCGAAAAGGATAGGAGAGACGGGCGTAGTCACAGCGATCGACCTTCAGGATCAGGCGATCGAGGCGACTCGGCAGCGAGTTCAGGCAGAAAAACTGGGCAACGTAACGTACATCCGAGGGTGTCATGCGAAGTTGTTGAGCGGATGGTTGCGAACGGAGAGCCAGTCGGCCATAACATTTAATCTGGGATTTCTGCCAGGCAGTGACAAGACTTGTGTGACATCAGGCCACACAACAGGAAAGGCAATCGAAGCAGGCTACAGACTGCTGAAGCCGGGAGGAGTGATAACAGTTGTGGCATACCGCGGTCATGAGGGCGGTCAGGCAGAGGCAGTCGAAGTGGAATCAGTGGTATCGAAGCTTCAGCGGGAAAAAGAAACGACAGTCTTCAGGATAGAAGCAGATACGAGTAATCAGGCGTCACCGGTGTTGTTGGTCATCATAAAGAGGAAGCGACAGGAAAGATGAAGTATCAAGTAATCGGTATGGTAATGCTGACCGTGCAAGTGCTTACCCACAGAGAATTGGGGGCCGGAGAGCTAAAGGGGCAACCAAACGTAGTGTTCATCCTTGCCGATGATCTGGGATACCGGGAACTGGGGAGTTTCGGGCAACAGAAAATTCAGACACCACACCTGGACAAGCTGGCATCAGAGGGGATGCGGTTAACGCAGCACTACAGCGGAAACGCGGTATGCGCCCCGTCTCGATGCGTGTTGATGACAGGCAAAGACCCGGGACACGCCTGGGTGAGAAACAACAGTGAAATGCAACCGGAAGGTCAGAAACCGATACCGGCCGAGGAAGTGACGGTGGCAGAATTGCTGAAAGAAGCGGGTTACGTCACAGGAGCTTTTGGGAAGTGGGGCCTGGGTGGACCAGGTTCAACAGGCGAGCCTTTGCGTCAGGGCTTTGATCGTTTCTTTGGTTACAACTGCCAGAGGCACGCGCACAGTTACTATCCATCGTATTTGTGGAGCGACAACGAACGAGTGGCTTTGAAGAACAATCCCGCAGTGCCCGGGCATGCAAAGCTTTCGGCCGGGGCGGATCCATCAGATCCAGCCAGTTACGATGAATTCAAAGGACAGGATTACGCCCCGGATCGTATCAATGAACAAGCTTTAAAGTTTATTCGTGACAACAAAGACAAGCCTTTCTTTCTGTATTATCCGACCGTGATTCCACATGTAGCCCTGCATATCCCGGATGAAGAGTTGTCGCCGTATTTGGCGAAAGGTTGGAATGATCCCCCGTTTACGGCAGCGACCGGGGGCTACACCCCTCACTTTACGCCGCGTGCGGCGTATGCAGCCATGATTACTCACATGGACAATGAGGTTGGCAAACTGTTGGCTGTTCTTGACGAGCTGAAACTAAGTGACAACACACTTGTAGTTTTCTCGTCGGATAACGGTACCACACATCTGGATAAGGAAGTGGACTACACCTTCTTCAACAGCGTAGGAGAACTACGTGGACTCAAGGGTTCTCTGTACGAAGGCGGCGTGCGAGTGCCAACTATCGTGCGTTGGCCAGGACATGTGAAACCCGGAACGACGTCGGACAGAATCAGCGGGTTTGAAGACTGGCTACCAACGATTCTGGAGGCCACGGGCCACGCAAAGAAGACACCGGCGAACATCGACGGGATCAGCATGGTTGCGACGCTGGAAGGAAAACAGCAGAAGCCTCGCGAAAAACTGTATCGAGAGTTTCCCGGTTACGGAGGTCAACAATCGATACGCGTCGGCGACTGGAAGGGTATTCGCCAGAATATGGGCCGAGGGAATCTGACAATGCAACTCTACAACCTCGCAACAGACGCAGGAGAAAAGCACGATGTGGCGAAGGAACACCCGGAGATCGTCGCAAGGCTGAACAAAGCAATGGAAGAGCATCGGGAGCCATCACAAGTCTTCCCTCTGAAGCCGCTGGACTGACAGGACGCCGGGGGTAACAGGGAAATACTGATGGTGCTCGCAAGTTGTGGTCATCGGGAAACGATCATCAACGGACAAAGCGGCAGAAGCTGCCGGTAGACGTGCGCTGAGTGAGCCGGATAATCAGAATAGACAAGCTAATCTTCCTAAAGCAGTAAATCTATTTAAGCCGCAGGATCGCTACAGCCGAACATTCGATGAAGGCGTGGTATGGTTTTCCAGTGCCACGCATTTCCATCTTTTTGTTGTCCCGGGCTGCTTGACTCTCACCGTAAAGTCGCCGGAGGAATCAGGATGTTGATCCGACGTCGTATCGTAAGTGCCCTGTGCCTGTTGTCCGTAGGTTCATCTGTAGTTGTTGGGCAACAGAAGAATCCCTTCGCAGAGTGGGACCGAATATCAAAACAGACCGAAACTACGATCAATGAATCGTCAGTGAGCGGGGGCCAGGTAGGTCGGGCGAAATCGTCGAGACCAAACGGTGTGCAGTATTTTGCTCCGACCGGTTCAGCACCGGAAATCGCGTCCCGACAGGAGGCGACTTCAAAGGGTCAGGCATCGCCAGTCCGGAATCAGCCAGAACCCTTAAACGCTCAATCGGGCAGTGAAGCGGTAATGGTGGAGAGGCTGAAGTCTCAGCGTCAGGTGCAGGAGTCCGCATTTGAAAGCCTCGTCGAGAATTCACCATCGGGACCGGTGGCGGCCAGGAGTTCCTCCACGTCAGCTCTGTCAAGTGATCCCTCGGTTGAGCAGGCAGGCTACGAAGGTACCAGTGAAAGCGGCATTGTTCAGACGAGCGGCGTAACAGAAAAGAGACAGCAACAGGGCACAAACCCGTTTGCAGAAATGTTGTCACAACCGCCGCGTGTTCAGCCGGCGTCAGCGGTGGAACCACCGTTGTTTGATTTCGGTGAGGATGAAGAAACAGCGGCACCTTTGGGATCGACTCCTCAAGGTGGGCCTGCTCGGGCTTTTGCTGAAACGACCGAATCGGGTACGTCATTCACGGCAACGGGTGCTCAGTCACCAGGTGTGACTTTGCAGTGGATCCGTCACGGCCAGTTTAATGTCGGACAGGAGTGTGACGTAGAACTGCAGGTTCAGAACACATCTCGCGTGGCTGTACGCGGAGTAATGCTGGAAACAGTCATCCCGAACGGTCTGGACGTCGTAGCTGTGACGCCTCAACCATCGTCGGTCGCTCCGGGGCCAACATGGACATTTGGCGAAATGGCAGCGAATGAAAAACGCTCAGTGACGTTTCGCGTTGTTCCGACGCACCGTGGTGATGTACACATGGAGGGCTTCGTCCGACTGACAGGATACAGCTCGTCGACGTTTTCGGTTCAGGAGCCAATGATAGCGGTCGCTTTGGAAGGGCCGGCAGACATTAAAGTGGGGCAGCAGGTCAAATACACGGTACGTGTCACCAATCCAGGGACAGGTACGGCCAGCAATGTGCGAATTCAAACCGCGATACCGGAAGGTCTGGAACATCGTCGTGGGAGCCTGTTGACGATCGAAATCGGAACTTTGAGCCCGGGTGAGTCGCGAGAAGCGGATCTGATGATGACGGCTATTCGTGGAGGCAGCCATGACGTGGCTGTTCGAGTCGTAGCCGATGGTGGACTACTGGATCAGACGGTCGCATCCGTGAAAATAGCCGAACCACAACTGGCCCTGAAGATCCATGGTCCAGGAGAACAAATGGCGGGTCGAACCGGGGAATACACCTTGCAGGTAGGCAACGACGGAAGTGTGCCATCGGCAAACGTTCGAGCGAAATACCGGGTGCCCGAAGGTTACGAATTCGTTTCCGCAGATCGTGGTGGCAAGTTTAACGAGACTGACCGGTCGATAGAGTGGTTCGTGGGAACGGTAGGAGCGGGAGGCAGCAGCCAGTTTAAGGTTGTACTGAAGGCGACGCAGACAGGCGAAGCATTGCACCAGGCTGGGGTCATCTCAGAACTGGGTCGTGCGACACTCGCGGAACATACCACCCGGGTTGATGGTACGGCCGTACTGGAACTTGCTGTGAACGCCAATCGAACTCAGGGAGCAGTCAATGAGGAAATCACCTACGAAGTACGAATAGGGAACAGTGGTGCTCGGGAAGCAAAGAACGTAGGTTTTTCCTGTGAGATACCGTCTTCTCTGGAAATTGTGAACGTCGCGGGCCCATCCGAGTATATCGCGGAAAACGGAGTGATGGTCTTCAAATCGATGCCTGAAATCGATGCAGGCAAAGAAGCAGTGTTTGCACTGAAGCTCCGATGCAAGCGAGAAGGAAACCACAGGATCAGGCTGCGTATCGCCAGCGAATCCGTCAGTGAAGCAGTGATCGGTGAAGAGACGATTACCGTCACACAATAAAAGAGCGTGCAACAACCAGCGTGGCAAAGCATAAGCCCGACCATTTCAGGATGGTTGGGCTTATCTTGCTTCTGCACCAAAGAAAGTGCGACCACAGCGTCAGATGCTCGGGAACAGTTCTCGGGCGTCAGTGACGAACCAGAGATCAGCATTGGCCGCTCGATATGCAGCGGCGGTGACGTCAGCCGTGGAAGCGGTTTCTCCCGTCACGGTCATTGGTACAGGTGAACAAAGTGCGAGCAAAGCTGGAACGTCGCCATATTTTACGGCTCCAGGCAGTAGATTCGCATCACGGATATTCGTGATCGAATTGAAACGAAAGCCTTTGGTATCGATTCGGATGCTGGTGATAACACCTTTCGACAAAGCGCAGGCAGCAGCGGTGATGGGTCCGGCTCCGCCGGTGGCAATCAGATGTAACTCCGCTGGTTTCTCGGCGTGATTATGGGCAAAACAGATCAGTGTCAGAACATCATGAACCCGCTGAGCAAACAGAGGATGATTATAACCCAGCGTGTAGCCAGCAAATTCTCGCGGATTATTGACGGTACGATATTCCGCCACTGGCTTGCCGTCTTCCGTGTAGTCGCCGGTGTAAAGCATATCAATTGAGCCAACAGAATAACCGGCTTTCAGCAGCGACAGCACAGCATCGTTCGGGCTGCCGTCTTCTCGGAACAAGGCAGACTTGCCGTGCATATCGATCCAGAGGACCACTTTCTGATTCCAGTTCTTTGGATAAAAGAAAGCTGCAGGAATCTCCTCACCGTGCTGTGTAAAGCGAAGTCTGGCCGAGTACTGCAGATAAGTGTCCTGATCAACTTCCGTCAGTTTTTCATATTCAATGGAGCCTGCCGCAGGTAGCGAGCGGCCGATCATAATTTCCAAAGCTCCGCCGATCACTCGCCGATACTCGACCAGCGAATCCGTGTCAGTAGGAGTTAGAGCCAGGATTTGTCTGTTCGAGGCATTGTCCCACGCACGCAGGAAAGCGACTTCGCTTTCCTCAGACTTCTCCGGTGCTGGATGCTTCGGCGTGAATACCGTAGCTTCAGCAATAGAAAGTGGTTTGAAATCGCGTTCGATCAGGTCGGCATCGGTCAGACCAAGATTGAGGTACTTGTTGAAGAACTCGTACATCATCCGCCGGCTGACAGCGTTGTAATTGTGTGGGAAGGGATAATGCCTGGCCTCCACAAGATCCGGTACCCCCATCATGGCATAGTGCTGTTTTAATTCAGGTAGTCCCTTCGTTTCGATATCCACCGTCCAGTCGTTTGCCCCAGACATGTGCACCGGACGCGGAGCAGCCATGGCGGCGAATTCGACGTTCCCCGTGTTGATCCGAAGATAGGAGGCATTTTCGCAAGTGCATCCACCCTGCATGGCAGTCGAAACCATAACTGCGGGAAAGGCAGCGGCGACGCGATCATCAATGGCGGTGATCAGAAAAGTCTGACTGCCGCCACCGCTGGCGCCTGTGACACCAATACGCTCGCGATCACAATCTTCGCGCGATGTGAGCCAGTCGAGGATACGAACAGAGTTCCAGGTCTGCAGTCCCAGGATGTTCAACAACCGAAGCTCAGCCTGAGCACTAAAGAGGCCCCAGTGGTCTGCAGAGCTCATTGCGGGTCGCTGCTGGGAAAATCGATGAGCAAGTGCTTCAGTCAGAGAACCTCCGTCGGCGTAGCCGAGCATATCGTATAGAAAAACCATGCAACCCATCCGAGCCAGTTGAACGCAGCGAGCCTGTAGAGGATGCCTGCCTCCTGTCTGAAATTGTTCGGCTCCGGATTCGATTTCCTTCTTCAGTTGAGCCTCGCCGTGATCATGAAATCGGCCGTTGGCCCAGTGACCATGCGGGCAAAGGATGGTCGGCAGCTTCCCGGTCGCACTGGCGGGCTTATACAAACTGCCCGTGACCAGAAAACCGTCCGCGCTCTCAAAGTAAACACGATCGATCGTATAACCTTCGCGTTCCACACGACCATGAACTGTAGCAGAGACGGCCGGGCGTTCGGGCATGGGCCACAGGCCGGACGCTACCAGAATCTGGCGTCGAACATATTCGCGACGCACAGCCCAGTCTTCCGGAGATGCGGAGGGCTGAAATGGAAAATAACCGTTGAGGTCCTTGAGTGGGCCAAGCCTTGAGTCTTTGGGGAGATCGGCAGGAGCTTGCGGATAGGCAGCCGCATAGAGAAGATCAGTCCACGGCATGATCGCCGTCGCAGCAAGAGACCCCGAAAACTTCAACATCTGACGACGATCGAAAGGTGAACGAAACATGAAAAGACTTTCGGTGAAGGCAGGTGGGTTGTAGAAACGCCAGCAGGCAGGGCGAGAAAACGGAGCTGTAGCACAGTAATCAGGCTGAACAGAGTTGTCGGGAGACATCGGCAGTAAGTCAAGCTAACCATCGCTGGTATCCGGCGGACGCAGCAGCTCAAGGGGTCCCAAAGGGAGAGTCAGCGCAACCACACGAACAGAAGATTAAGGGGGCTTCCGCTGGATGTGAAAGACGGTGGTCGCAGAAGCGAATCGTGTCGAATCTCCGTTCGGAAGACTTCAGCATTGGCCGGGGGCAAATCAAGCAAAGCCTTTGCGGTCACTCGCTTTATTGGCACAAGCCCTCTTCAGCACGTTGTGGGAGATCAGAACACCGTCACCTCGGAACGCCGACGCAAAGGAGGAAGCCGTGAGCTCGCTCTTTCCCTTGCTTTCCAAAGTGGAAAGCGGACCAGCGTAGACGCGGCTGTGGGCCCGGAACAACGCCAGCTTCTTATCCGCATCGCATGGCAAAACCAGCTTATTTTGCTCGCTTAAAGTTAATCGCAGCGTTTGTGTTAGCGGGCGTAAAGTCGAAAGCATCATCTCCCTTTGACAGGAAAGAGCCGCTCAGGGTAAGTCCATCGCCACTAAGCGTGAGAGTCGTTCCGCGAACGGAAAAGCTGCCGGTTGTTCGGGTTTGTTTGCCTTGACTCACATGAACGAGAACGAACGAGCCATCAGCTTTGAACTCAGCGGCAAACGCTTCAGAGGCAGAGCGAGCGGCACTCCATCGACCGGTGAGTGAAGACAAGGACGCGGAGTCCGGTTCAACGGCTGGTGGAGCCGGATTCGTCAGAGAAGAGTCCGGGGATTCCGAAGCTGGAGAGGATTTGGGTGATTCGAGTTTCCAGACCGAATCGGTATCCCGAGCAAGAATTGCCAGCTGGTTGATCTTGTCACGCAAAGTGAGACCGTCGACGCCAGCGTTCGGGATCTGGCAAATGACCTCGGTGCGTGTGCGGTCTGGGTTGTAGGCAAACTGAATCGACGGGTGCTTTTGATTGGCTGTCAACATGCCAATCCAGGTTGCTGCAGGGACTTCTTTCGCATCCTTTACCACGGCCAGACCCAGTGAAACAATCAAATGGCGTTCATCGTCGGAGATTTCAACCAGCACAGGAAACGTCCAGGGATCCTGTTCTTTGCTGGTGGAAACCAATCGTCCATCCAACGTTGTCGTTTCAAATCCAGCCGTTCGTAACAGGCTCGCGACGTCGTCGATCGATGTCACCCTTGAAGCCGCGGAAGTTCCGGAAGTGGTCGTTGCTGTGACGGTATCGAAAACCGACGTTCCGCGAAGGCTGGAGAATAGTTCATCCTGTTGCGCCTGAGCATTCGTCATCATGACGGCTACCAGACCGGTTGCAAACGTTTGGATAGTGGTTCGGCAGATTCGATTAAGGAAGAAGCACATGTTAACACCACCCTGGCTCAGCGTTTGAATCCTGCGAAACTGTGGAAACGACTCGCAACAATTGGCAAGCGTTATTTTTCAGGGCGCGTTAGCGGCAAAACTGTTACAGGAAAAAGCAGAAGAAGTCAGTTGTCACGGCACGTGATGGTTTGCAGAAGACCGGACA
This sequence comes from Planctomycetaceae bacterium, assembly GCA_041398825.1. Lineage (NCBI taxonomy): Bacteria > Pseudomonadati > Planctomycetota > Planctomycetia > Planctomycetales > Planctomycetaceae > Planctomycetaceae bacterium. Next base: position 166,187 of record JAWKTX010000005.1, on the reverse strand, counting down.
GGCCCTGGTAAACATCACGGGTCGAGGACGAAGTTGCCGCTGACGTCGAATCGGACAGACCGCGAAGTCTGTTCATTGATATCGATGGTCAAATCACCCAATGCCAGCATTTGGGCAGCCAGATTTCCCTTGAGGAATTGTCGGTAACCGACGTAGGAAGTGCAGAGCCGAGGGTTAATCTCCACGGCTAACGCGCCCAAATTTGCATCCTCAGGCACAACAATGTCCACTCCTAAATAGCCACGAAAAGCCGGAAGGTTGGGTTGTAAAAGAGATTGCAACTTCAGTATCCGCGAGCGATCCGCTTCAGAAGCGACCTCGCAAATACCAATCCGCCCACCTTTGTAAGCTAACAGGCCGTCGTCAAGGTGGACAAACTGTTCTGTTGGCGGAAGTGCGATGGACTTGCCAGCGACGCCACTTCCCAGGAAACCGATGGAGTATGATTTGCCCGATATGAATGGCTGAATAATCCATTCAGAGCCATTAAAAGGACGGGTTCCCGCGGCACCATTTGAGTGCTGAACGCGCGCAAGACAATCGTTGTATGTTCCGCAGAATACGCGGTCACTGCCCACACCATCTCGTGGCTTGATCACCACAGTTCCAGGAAACAACTGTTTCTGGTCATACACCATCGTCGAGGTTGGGATCGAAGGAATGCTGCGGTCAGACAACCATTGGTGACAGTCCATCTTGTCAGAGAACACACGAATCCATTTGGAAGGCACGCCGATGAGCTGGTCATTATTGACGGCGTTTTCTTCAACGAGTTGAATCAGACGGCACAGAGTTCCCTGACTCTCTGGTGCAATAATGAGAATGGAGTCGCCACGGGCAGCAGACCGCACGATGAACTGGTCAAGGTCGTTGACGTCAGTCGTGAATTCCCAGCACTCGCTGGAAGATGCGTGAGGACCAATGGTCTCAGGCGCCGGAAGCCCATGGCCGAGGACGCCTGTCAGCCGAATTGTGGAAGAGCGTGATGATAAGACCTCACGAAGAGTAAGGAAGTCTTCAAAGACAGCACCGAACATGGCAGCAGCCTCCAGACGCATCGAGTCGGAGGCCGACCGAAAGATGTGCGGTAAGGCATGCAGATATTCAATGCAGGTTACGCGAACGCAGTCCACTTTATGCGAAGAGTTCAAAGTTAATGGCATTCGGCAACGCTTGCAGTTGTCCGGAGAAAGTTCTCAGCAGTCACGACGAGACGGGAAGATCAACAGTCGCGAGCGTCAGCGTCATTGCAAATGACCATGTGATTCAGAATGCGATCGATCCCGGGGATCCGTCGAATCGAGTCGCCTAAATCAAATTCTGCACCATCGAATCGAATGACTCCCTGCAGGCAGACACCGTTATCCAGACGCCGGACAACCAGCGACTTGACGGTGACGCCCTCAGTTGCCAGAAGTTCACGACGAACATCGGCTTCAATTTCATGACAACTGGGCAGCTGTTGTTGTTCTTCGGTCTGTTTGGACATCGAAACCTCCATGCGTTTCGCAGAGTAGAACAGAGGCGGGAATAGCTATCCCAAACGGTCAATCATCATACATTGCCTTCGGAGAATGGATAGACCCGATTTCAACAATCCGCCAGATTACGCCCCGAGGCGATTGCAATGTGCCCTGGAGCACACAGTTGTGCTGAAAAGAAACATCAGGATTGTTGTTCCGAACAGTTCTTTGTCTCTCCGGCGTCTGTTCGATCCGATGTTCGTGGCAAAGCAATCCGGGCTGCGACCCACGTGTCGACAAACAGTTGTGAAGCATGAAACATCAGCATCGGCACAATTGCCAATGGCACGCCACTGGCCTGGGCAACTGCGACACCCACAGGCAAAGTCTTCTGACTGCCGGCAAAGATCACGGCAATTTTATCCTCCGGTCGAATGCTGAAGAAGTAACAGGCCAGTGAGCAGACAATCATTCCGCAGATATGAAGTGCGTTGCAGGCCAGCAGCACCGTCAGGAATACGCTGACGTCGGGAGGTTTTGCGTCTTCGGAAAACTGCGTTCCTCCGGTGAGTGCGGACATATAAACAATAAACAGCAAAATGATTTGAGCAGAATTGCTGTACACTTTTTTCCTGCGATCGACTTCCGATCGAATATGAGGAATCAGGCGAACGAGTTGCCCGAAAAAGACAGGCAGAACCGCCCCTTTCACCAGGCGGGCCGCCATCGGGGTAAAGGCGAGTGTTTCAGCGACGGAGTTCAGTTGCTGACCAGAGACTGCAAACGAAAGCCAGATGGGAATCACAAGAAAACAAAGTGAATTGGTCAGCAGAGTGACTAGTAACGAAACCGCATCATTCCCATTCGCCATGCGCGTCCACACCGAAGCTGCCGCCATCGTGCAGGGGACGATGGAAGCAATCAAGAGCCCGAGTCTCAGGTCGGGTGAACTAATCAGCGGAAGGATCGGCATTGCCATCAACGGCATGATCAACTGGTTGATCAGCGTTGCCAGGAGAACGGCTTTGGGAGAACGTACCGAGGCTACCAGACGACTGGAATCAAGCGTGATCGACATCAAGAACAAAATCACAGCCGTCAGCAACGTCCCGGGAATTTTTCGCAGGGAATCAGCCATCTCTCTGGCGGTTTCCGAGGTTCCCAGAAGGATTCCAGCAGGGATCACCAGCATCAGTCCACAAAGAAACCAGTGCTGTGTCACCAGGTGAAAGATTTGGACAAACGGTTTGCGACTGTTGGACAACGGTGAATCAGCTTTCGCGAGGCGTCGAGAAGGATGTCGTGTGCTGGGTAGCTGTGGTGTTCATGCGGAAGGATAGTCGGTTTTCAGTCGACGCTTAAGCTCAGCAAGTTCTCCAGGCGTATTGATATTGTTCAACGAACGCAAATCGGGATCAAAAGATCGCAGTTCGGAACGTGGTACCCATCTCGGATGACTTGCCAGCGCGAAGGAACGACATCGGGCAACATCGGCTGCCAGAAGTTGCTGTGCCAAAGCATACAGACCCGCGCGATAGACAGCGCAAAGGGGATAGATCTGTGACGAAGGAGCTGGAACAAGCACTCCCTTGCCGTCTTCGATGCATTCGTCACAGGGTACGACAGATGCGCCGTCGTTCAGACAGTTCAGCAAATACAGGATCACATCAGACTGGAGCTCCGGAGAATCACACGCTGTGACCAGTGTCGCGGTTTCTGGGCCGTAACGCCCGGCGATGAACCGGAGTCCGGTGGCGAGTCCCATGAGAGGCCCCAGATCGGGTTGAAGATCACGGACGATTTCGACGGAGTCAGGCAGTACCGGCAGTTCCTGTTCGGATGCAGCCACAACGACAACTGCCGGTTCTGCCCCGGAATTGCCCGCGACAGATTCAGCACGGGTTTCCTGAACAATCCGAACCATCCTTTGCAGCAGAGTTTCGCCGGCCAGTGACAGCGTGGCTTTGTCGGTCCCCATTCGAGAGCTGTGTCCTCCACACAGAATGATGGCAGCAGTTGTGGAATCTGTGGCCCGCATGTTTGATCCGGTCAGGTGGCCCGAGAATTTTGGGACAACCGTCAGTGAGAGCTACCAAAAACACAGGAAAAGAGGAGCCAAATCGAGCGACAGGGGTAAATGTCGGCGGTAGGATCTTCACCAAATATTAACAAATAATTCACAATCCGGTTCAGGTTCAATGTCAGCAGACAATCTCGCGAAACTCGTTTTTGGTCTCATCGGAGGCCTCGGAATTTTCCTTCTGGGCATGAAGTATATGTCAGAAGGAATGCAGGCTGTAGCAGGAAGCAGTCTGCGTCGCATGATTGGGGCAGTGACGAACAACCGATTTCTGGCCACGGGTGTTGGGACACTCGTGACGACTTTAATTCAAAGCAGTTCCGTCACGACAGTCATGGTGGTCGGATTTGTAAACAGTGGTGTCATGACGTTGCAACAGGCGATTGGTGTGATCATGGGTGCCAATATCGGCACGACAATCACCGGTTGGATCATTGCCATCAAGATCGGAAAATACGGGTTACCAATTCTCGGTGTCTTCGCTTTTGTCTATTTGTTCTCAAAGGGCGATCGCTGGCGCAGCTGGGCGATGGTCTTTATGGGTATAGGCATGGTCTTCTTTGGACTTGAGACCATGGGCAGTGCCTGTAAAGTCATCAAGGAAGTCCCGGAATTTGAAGCGTGGTTCCATCGATTTCAGGCCGACAGTTACTTGGGGGTCGTGGGCTGTGCCACTGTCGGTTGTGTGCTCACAATGCTGGTGCAGTCTTCTTCGGCGACACTGGGTATCACGATTACGCTGGCTCAAACGGGTGTAATTGAATACCCGACCGCGGCAGCCCTGGTGATCGGGGAGAACATCGGAACGACAATCACAGCCTACCTGGCGACACTGGGTGCCACGACAAATGCGCGAAGAGCAGCCTATTTTCACATCATTTTCAATGTGCTTGGATTTCTTTGGATTACCGCCATTTTTCAATGGTACACCAAACTGATTCTGTCCTTCGTTCCGTCAAATATAGAGACCCAGATTGCAGCCACACATACAGGCTTCAACATCGCGAATACACTGTTGTTTATCAGTTTTGTGCCTTTCTTCACCCGAATGCTGGAACGCATCGTTCCATCGAAAGGGTTCAAGGAGAAGCCACGCCTGACGGACCTTGACATCGTGATGCTGGAAACGCCGCTGCTGGCGATCGAACAATCTCGCAACGAAATCCTCAAAATGGGTGACGGGTGCGTGAAGATGCTGGGCTGGCTTCACGAGTTGCTGAACCAGAAGGAACACGATTCACCACTTGTGCTGAAGCTGCGAAATCGGGAGAAGATTCTCGATAGTGTTCAGGACGAAGTCTCGCACTTCATTACCGACATCCTGTCAGGAAGCGTGCCTCACAATGTGGCGGAAGAATGCCGTCAGCAGTTGCGACTTGCTGATGAATGGGAGTCGGTCAGCGACTACATCGAAACCATTCTCCGATTTGACGAAAAGCTGCGAAAAGAGGAGCTTCGGTTCACAGAGTCACAAACGCAGGATCTGAACACGCTGCACCAGTTCGCTGTCGATTATGTGGTTGCCGTCAGTCAGGCGTACCGCAAGCAAAATGTCGATGCGACAGAATCCGTCAATCCGCTGGGCAAGAAGATCCGGCAGCAGATCAAAGAGATGAGGCGAACACATCTGAACGATCTGTCTGAGACAACGCTGCCTCCGCAGGTGACGGTTGCCTTTCTGAACGCACTGAATGCCTATGACCGCGTCCGCGATCATGCTCAGAATATCCTTCAGATCGTGACAGGGGAAAAATAACGGATGCAGGTACGATTCTGTGGCGGGAGTCGTCAAACTACCAAAGAAAGGGAAAGACGGAGCCGGAGATGGTTCTTCGCCCATCACCTCGGGCAACACGGGATCTGATCAAAGACAGCCGGTGAGGGGGGGAGAGACCTCCCGGCAGGTAGAACTGCACGACCTCAGAACGAAGAAACCCGCACAAATGACGTCCGTTGCGCCACTGCTGGAGATGTCCGGAATCAGCAAATCCTTTCCGGGTGTAAAGGCGCTTCAAAACGTCAACCTGCGGGTTGAAGCGGGACAGGTTGTCGCGTTGATGGGAGAAAATGGCGCAGGAAAAAGTACGCTCATTCGAATGCTGGGCGGCGCACATCAGCCGGATGCGGGTTCCATCCGAATGAACGATCAGCCCATCATTCTGAGCGACCCATCCGATGCCATCCGCGCGGGTATTGGAGTGATTTATCAGGAGTTCAACCTGATTCCAGCATTGACGGCCTGGGAAAACATCTTCCTTGGTCGCGAGTCATCGCGGTTCTTTGTTCAGAGGAATGCAGAACGGAAGCGAGCCGGCGAATTGTTCGAACTGATGGGAGTCACCATACCACTCGACGTGCCCTGCCGGACTCTGTCGATTGCTCAGCAGCAATTAGTGGAAATCGCAAAAGCTTTGTCGCAGGATGTTCGGATCCTGGTCATGGACGAACCGTCTGCGGCACTGACGCCGAAAGAAGTTCGACACCTGTTTCAGATCATAGAAGAGCTCAAAGGCCGCGGCATCGGTATCGTGTATATCAGCCATCGCCTGGATGAAGTCTTCGAAATCGCTGATGTAGTCACTGTGCTCCGCGACGGTCAGCACGTTGCTGATGAACAATGCCGCTCTCTCTCCAGGCAACGCCTTATCGAACTGATGGTGGGGCGTTCTATTGAGCAGGAGTTTCCAGAGCTTCCTCACGAAATTGGTGAGGAACGCTTTTGTGCACGGCACCTGAACCGGGGAACTGCTGTTCGTGATGTCAGCCTGTCGGTTCGGCGTGGTGAAATTCTGGGAATCACCGGCCTGGTAGGTTCCGGCCGAACAGAAACGCTGCGACTGATCTTCGGCGCGGATCCAATGGATTCCGGAGAAATGGAGCTTGATGGACGGCAACTGAGGATTTCCAGCCCGCGCATAGCCATTCAGAACGGCATCGTGCTGCTGACGGAAGATCGAAAGTCTCAGGGTTTGGTGTTGGGACGCAGCGTGCGTGAGAACTTTTCGCTGGCGAACATGCGACAGTTTTCTTCTATGGGCGTTGTTCATCAGGGCAGGGAACGCGATGCATTTGCATCATTCGTGGAATCACTGAATATTCGGATTCCCGGTCAGGAACAACTGGCAAAGAACCTGTCAGGAGGCAACCAGCAAAAGGTTGTGCTTGCACGATGGCTGCAACGCAATGCGGAACTCATCATGTTCGACGAACCAACTCGCGGAATCGACGTTGGTGCACGATATGAGATCTATCTTCTGATTCAAAAACTCGCTCAACAGGGCAAAGCCGTAATAGTGGTCAGTTCGGAGTTGCCGGAGATTATCGGTGTCAGTGACCGGATCCTTGTCATGCACGAAGGTCAGATCACCGGGGAAGTCACGGACATGAACAATGTGACTCAGCCGGATCTGCTGAAGTTAGCCGTTGGTGACGTGACCGCAGAAAGCATGTCCTGAAGAGAATTCGAAAACGCTGTGGATGGCTGGCGGAACACGAATCTCACGTGAACTGTCCGTTGAAAACCAGGACAGGCACGCAGGAGGACTGGAAACCATCGTGTTTTCAGGTGTCCTGCTCGAGCCAGTCCCGTTCTTCAACAGGCTGTTCAGTTAACGCTCCGGCATGATTCCATACTTGCGCATCTTGTTGTAGAGAGTCACCCGGCTGATGCCCAGATGCCGAGCCGTGTTTGTTCGACTGAAATTGTTCTTCAGCAGGGCTTGTTCGATAATGTCTTTTTCGGTCAGTTCGATTCGGTTGCCCAGCGAGTCGCCCTGACGCACAGCGAAGAAAGCAGACACGGAGGGATCATTACCTGGCCCAGCCATTCCTTCGACGACATGCTGAGGCAGAGCAGACGGCTTCATGACACCATGATCGCTGTAGATCACGGCGCTTCGGATCGCATTCTCCATTTCCCGGACATTGCCGGGCCAGGGATAGTGCAACAGACATTCAATGAACTCCGGCGCGATCTCCCGGATCTCAACTCCCAGTTGCGTGGCATGCTGATGAACAAAGAAACGCGCGAGCGGTTCGATGTCCGGCAGCCGTTTTCGGAGTGGTGGCAGGTGGAAACTGAGTGTATTGAGGCGATAGTAGAGGTCGGGGCGAAACAAGCCCTGTTCCACGAGCGGTTGGAGCTGCAGATTGCTTGCGGCAATGATCCTGGCTTTGACGTGGAGTGTCCGGTTCGAACCCACAGGTTCGAATTCACCTTTCTCGATGACTCGCAGGAGTTTGACTTGCTGTTCCGGCGACAGGACATCGATTTCGTCAAGCAGGATGGTCCCGTTTCCTGCAGCAAGAAACTTGCCATCCTTGTCCGCATGCGCACTGGTGAATGCACCTTTCACATGACCGAACAATTCGCTTTCGATCAGATCACCAGGCAGGGCTCCGCAGGCCAGATGCAGAAATGGTTCACCGGCCCTCGGCGAAACGTCGTGGATGAGTCTCGCCAGGTGGGTCTTTCCTGCACCCGTTTCTCCGATCAGCAGGATCGTGACGTTATGCCGCGCAGCGATTTCGAGTCGACGCAGCATGGAACGCAGTTCGGGGGTTCGTGTGCGGAATTTGTCTGACATACCAGAAGCGGGTTCGTCATCCGGTACCGCAGTCGGACCGGAGTCTCGCTTCGATCCTGCGGGAGCAGCATGGGACCTGTTGCCGGACTCCGCAACGGCAGAAGCAGAGGTCGATGAAGTTTCCGGAGTCGGCTCCGTGACCTTTGAGTGAAGAGGACTCAGTGTGCGGTTCTTCTCCGTTGGGTTTTCGCCGATTGCAATGACGTGTTGGATCAGTAGCTGAATCGCTTCCTCGCCCGGCTGCAGAGAATGAATGTTGACCCTTTGATGAATTTCAACGGGGATGTCCGAGTCGGAGATCTGCCCGGGGTTTGTGACAATGACAAAACGTGTGGTGGCAGCAGACTGAGCCGTGGCCCATGTGCGAGCCACTTGTGTGGGCAGTGATCCGCGAAGATCGATGATGGCCAGCTTTGGCTGATGCAGATGCATCATTTGAGCCGACTCCTGGATCGTGTAGCATTCCAGCAGCCGAAAGTGTTCTCCCAGTGCAGAGCCGAGACTGCGAAAGAAGCCAGGTGAGCTACTGCACATCAAAGCAAGTTCGGGGGACTTCACAACGAATACCTCATTCAGCCAAAGGAAGACACCCATCAGCGCATCCGCGCGACGGTTTACTGAATGGAGATGTTTACAAATCCGGTGCCATAAGGCTGACAATCGTGTTCAGTCGATGAAACACGGGATTTTGATTGTCGGCTCATTGCCAAACATGTTGTTCCCTGGCAACATTTGGTGCCCCACGACAACAGCCTTTTGAGATCCAAAGACTGCCGAATGAAAACGTTGATTCTGATGCGACATGCAAAGGCGGCTCCTTTACGCCCCGGCGAACGGGATTTTGATCGCTGTCTGACAGAGTCAGGGCTCGAACGGACAGCAGAGTCCGTGAAACATCTCAAGGAAGCAGGAATTCAGATCGACTCGCTGCTTGCTTCCGCCGCTCGAAGGACAATGCAGACCGCTCAGGCAGTGGCAGAAGTCCTGTGCCCGGATACGCCGTTTCATGCTCTGGACGAATTGTACCTCGCGAGCCCCGAGAGCTATCTGACAGCAGTCAGCCAGTATGCAGAGGATCATTTTCAGACGGCATTGGTTGTGGGACACAATCCAGGTATCGGTAGTCTGATGTGCGGGTTGGCAAATCGGGGCCTGGAGGTTCCGACAGCGACGACATGCGTGTTTGAATTCTCGGCGGATTCGTGGTGTGATCTTTCTGAAGTTCGCCATCAGCGTCCGAAGACGCGATTAAAACTCATGATACTCCGTGGCGAAGTTGTAGCGGAGAATTAAGTCAGGTTGTGCCTTCAGTTCGCGGCTGACACCATCCTTTTTGAGATGACCGGAGTAGTTTCGGAAATGACACGATTGCTGACAAGATATCAAGTGGTGCTGATGTTTCTGGCTGTTGCCGTCGGGTGCGGCGGCGATGCGTCATCGAAACAGGCGGCAAACCCGGTAGGCAACACGGATGCGAAAGAGAACTCCGACGATTCCGACCGGACAATGTCTCAGGGGACAATCGGATTTTCAGCGTTGACCCTGACGAATCCATTCTTCAAGGTCATCGCAGACACAATGAAGGAAGAAGCGGAAAAGCTTGGCTATGAAGTGATTGTCGTGTCGGGTGATCAGGATGTGAAGAAGCAGTCGGATCAGATTGAAGACTTCATTGTCAAGGGCGTCACAGCCATTGTGCTGAACCCATGTGATTCTCGATCAATTGGTCAGGCAATACGAAAGGCGAACGAAGCTGGCATCCCGGTCTTCACCAATGACATCAAGTATGACGGAACGGATGGCAAAGTGGTTTGTCATGTCGCAACGGATAATTTGCAGGGAGGGCGACTTGCCGGCGAAGCCATGGTCAGGCTGCTGGCAGAATCCGGTGGCAAGGTGGCCGTGCTCCATTATCCCGATGTGGAATCTTGTCAGATGCGAGTTCAGGGATTTAACGAAATCCTCGAGTCCCACAACGCAAAAGATGGGGCAGCGAAGATCGAAGTGGTTGCTACGCTGAACGGAAAGGGTGCACGCGACGCAGGGTTTGCAGCTGCAAAAGACACAATTGAGGCCAATCCTGATCTTGCAGCCATTTTTGCAATTAACGACCCCTCAGCGCTGGGGGCCCGAGCTGCTCTGGAATCTGCGTCCAAAGCCGATCAGGTGACGATCATTGGATTTGATGGTCAGATTGAAGGCAAACGCGCGATTCTGGATGGCAAGATTCTTTGCGACCCGATCCAGTTTCCTGATCGAATTGGCAAGACAACAATCGAAATGATCCAGAAATACTTCGATGGCGAGATTGACGACGATCAGACAAACGAGATCCTGATACCCTCAGAACTGTATTACAAAACGGATGCAGAAAAGGACCCGGCATTACTGTCGACAAATACCGGTGAAGAGAAATGACAGACGCACCGAAAAAGCCTGCTGAACAGCTCATCGCTGACAGCCCGGTTGTCAGGGAATCGCATGAAACTGTTTCGGAAACCGATGCGGTGTCAGAATTCGAGTCGATGAACGAAGAGCCTCAGTTGTCCCTTCCGATGGAATTTGTGCTTTTCCTGCGCGACAACAAGAAATGGTGGCTGACACCTATTCTGCTGGTAATGCTGCTGATAACGGTCTTTGCGTGGCTCAGCGCGACAGGGGCAAGCCCCTTTATCTATTCCATTTTCTGAGGTGCTGACGGCTCCGGTATCGAGGTCATCTACTGGTGGACTCGGCTGCGTCAAAACGGCTGTTCAGAATTGCCGGTAGTACCGCTTCAGGTCAGTGGTCGGTTGGACAGCGGAGAAGTAGCTTTCCGCGGATCGATCGATCTTCCGGTGCAGAACGTCGCGACCCGTTAGCCGGAAAAATAAGGCAACAGGAGTGAGCACACAGAAAAACATCATGATCAGGGCGATTTCGCTGACCACGATCCCAACAGGAAAAAACAGTAGTGAAAGCCCAATGAACACTGGTTTCAGGAGTTGGGGTTTGACAAAACCGGCTGAACACAGGGTGGCCCCTGCAATCAGGCTCCACTGAACCGTAGGAACGTCGCGTGTCCACAGCCACGCCAGTGCGGGCAGGGCAACGACAGCGACACCGCCGAATTGTCGGAGTTGTCGTTCTGTAGGTGACCAGTTGAATGAAATCATGCAGCTATTGTGCGCTGCCGGACTGTCGGGAGGTACGACGGGTCTGCAGAGCGCGGCGATAATCGGAAAAAACGTGTTCGGCCAGAAGGGTTGTTTCGGCAGTGAGTTCTTCAATGCGGTTGCGGAAAATGGCAAATGCTGCCAGCGCAGGCACGGCGACGCCTAGTCCCATCAGTGTCGTAATCAGAGCGCGATAGATTCCCGGCGCCAATTCGCTTACTTGCGGATTGGCTTTCTGCTCGAATTCCAGAAAGGCCTGAATCATTCCCCATACCGTTCCCATCAAACCCAGCATGGGTGCCAAAGCGCTAATCACAGACAAGTATTCAATGCGTCGAAAAAGTCGGGCCGACTGTTCCACAGCGGCGTCTTCCATCGCTTTTTCGATGGTTGCATAGCCAAGCCCGGCTTCGTCAAGTCCGGCGTAAAGCACACGGCTCAGAAAGCCGGGATGTTCTTTGCAGTACTTTTTGCCTTCTTCGAAGCGTCGTTCAGTAAGGCATCGATGAACCTCTTCCGCGAGTCCCGGCGGCATGAGGGTACTGCGCCGGATATTCATCATATGGTCAATGATCAGTGCGACCATCAGGAAGCTGAACAACACGACCACATACCCAATCGCTCCGCCAGCCGCCAGCATTTCCCGGGGACCGAGCATCGCAGAAGGTTCATTGTTGACGACGACGTTGTTCACTTCATCTGCGACGACAGTGTTACTCAGAGCGAATAAACAAAACATCGGCACCAGAATCGCAAACGATGTCCGCACAGCAGTTGTTCGACCGAGGGTCCGAAGACGGTCCCGGAATCGAATTTCTGTAGAATCGTTTGAAGTGACATTTTTCATCCGGCAATCCATTTTGATCCCGCAATTCGTAGTCGTCCCGCAATCCGTTGTCCCGGAGCCTCAAGCGTTGAGTGACGGCAGTGCATGCGAGGAAATATAGTGCAACTGGCATTCGGCACGCTACCGGTCGCAGGTGAACGTATTTTCGCTATCATGATCGCGAGATTCCGATTTAAATCGACTGATGCAGGCACCGATGCAGAGACTTCGGATGAGCGAGTGTCGGACCACCGGATGATAAACGGAATACTCTTACCGGATCCGTGATTTCGCTGTGAGTTCTTTGGGTTCGGACGGTTCTTTTGTGCCGGAATTCGACAAGTGTTCGGGGCAGAAATCACCTAAAGGTTGTGAGATTTATGCGTGCACTGCAGCTGGAGAAGCCACAGAGCTGGCGGATTATCAATATTGACGAGCCCTCGGCCCCGGCAGCCGGTGAAGCGCTGGTGCGCGTTTTGCGTGTAGGCATCTGTGGCACGGATCTGGGTGGTTACCTCGGGAAGATGCCCTTTTTCTCCTATCCACGTATTCCCGGCCACGAGTTGGGCGTGGAAGTGATCTCAACGGGAGAGGGTGTGTCGCATCTGAATCCGGGGGATCTCTGCGCAGTGGAGCCCTATCTGAATTGCCAGCAATGTTATTCGTGTCGGCGAGGATTCACGAACTGCTGCGAACACCATAAGACCCTGGGCGTCATGTGTGATGGGGGGCTGACGGACAGAATTATTTTGCCAGCCAGAAAACTTCATCCCGCGGGTGGTTTGTCGCCGGAGCAATGTGCATTGGTCGAAACGCTGGCGATTGGATGTCATGCCGTCGATCGATCCCAATCGAAGTCGGGCGAGAATGTTTTAATCATTGGTGCGGGACCGATCGGGCTTTCCGCTCTGGAATTTGTAAAGCTCAGTGGCGCGACCCCGATCGTGATGGATATCGCCGAGTCACGGTTACGATTTGTTCGGGAGAGAATGGGTGTCGAGCATACGATCGCAGTTCAGGGCGATGATTCGGATGCGATTGCTTTGTCCTGTGCGACAAACGGCCAGCTGGCTGATGTGGTCATTGATGCGACCGGCAACAACAAGTCGATGATTCGAGCGATGGAATTCTGCGCATTCGCAGGTCGGCTGGTTTACGTGGGAATCACCCAGCAGAATCTCGAGTTTGCTCACGCACCCTTTCTTCACCGTCGTGAACTGACGTTACTTGCGAGTCGGAATGCCTTGTCGTCCGACTTTTCACGGATCGTGGACCTGATCCGCAACAAGAGAATTGATACGGATCCCTGGATCACGCACCACGCTCAGTTCGAAGAAGTACCACACGTATTTCCATCGTGGCTGAACCCGGATGCCGGTGTCATCAAGGCCGTGGTTCATATGAATTAGCTGCGGGCCCCGGTTTCAGTGGTCGTCTCTGGTTTACGTAGCGTATTTGGGCGTCATTTCGATGACTGATGAATCGGCGTCGGGCGATTCGATGATGGGCAGCAGCAGCTCAAAAGTGGTCCCGGATGCATCAGATTTCACCAGACGAATGTCGCCCTGAAGTGTTTGAACGGCGAGTTGTCGGCACACAAAAAGTCCAAGGCCTGTTCCCGTCGATTTGGTGGTAAAGTAAGGTTGAAAGATCTGCTTTTGAGCTTCCGGGGCGATTCCGCATCCCTCATCCGCAACGGTAATGGAAATCCACGGTTGTGGCACGCCGTCCTTGTATGGACGAGAAGTCGCGATCGTAATCCTTGCACCTTCTTCAGTTGCGTCCAGGGCATTCAGAATCAGATTCAGGAGAACCTGAACGAGCTGATCGTAAACAGCCCGGGTTGTTGGCAGGCCTTCCTGCAGTTGTGAATGAACATGCTTTCCTTTCCAACGCTTGTAGTACTTGGCAATGTTCAGCGATTCCTGGATGGCGGTGTGGACATCAACGCTTGTTGACTGGCGGCTGGTGGGGCGGCTGAATCCGCTAAGCTCCCGCAGGATCTTTTGAATTCGTGTGAGCTGTCCATCGACCATCTGAAGTCGTTCACCAAAATACGGATCTTCATTCTTGCGGCTCAACAGTTGAATGATCGAACTGATCGAAGCCAGGGGATTGCCGACTTCATGGGCGATTCCGGAGGCCAGCAATCCGAAAGCGGCCTGCTTCTCCTGCTGGACGAGCATGGCCTGCGATTCCTGCAATTCCCGCGATCGCGCGGCAATGCGCGCTTCCAGTTGTTGCTGGTTCTTCTGAAGTTCCCGATTCAGCTTGAAAAGTCGCTTATCTGCGGATTTGAGTAAACCTGTCAGAGCTGTAATTGCCCACGCGGTCCAACCAAGGAAGACCAGTGTGAGAATGACCGTCACGCCCTCGTCAGGAGTGTTCGGTGTTGCATACATTCCCAGCACAATGTAGCTGATGGAGTGCAGCGCGTAGGACGAAAACGTTAGTGACGGCGAATGACGGATCGCGCAGACAAGCAGAGACAGGAAGTAATAAAACCGGAAGGGACTTCCGACACCCTGATCGAAGAAGCACAGTAGCCCGATGAACAATGCCTCCATCATCGAGATACCGATGCGGTAGTGTGACAGCAGAATTCGACCTCGAAGGCTTGCGAGTGTATCGAGCATCGCGTAGAGCATTCCGAGCGTCAGCATGGCGTTTAGTTCGGGTCTTCCGGTAACACGGTAAACCATGTTGACGTAGAAGAAGCCGATTGCCAGGCCAAACCACCGGATTCGAACCGTGATCGATTCGGCCTGCAGCTCACGACTGACGGGGTCCAGCGCAGCAGACTGGGGGAGACCCGCGAGGTCTCGAAAAAAAGTGAATCGTTTCGGTGTCGAGACGGATGATTCAGTGCCCGCAGAGCCTGTTAAGTCATCTCCGAGGGCCGAGTTTTCCAGTGTGACGGAAGATCCTGCTGCAGAATCGGCGGAACTCATTGCTGATCGCAATCTGTGTCTGGTAGCTCGACGGATAACGTCCGCAATCACACGGACGGAAATCTACGTATCCATCGTTCCGTCGATGATAGCGAAATCTGTCGGAACTTTACAGAACCGGCCATTCGTGCCGAACCAGCGTGCGTCTCGTCAGGATCGCCTTAACGAACGGGAAGACTGGTTCGGCGTTAACGTCTGTGTGTGGTTTACTTTGAGGCGGCGAAACGAAACACCGATAAGGGATGTCAGTGTTCGCGTTTCAAACTCGGGAGCTTCAGACAGGAGGGCCCGTCTTGCATACGGGCGCGAATTGCGGCGATCACCCGTGAGCATTGCAGGGAGGCAATCGAATGAGCAGAGCGGTCAATGTCCTGGCGCTGGTCCGTGATGGACATCGGTTTGTCTTTCTTTACGACGACAACAGCGTCGAAACCGTTCTTGCCACGCTAAGCGAATACGCGAGTGACCCGGACCTCGAATTCACCTGGTACGACGCAGCCGTACTGGCTCAGCGTGTTCGGCGTCTTCGGCAGTCGCAGGATTCTGTCAGCTATGAAGAATTTGAGCATTCAGAAGATTTCCCTTCCTTCTTCTGACGACCCGCATCAGTCGATCTGCATCAGATGATGCGTCCTGAAGTGGTGAACTGAAGCGGACCTTTTCAAGTCGTCGATGCGTGATGCCATGCAAAGTGCAACAAAGGCGTTTCTGAATTACCTGCGAATCGAACGAAATGCTTCGGACCTGACCATCAAGTCATACGCCGATGATATGGCACACCTGATGGAGTTCTTTCAGGAGCAATATGGAAAAGTACCGGCTCCACGCGAGATTGAAGTCGGTGTCCTGCGAAATTACGTGGCTTATCTGCACGAATGCGGGTACGCCCGGACAACTGTCGCCAGACGACTGGCATGCCTGCGCAGTTTCTTTCGTTTCTGCAATCGCGATGGTCTGTGCGACACCAATCCGGCGAAACCATTACGTACACCTCGCGCAGGCCGGAAGCTGCCCCATTTCCTGACGACGGATCAGGTTGGTGCATTGTTGCTGGCTCCGCCCGCGAATAGTGACCAGGGAATTCGAGACAGAGCGATTCTCGAAACCATCTACTCGGCCGGCCTTCGTGTCGCGGAACTCGTGAGTCTGAATCTAAGCGACTGGGATCGAGCGGCCGGTGTCATCCGGGTACTGGGCAAAGGACGCAAGGAGCGGATCGCCCCTGTGGGAAGTTACGCCACGAGGGCGCTTCTTCACTGGCTGGAAATCCGTACTCCTGGAGAAAAAGTTCCAGAGAAGGACCGGGACGCGCTTTTCCTGAATCGTTTTGGAGGGCGACTGACCACGCGCAGCATAGGAAGAATGCTCGAAAAGCATATTCAGACAGCCGGTCTTTCGCAGCAGACTTCGCCGCACACACTTCGACACAGTTTTGCAACGCACCTGCTGGATGGTGGAGCAGACTTGAGAAGTGTTCAGGAATTGCTGGGTCACAAGAGCCTGACCACCACTCAAATCTACACACACGTCAGCACCAGACGCCTGCGAGAAACTTACGAGAAAGCTCACCCGCACGCGGCTCGCAATCGTGCATCCTAGCTCCCACCAATGCTTCGCGCTGGGCCTGTTTGCAGTCAGAGGATGTTTCGGGCCGTTCTGCGATGATGCCGACCTGCTATGATGACGACTTCACACCGGCGCCCGAAGGTTCGTTCCCGGGGCCCATTCGTTTCTTCGGAACATCGTCATCCTTGTTTCTGTATCAAAAATATGTCTGAACAGCATCAAGACGAAAAGGATGCAGTTTCCGCGATCTTTGAGTTCGCGATTCATGTGACGGCCGATGTCATCGATGGTAACGGGCATGTGAACAATGTTGTCTATGTTCAGTGGATGCAGGATGCAGCCGTTGCTCATGCAAGAAGCTGCATACCACGGAATGCAGACGAATTAGCGGACACTTCATGGGTTGCGCGTTCACACCATATCGAATATCTGCTGCCAGTCGTGGAGGGCCAGCGCATTGTGGTCAGAACATGGATCGCGGATTTTCGCAGAGTTCGATCCACACGCCGGTATCGATTTGTGCGACTGGATGACCAGAAACTGGTGGCGCAGGGACAAACGGACTGGGTATTCATTGATACCCACAGTGGTCGACCACGTTCAATTCCGGAGATGGTCCAGCAGTGTTTTCAAGTCCCGCACAATTCTCCGGTACCAGACCAGCATTGACGGAAGGGGGAAATGCATCCCCCTGAACGCCGTGAACCGGGATTAACGCTCGATGGTTACTCCCATGACAATAGGAGCTGAACGATCCGGTCCCTTCACCAGCTCAATCGTGCTGATCTTGTCCGCCCGCTTGGGAGTCACCGCGACGTGACGCACCTGCTGGCCACCCAACATAAAAGCAAAATCACTGCCGGGCACGTCGACTCGACGAATATAGTCTGCAATGTGGACAGCGTTCTTCAGTTCATGATCTTCATGAGTGCCATCGGCATAATGCAGACGCACGATCATCGAGACCGTTTCATCACTGTTGTACGGATGGTTCCAGCCCCCGACACCACCCAGCAGATGGATGACCTTCGCAGCTGTGTTGCATGGAAGTGTCACCGACTTCGGCATAGAAGCAGGCAGAGGTGCATTCGGGCCGTACAGCAGGATGATGTTCGGCTTGCTCTTGCCCATTGGGTCGGTCAGCAGGAAAGGAATTTCTCCAAACATTTTGGGCGACCAGTCGCTGAACACCATGCGATCCGGGCCGTTGTCTGTCGGGCCGAACAGCCCCTTCGTGCTGATAGCAGTGGCGTAGCGATCCAGCGGAACCGGGACGTACTTGCCTTTGTTGGTCAGAAACTCCAGCAGGTCGGAAAGTTCCCTTTCCGTCATTTGCTTTTCGAAACCTTCCGGCATCACAGACTTCTTTGAAGCGACCAGTTCGTCGATGTCTTCCCGCTGGATACTTGTTTCTTTGGCTTCCGTATCGATCAGCGTGATGCTGGTACGAGTTTCCGATGCCAGCATCCCATTCATGACTCGGCCATCAATATTCACGACCGTATAAATGCGGAAGTTGCCTTCGACGCTGCGAGACGGATCGATGATATGAGTCAGCAGTTCTTCCTTGGGATGCACGGCCATGCCGGTCAGGTTGGGGCCGATATTCTTGTCGCCGATGTCGCCGTGCTTGTGGCACTTCATGCAATGCTTCTTGAACATCTCACGACCGGCATCAACATTGCCTTCTTCTTCGCACAGATGCAGCAAAGCTTTCAACACTTTGTCGCGGTTCGCGTCGGGAAGCCCCCCGCCCATGGCGAGCAGTTTTTCGGCCTGCTCCTGAATCGCCTTATCCGGGAAGGATCGCAGCGATTGCTTCTGATCGAGCGAAAGATCGGACAGTTCGATGGTCCGGCTTTCGATCCCGGACAGCAGCGACTTTACCCAATCCGGGCGACTGAGCAGCGTACCAAGGGCTGCCGATTTCAACTGCGGAGTCAGAGCCGGCATGACTTCAACAAGTCTGTCCCCTGCCGCGGCCGACTTGCTTCCCCGGACCGCCTGCAACAATGCTCGGCCAAGTTCCGGGGTGGTCTGAGCGTTCAGCTGAGACACGATGTCGCTTACGACGCCGGCATCGTCTGGTCGGAAACCAATGAGATCCCTGGCTGCGGAAACT
Source organism: Planctomycetaceae bacterium (assembly GCA_041398825.1). NCBI lineage: Bacteria > Pseudomonadati > Planctomycetota > Planctomycetia > Planctomycetales > Planctomycetaceae > Planctomycetaceae bacterium. Next base: position 147,438 of record JAWKTX010000005.1, on the reverse strand, counting down.
CGATCATTGTCTTTCGCATCGACATCTTCTACAACGGCCAGCATCGACGCGACGATTTCCGCCGCATGAGCATCAAGCGCCTTCGTACCGCACTGAGCTGCCAGCCGAACGAGCTTACTCCTGGAAGAACCGTCTGCTGCGTTCAATGCATCTACCAGAGCCTTATCGAAAGCGTCGGTGGTTTCGAATTCGAAACTGGACGGAATGCCAGCGGTGAGACCGTCCAGAATTGCGCTGGTCAGCTCGGCATTGGCCTTCGGAACACGCGAAACCAGAAACAGCAGTGTTGGAGCATCCGGACGACTGCGGCCAATGTGCTCAGCAACTCGCCGGGCCACTTTCAGATTGTTGGCTCCCACCGTTCCGCGGACATCCGTTTCATAACTGCCGGGAACTGCAAACCCCAGCATGCGAGCCCCTTCCGGAACGGGTTCTTCGCACAGCATGTTCAGATACAAAGGAGCATACGTCGCGGCAGCCGCGGTCAAAGCATCCAGCAGCGCGGGATCGTCGGTTTGATCGATCCATCCGGCCAGAGCGATCGCCATATATCCGGCTACCTCGCCATCCTTTGGCAGCGGCATATCGGCGACGGTCAGAATCCACTGCAACTGCACCTGCGGATCTTCATTTGCCAGCTTCCTCATCTTCGTGCCTGCCAGCAGGCTGACCCCGCGCTCATCCCGAGGCAGAACGCTGAGCGCATTTCGTCGAACGGCTGCAGACGGATGCAGCAATGCCTTGCCAATAGCAGCAAGAACGTCATCCTCTGCGGCGGGCAAAGATGTCAGGATCGGCATGCGATTCGGGGCCAGGCTGCGATTCTGCGCCACATTGCGATTCAGAGCCTCGCTGCGATTCAGTCCCGAAGGGACGGCAGGAGATCCGGCGTCGGCAATGTGCCGCCCCTTCGGGGCTATGGCGGTCTGTTGGAATTCGTTCCCCGGGCTAACGCCCGGGGCTACATCCTGTCGCCGCTCCGCGGCTGAAATCGCAGCGCCTGCAGCGTCAGACGAGGGCCGTTCTGTTCTGCAAATCCCTGATCTCGGAACGACAGGCTTCACTGCGGCGGCCGCCTGTTCGCCATCAACGACGCCCAACCCTTTCAACGTGTGCAGCGCATGGATGGCAGCAACGTTCAGGCCGACGGCGTCGACGGATTCATCAGCCAGCAATGCCAGAAGCTCAGGGACAACATCGCGAGCCCCGCGTTCCACCAGCAATCGCTGTGCGTGCAGTCGCCACATGAACGACGGGTGCTTCAGTGTTTCCACAAGCTGCTGATTGCTGGCATCCGCAAGACTGCTGAAGGAATGCACAAAATCGCCATCGCCGGATGTCGGGACCACTCGGTAAATGCGGCCGTGCTTCTTGTCTCGCAGATCGCTTTCGTAAGCGTTGCCTTTGCCGTTTTCAAAGCCCTGAGGCGTCGGGTTGTGCTGCACGATGTAGTTGTACCAGTCCAGAACCCAGACGGCTCCATCCGGACCCACTTCGGCCATGATCGGAGCACTCCATTCGTCGTCGCTGGCCAGCAAGTTGATAGGGCTGGTGGATTTGTAATCAGCACCGTCACGTCGCAGCACGAAGGTGCCGACAAGATGGCCAGTCGGGCCGCAAACGAATGCGGTCTTGTTCCACCACTGCTGAGGAAACGTTCTGGCCGTGTACAGAGCATGTCCGGCTCCGGCGGTGTAACCACCAAACTGGTCCACCTGACGCACGTTTTCGGTGATGGGTTTAAACAGATGAGTGTCGGCGATGGTGCCCAGAGTCGACGGAGCCCAGCCTTTTACACTTTCGTAATAACGATTGGGAATGGGCACAAACATGCTGGGGTTGTGGTTGGCGGTCGATCCAAAGATCAGACCGTCTTCGCTGATGCCCAGTCCCCATGTGTTGTTGTTGCTGGATCGAATGAATTCCAGATCGGTGACCTTCGGCGGATCAGTCTGCGACAGCCTGAATCGCCAGAAACCCATGCGAAACGACTGAGCCGACTTGTCGCCGTATTGCGGCGTACTGTTGTTGTAACCCTGCATCGCCCAGACCCAGTTGTCCAGGCCGTAGCGAAAATTGCTGACTCCGCCGTGAGTATCCCCCAGCCGCCCAGCCGGTGATCAGCGTTGTCTTTTGATCGCTGACGTCGTCGCCATCGGTGTCTTTCAGATAAATGGTTTCGGTACCGTTTTGCACGACTGCACCGCCTCGCACGATAACGATCGCCGTGGGAATGCTGAGTCCTTCCGCAAACACCGTGAACTTGTCTGCCTTGCCATCGTGGTCGGTGTCTTCGCAAATGCGAATGCGGTCGCGATTGGTGCCCAGTTCGTTGGGATAGTCAACGGTTTCGCAAATCCACAGTCGCCCGCGTTCATCCCAAGACATGGCAATGGGTTTCGCCAGGAAATGGCGTTCGTCAGCGTACAGTCTCACGGCCATGCCTTCGGGAGTGACAAAGTGCTTCATGCTCTCTTCCGGAGACAATGGCAACTGCATCGTTGTCCTGGGTTTGCCCTGCACGCCCCATTTGTCGCCCTTGGTGTAGTTGGGAATCTTCGGCCCGACATCCACAAATTCAAATGGTGCGACGTCCTTCCGCAGCTCAGTCATTTTTGGAGTCGCAAAGGAATCGGGATCGGTGAACGCAGGCACAACAGAAGGGTCATCGCCGCACGCCCAGCGGATGCCTCGTTCGACAAGGTTATGAAATCCCGGCTGATTGAAGGTGCGTGATCGTGTCCCCAGGCGGTGTAGAAGACTCGACCTTTGCCATGAGTTCTCACCCACGTCCATGGTTCGCGGTCGTTGCCAGCGGCCTGATCCCCTTCGACTCGGTATTCCAGGACCGTACGGTTTTTTCGTTATGCAGATGATGGATATAGGTTTCATCCCAGCTGGTGAAACTACCGTACCCCTTCATGATCGGATGGCTGGGTTCGGCAATCACAGTGGTAAACACCTGCCCGCCGTGGCGCTGAAACTGCCCGCCCATCAGCGCGACGATGTCTTTGTTATTTCGCCAGCAATAGGTCGCGCAATGCAGAGGAATGAAGCCCTTGCCGCTGGCGACGTAATCCAGAACCGCCTTTGCCTGATCATCCTCAATGCGGTCGATGTTGGCATACAGCACCAACCCGTCGAACTTCGCCAGCGTATCCGGGGTCAGGTCTTCCATGCGGTCGGTGTACTTCAGTTCGATGCCCCGAGCTTCCAGCGCCGGAGCCAGTTCCTGAAACCGCGCCTCCGGCCGATGATGGCCGTTGTCGCCCATGAACAGCATCTTGAGTTCGGCAGACTCACACGCTGAACCCATAAGGAACACACTGACAGAAACCAGTGCGACAAACAGGCGAAGGGAAGGTGTCTTCATGGAAGCGCCTTGATGGTAAAAACAGAAGGACGGCAAGCAGGCAAACATCAAGGACGAAACGTCTTGTTATTCACTCACCGACAGAGAGATTCAGAAACTCAGCGAATATTCGAGCTTTGCGGTTTTCAACACGAGAAGGATCAGGGAGCGGTGAGAAACGAATCCTTCGCCACTCCCTTTCCTCCGGCGTCAGTTATCCCAGCGTAAAATCAGGCAAACGTACGATTTCGCCACCGCGTTTCGCCGATTCATGAGCACAGATGCCCACGCAGGTCCAGTTGGCGGATGTGACAGCGTTGGGGCGTGGATCTCGGTCTTCCAGAATTGCACTGACCATTTCGTGAACCAGGTGCGGATGTGATCCGCCGTGGCCACCGCCCTGAATGAAGCTCAGGTGTTCCGTGTCGTGGATCTCTGCAGGCTGTGTGAACTTCTGGATTTCTTTGGGCAGCAGGTGAGCAAAGTCCGGCACTTCGATCTTTTCTGCGATCTCGTGTTCCGGCTTCTTGGCCGTGTGAATGACGTGCGGTTCGTTTTCAATCAGAGTCCACTCGAAGCTTTTCTTTGTGCCGTACACGTCAAAGCTTTCGCGATACTGGCGAGCCACATCGTACAGGAAGCGCCAGATGTGAGCCGTCAGGTCTGTGTCTTTGATTTTGATGTGACAGGTTTCGACGGCAAAGCTGTTGCCGGACTTCTGAGCAATATCGTCTCGCACAGTACCGCTGCCGAAACAGCTGACGTATTCGGCCAGTCCGTTCACCAGGCCCAGGCACGGGCTGACCACGTGAGTGGCATAGTGCATGGGGATCATCTTTTCCCAGTAGCTGGGCCAGCCGTCCATGTCCTGAGGATGCGAAGCCGCCAGATGCTGGATCTTGCCGAGCTCGCCTTTTTCGTACATCTCTTTGATGAACAGATATTCCCGACTGTAGACAACGGTTTCGGCCATCATGTACTTCAGGCCGGTCTCTCTGACCTTCTCGACAATCTTCTGACAATCTTCAATGGTGGTTGCCATCGGCACGGTACACATGACGTGCTTGCCGGCGTCCAGAGCCTTCAGCGACATCCACGCGTGGTCGGGAATCGGACTGTTGATGTGGACGTAGTCGATGTTGGGGTCAGCCAGCACCTGGTCGTAATCGGTGTAGCGTTTTTCGATGCCAAACTGATCGCCCACTTTGTTCATTTCGTCCACGTTGCGACGGCAGATGGCGGCAACGTTGGCGTTGGGATGAGCCTGATAAATAGGAATAAATTCCGCACCAAACCCCAGCCCGATCATGGCAACATTCAATTGGCTCATAGCGACAAACCCATAGACAAAAGGAGGTGAAACGTGCTTAGAAGAGAAGAACAGCAAAATTCTGATTCAGAACGTGTCAGGTCGGGGTCCGCAAACCCCAGCCACATGGTGTTCTGGCAGTCGGCGATCTGCCATGATAAATTGCGCAAATTAATTGAGATATTTTCCCTGGCGAGACGTGAACTGTGAAGCGTCGACATTCCGTAGCACTGCTGATTGAGACCTCAAATGCCTATTCGCGCGGTATTATCGACGGCGTGATATCGTTTGTGCGACAGACGGGAAACTGGTCCGTGTACCTCCCGGAGCAGGAGCGTGGCGCCCGCCCGCCGGACTGGCTGAATCGATGGAAGGGCGATGGCATTATTGCCCGCGTCGAAAATACATCCATCGCCAGGGCGGTTCAAAAAACAAAGTTGCCGACCGTCGATATCAGTGCGGGCCGTTTCTTGTCGGGCGTACCATGGGTGGAAACAGACGACTCAACTATTGCAATGTTGGCAGCAGAACATCTGATTGAGCGAGGCTTTCAGCATCTGGCGTTCTGTGGCGACCCGGGGTTCAACTGGTCCTTCATGAGACAGACTCAGTTTGAACAATCCGCTCTGGCCGCAGGATGTACATGCGATATCCACAACAGCATCTCGCGGATGGACACCGATTACTCATGGAACAGAGATCGCAGAAAGCTTCGAAGCTGGCTACGCAGGCTGCCTCGTCCGGTGGGGATTATGGCGTGCTATGACATTAAAGCGCAGCAGTTGTTGTCGATCTGTCGTGACGAAGAGATTCGAGTGCCCGAAGAGGTCGCTGTAATCGGAGTGGACAATGATCGACGCCTGTGCGAGCTCTGCGATCCGCCGTTAAGCAGCGTGGTGCCCAATTCATGGAAGACAGGTTACCAGGCAGCATCTCTGCTCAATCAAATGATGTCCGGAAGAATGGTCGACCAGTGTGGTCATTTGATCGCTCCGATCGGTATCGAAACCCGACAGTCGACAGACATACTCGCAATCGATGACGACCATGTCTCAGCAGCGGTACGGTTCATTCGCAGTCGGGCGTGTGAAGGGATCGACGTCAGTGACGTTCTCAAAGCGGTCCCACTGTCGCGTCGGGTGCTGGAAAGTCGTTTTCGCACCCTTGTTGGACGCACGCCTCATGCAGAGATTACTCGCGTCAGGATTGATCGAGTGAAAACATTGCTGCGTGAAACGGAACAACCTCTGGCGTCAATTGCTCAGGCCGCAGGATTTCGGCACGTTGAGTATCTGTCGGTCGCCTTTCGTAAAGCGACCGGACGAACCCCGCGTGAATATCGCCGTTTAGTGCGACCGCAGTAGTCAGTCGGTGCGATGCGAGCTTTCGTTTGGTCGCCAATTGCCGTTCTGCGACATAGGAGGATGAGTGTCCTGACGGACACTTTATTACCCGTCCTGACCTGCCTGTAGAACCTGAATGCAGAATTTGGTGGGCTAATTTTCAAATGGTGATTGGTGCGACAGCGTAGTCAGACCGAAGCCTCTGCTTTGCCGTGCGCTGTGCGCGGTGAAATACGGTGCCTTCTGGCTCGACTAATTGGAACATCCAGAACACACAGGCTGGCGGAATTCGACAATTGCCGCTTCCTGCATAGCGTTCGCACCATCCAGTCGACAGAATTCGTGGTCGCGTTGGTAATATGGATACGGCTAGATCCGCCTAACTTCTTTCTTGGAAAGGAGTTAAGAATCCACAGGTCCTCTGTTTCGTAGAACTAGTTTCCTGTCATGTCTGAAAACACTCCACAAATTCGCGTCAAATCCGGTATCCCCTGGTACATCTGGTTTTTGCTGATTTTGGTCGGCGGTGGCGTGCTGGCAGCTACAGTTGTAAGTTTGACGCCCGTCGATCCGGAGCAAACCTACCAGGATGCGATGGCTGCCTATGATGTAAAAGACGCGAAAGCCTTCAAAGCCCTCTTGGCGACTCTGAAAACTCAGGAGGGCTATGAATCGCATGTGCAATTGCTTGAAGCGCTTGATCTGCTCGGAAATTCACGCCCACTGAAGGCCGTTCCTGTTTTCGCCGAAGCTGCAAAAAACGAGTCCATCCGAACATTGGCCCTGTCATACCAGGCTCAGGCAATGGCGCGGGGTGACCAGCGGAAAGAAGCGATTGGCGTCCTGAGACAAGCCATTCAGAATGATCCGGATGACAAGATGCCACACGGAATCCTGGGTGGCATCCTGTATGAAATCGGCGCCTATACCGAAGCACTGCAAGAGTTGGCGGTGACGACTGAGCATGGGACCGACAAAGAAGCCGCGTCAGCACATAACCTCAGAGGCAACATGCTTCTTGAATTGGGGCGCGGTGAGGAGGCAGCCGCAGATTTTGAAGCGGCACTCTCAAGAGACCCTCGCAACGTTGCCAATGGCTACATCGCGCTGCGAATGCTGCAAAGCCTGAATCAGGCGGGACAATTCTCCAAAACGCTGGAGATGATTGATGCCGCGGACCAGTCAGCAAAGAAGGAAGCAATTCGCGCAGAGGCATTGCTTGAGACAGGTGATGTGACTGCCGCACTGAAGGTCATCGAAGATACCAACATGGCAGAGGCTCGCGATTCCAGCACGATCGAGATCGAGGCGAAAATACTGGCTTCCGGGAAGGTCGATCAGTCGGAAGTGGAGATTAAGCTGCCAAAGCTTCGCGAATCAATGATACGCATGTCACGTAACGCTCGATACTTTGGGTACATGGCTGAAGCCCTCAAGCTGACAGGCCACGAAGAAGAAGCGAATCTTTACCTTCAGAATCATGAACAGTTGGTTGACCGGGAAAAACAATATCACGAACTGCGTGACCAGGTCATTGATACAGTAGAGGATGTCGAAAGCCGTCTGAATCTGGGCCGCCTGGCGGCGGCCTGCGGCCATTTCGAAGAATCACAATTCTGGTTGACCACAGCAAAGAGAATTGAACCCGAGCGCACGGGCGAAGTGGCACGTCTTCAGAACGAGCTGTTGCGACTGCTGCCGGAACTCGTGTCACTGGGAAGTTTTCGAGTCCTTCCGGAAAACGTATCGTCCACTCCTCCAACAGATATTCCGCCGATCGATCCCACAAAGATCGATACTGACCCGGAAAAACACCGCGACACCAAAAAGGCCACTGACCAGACAAACAGTGACACGGGTGCGGCGGCTTCTGATTCACCTGCCGATCCGTCTACTAAGAAGGAATGACAGCCACGACGTCCGAGTCAGGCTCATGGTCTCGGTTCTCCCGCGGATTACCGGTCTTTCCTTCAAAATTATTGCATTTGAGTGACGGTATCCGAGAATCAGGCAGACAAGAGCTCGCTCGACGGAGGTCCGGTGAGTGTAACCCGTTCTGTCAAAGGATACGCTCGTGCCGCAACCCCTGCCATCCCGTTGGCCTCTGGTCCTCCTTTGGAGCGTCCTCCTGTGGAGCGTCCTTCTTCGGTTGGATGTTTCCGTTGCTCAGGAATCCGTCGTTGGTCCTCAACGATCGACCGCACAGGTGACACCCGTGGCGACCGTCCAGTCGGAAGGGGGCCCGCCCGTTGCAGCCAACACGAAAACAACAGAATCCGGTAAAGGCACACCCGATAGCGCGGCTGGTAAAGCCGACGGTGAACAGAAACCGGAGGAGAATGCAAAAAAAGAGGGTCAGCCAGACAGCGGGCCGGTAAAACGTCCGAATGCGGCAGGGTTTGTGCCGCGCAAGATCGATGAGGAAATTCGGCGTGATCCAAACGGAACGGTTCAGTTCAATCTTTCGGGCCAACCCTGGCTGGATGTGCTGCGCTGGATTGCTGACGCTTCACAGCTGTCGCTGGATTGGCAGGAACTTCCGAGCGATTATCTGAATCTGATTACCACACGAAGCTACACACTTCCCGAAGCAAGGGACCTGATCAACCGACACCTGCTGATCCGTGGATACTGCATTATTCAGCGAGGTGAGATTCTTTCAGTTCTGAAGACGAAGGACCTGAACCCCTCGCTCGTGCCCCGAGTCTCTGCTGAAGAACTCACGGACTTGCCGGACCACACACTGTGCAAAGTTTCATTTGACCTGAACTGGCTTCTCGCAGACGAAGCTGTCGAAGAGCTGAAGCCGATGCTGAGTTCTGCAGGGCAGATCCATAAGCTGAGTCGAACAAATCGCCTGGAAATTCTGGACGTCGCGTCCAGTCTTCGCGATATTCGGGATCTGCTGGATGCCGAACAATCTCAATCCGGTACAGAACAACTCGTCCGAACTTTCAGGCTCGAACATCGGCGCGCAGAAGAAGTCATCGTTCTGTTGCGTGATCTGCTTGGTATTCGAGACGACAAAGGCTCCGCGGGGTCTGGTGGAATGAACCCGGGCATGATGCAGCAGATGCAACAGCAGATGCAGCAAATGCAACAACAAATGCAGCAGCAAATGGCCAGCAAAGCCGGCGGCGGTACCAAGGCAAAAGGGCCTGCAGAAACACGGCTGGTCCTGAATTCACGCGAGAACATGATTCTTGCACAGGCTGCTCCTGATCAGATGGCAATTATTGATCAGGCCATTCAACAGGTCGATGTCGCACAGGAATCTGGTCGATCCCTGCTGAACAACATGTCCCGAATGAAAATCTATCGACTCGAAACCGTCGACCCCCAGACTCTGTCGGATCTGTTGCAGCAACTGGGTGATCTGGATCCAGGGACCGTACTCAAGGTCGACAAGTCCAAGAAGGCTATCATTGCGTGGGCATCGCTTGCCGATCACCTGACGATCACGACGCTTGTGGAGAAACTGGATCAGTCCGGCCGAAGCGTGGAAGTTATCCCCCTGCGACGACTCGAAGCCGACTATGTTGCGGGCACAATACGTGCGTTAATGGGGCCGGTTGAAAAGGACCAGAACAGCAATCGCAATTCGTCACGGTATTTTGTGTACGGATTCGGAATGCCGCAACAGGAGGAAGAAGATCAAAGCGAAGGATTCAAGGTGGAGGCAGATATTGAGTTCAATCGCCTGCTGGTGTTCGCAAACAACGTCGAAATGGAAGAAATCCACAACCTGCTTCGAAAGCTGGGAGAATTGCCGCCCAAAGACCAGGCCTTTTCAGGAGTTCAATCTTTTGACCTGCATCCGGATGAAGATCTGGAGCAACTGAGGAAGCGACTGGAATTTCTGTGGCAACGCGATAACGAACTGCAGTTTGATTTGCCCGAATCGACAACCGACGAACCAGCAGATCTGCCGACCGAGGACGATCCTGCGATGGACGATCCTGTTGTGCCAAAGAATGACAATCAAACAACGGCAGCCTCGGGTGCCAGCGATCGGCCCCGCACATTCAACGAATTACTGACGACTCGTCAAAACAAGTTTCGGTCTCCGCGGAACGCCACTCTCGACGTTCCCGTGCGAACTCGGATTCCGCAAAGGCGGCCCCGAAATGCAGCAATTGTTACGAATCAACCGTTACAGAATCCGGCTGCCACGCCCCAACAGGAAACCAAGGGTCTTCGGAAGGGCGCCGAGCTTCCGAACGTGCGGATTTCCGTCGGCCCGGATGGAAGATTACTGGTCAATACCGACGATCCTGAAGCGATGCTCGAATTTGAAGACCTGTTCAAATCAATCAGCCGGAGCCGTCCCCCGTATCGCGTTTTCACGCTGAAGTATGCGACTCCCTCCTGGGTCGCTTTAAACCTGGACGACTACTTTAAAGCTGAACAGGAAACGGAGTCTTCCATGCAGTTCGATCCCTGGTTCGGTATGAGACCAGTTGAGAAAGCTGTCAAAGGCAAGAACAGCCTGTCTCGTCGTCGAGTTCCTCAATTCATAACGGACAATTTCACCAGCACGATTCTGGTGCGCGATGCGGACGCACGCCAGATGCAGACCATTCAGGAACTCATCGAACTCTACGATGTCCCGGAACCGGCAGATACCCGTGCGATGCGAATCACGAAACTGTTTCGCCTTCAGAATGCGAAAGCGACATCTGTCGCAAATGCGGTGAAGGATGTGTTCCGGGATCTGCTGAGCTCCAATGACAAGGCCCTGGAATCGAACGACAAGAATCAACGACCATCGGGCGGGTTTTCTTCTTTCCTTGCCAGCATGTCCGATGATTCAAACGAAGACGAGCCGATTCGTTTCAAGGGACTACTTTCCATTGGCGTGGATGAATCGTCAAACACACTGATCGTCTCGTCGACTGCTTCTCTAATGGAAACACTTGGACAGATGATCGAATCACTGGACGAAGCCGCCAATACCACATCGATCATGCAGGTCATCAAGGTTGATCCAACGGTCGATATACAGCTTATTCAGGAACGCCTCGATAAACTGCTGACGAGCCCGACGGTTCAAAAAGGCAATCAGCAACCGCAGGTTCCCGGACAGCAACCAGGCAATCGCCAATCGCAGAAACCTGACGGCTCTGAAAAGTGACGCCGGAAATAAGCCGTTGCCCAAACGGTTAAGCATTCATTCTGACCTGATGAGTCTTGGGCAAATCCGCCGCGAGGATGCGCTGCAAATCTTTGTTAGTTCTGTCGGCGTTTTGCGCCGCTGACTGCTTCGGCAGTCAGGGGATCCTCTGGCCATGAATGTTTCGGGTAGCGACGCTTCAGTTCTTTTCGAACTTCCGGATAGGTGTTGGCCCAGAAGCTTGCCAGGTCATCTGTCACCTGCTGAGGTCGCATGTTCGGAGCCAACAGATGCAACAGTACGGCGATGCGGCCACCTGCGACTCGTGGAGTCTGCCGGAGCCCGAACATCTCCTGAATTCGCACTGGCAAAACAGGTGGTCGGCCGGATTCGTAAACAAGTCGGATCCGACTTCCGCTGGGAACAAGGATAGACTCCGGGGCTTCACGCTCAATTGTGCGAATTGCCGCGTAATCCAGTCGCGATTGAATCACCGCTAACCAAGGGGCTCTGCGTACTTCGGAAAACGAACGTCGCCCCTGGCAGATCTCCCGAAGAATCTCCTGCAACTCCGTCCCGCCGAGTGCTGGCAGATTCAGTTCCGGCATCCACTCTGTCAGGCAGGCCAGACGCGTGCAAAAACCAGCAACAGCGACGTCGTCCGACGGAAACACACTCGACCAGTTTGATTTCGCTGCCTGAAAGAGGATCTCGGCCGCTTCACTGGTGTCCTCGACTGCCGTGGGCGTTTCATCCAGTAATAAGTCCTCCATATAGGTGCGACGTCGGGCGGTCACCGATTTTTGAGTTGGGTGAAAGAACAACTCATCCACGGTTCTGATCAGGGAAGACGGCAACCATTCACGGCGAACTTCCGATGCTTTGCGAATGAGGGCGTCGGTACCCCGACCATCAGTATCTACGCAAAGGAAGAGCTCGCACTGACGGACGGAAGACTGACTTCCAAACCTGACCCCGCGGCCGCCTATCATCAGGCCGCGATCACTGCCTGGTTCCCGTCGCTTTGCAATCCGATCAGGAAAGGCCGCGACCAGCGAACGCAGAATCCACTCATCGGCCTGATTACGAAACTCATCAGACCCATACTCAGAATCCTTTTGCACTCGCTCGAATTGTCTAGCGACCAGCTGAATTGTTCGAGCGTTTGCTCGGTGGATTGTTCCAAATGAGGTCACAGGATTTCCCGTCTGTTGAAACGATTCAAACGCCAGCAGACGATCCAGAACGTCGGACTGCGACCGCGCGGCAGGAGTTTTTCCCGCCACAGGTCCATTTCCCGCCACGAACGGATCCCGTTCCGTGAGAAGTGCGGCCAGCAAAGCGCCGCGTCGTCCCAGCCCGTGGTTCTGTGTTTCAATCAGCAATCGGGCAATTCGCGGAGATGTCGGGAGGCGAACCATGGCCTGGCCGTGTGCCGTGACGCCATTGTCATCCATTGCACCAAGGAGTCGCAGCAACCGGTCCGCATGACGAAGAGCCGTTTCGGGAGGAGATTCAAACCAGGGAAACAGGGCCACATTTTTTTCGCCCCAGGCATGGAGTCGCAGCACTGCAGCTGACAAGTCTACTCGGTGCAGTTCGGCCTGATCGTAATCCGCGCGTGTGCGATAGGCCGATTCATCCCACAAACGCAAACAAACGCCGGGCCGAGTTCGCCCGGCCCGCCCGGCCCGTTGATCCGCCGAGGCTTTGGAAACGGGACGCATCTCCAGACGGTCCAGTCCCACATCCGCGTCGAAGTGCATCTGCCTCGCGTAACCAGAATCCACCACAGCCGTGATGCCGTCGATCGTGATTGACGTCTCTGCGACATTTGTTGCCAGAACGATCTTACGGCGGACGTTGTGAGCCAGTACCTGATCCTGTTCTTCGGAACTAAGGTCTCCGTAGAGTGGCATGATGGCAATGTTATGACGCCGCGCGAGCGAATCCAGTTCTCGCTGCGTCTTCATGATCTCACCGACCCCGGGCAGAAACACCAGGATGTCTCCGTCTGTCTGAGCTAGAACGTGTTCCACACCCTGGGCGGCCAGAGTCGGCAGGGGAATTCGATCCGTCCGACGCAGATATTCCACGCGCACCGGAAATGTTCGCCCCCGGCTTTCGATGACCGGGCAATTGCCCAGCCAGTGGGAAACCGGTCCGGGATCCATCGTTGCAGACATGACAACAATCCGAAGATCCGGTCTGACGGTTTGCTGAACCCGGCGCACCATCGCCAGTGCCAGATCGCTGTCCAGCCGCCGCTCGTGAAATTCATCGAATACAACGACGCCGATATCTTCGAGGAAGGGGTCGTCCTGCAGCCTGCGCAGCAGGATTCCTTCCGTTACAATCAGCACGCGCGTCGATGCACTTACAGCCTCATCAAAACGAACCCGATAACCGATCGTCTGGCCGACCTGTTCACCGGTTTCACTGGCAATCCTTCGTGCGGAGGTTCGGGCGGCAATTCGTCGAGGCTCAAGCATGACGATCTGCTGGTCTCCCAGAGGACTGCCGACGTGGGAAGTCTGTTCGGAGGTGAAGCCGGCCCGGAGTAATGCGAGAGGTACGCGCGTCGTTTTCCCGGCGCCGGCATCAGCCTTCAGCACCGCGCAATTGTTTGAACGCAAAGCAGCCACAAGTTCGGGCAGGACGTCATCGATCGGCAATGGCACTGGCATAAAGGTTGGATTTAGCTGGAAAATCTCGAACTGAGCATCAACAAGTGCTGGCAAGCAGATTGCTGATCTTCTGGATGGGAGCCTGACTGATTTCATAGGGGACAGCCGTTAACACGACTGCCCAGATATCGTATTCCGGACAGACCCAAAACACGGTTCCGGTCGCACCCCAGTGCCCGAATGTTGTCTCGGGCAGTAGCTCACAAAAGCAGGCAGAATGATCGTTCCAGTTCATCCGCCACCCATAGCCCCATTGTTGTGATCTGCGGACGGAATCCGGAAGTAGAGACATCTGCGTTGTCTGGTTTCGAATCGAAGCACGCACGGCTGCAGCGGGAATGATCGGGCGACCATCGATAGTTCGACCAAGCCTGAGCATCAACAGCGCAAACCGTCCAAGATCTTCAGCCGTTGAAATCAAACCACCCCAGGGCGCACCGAGTGTTCGCCAGTAACGACTGTTCCAGTTCCAGTAGCAATCCGAATCTTGCCAGATGGGCAGCTGACAGGTTTCAATGGTGGGCAGGATCGTTTCTGCCAGAGATCCCGGCACGCCAAGCCACGTGGAATCCATTCCCAACGGCTCAAGCAGGGACTTCCTGAGCACGGTGGCGAGTTGGTCTTCGGCGATGTGTTCGATCAGGTGACCAAGAACGGCATAACCCATGCTGCTGTAACGGCAGTCGGTTCCTGCGACGAAATCCGGGTTTGCCCGGGAGACTGCTTCCACAAAATCGGCCACCGTGGCGTGCCTCTCCCTGAGCTGCTGGTTCTCAGGCAGCATGTCTGGCAAGCCACAGGTGTGAGTGAGCAGGTGTCGAATGGTGATGCCACGCAGACCAGGCTTACAGAAAGAGTCGAGAATTCCGCAGACGCGGTCTCCCAGACGAAGTCGCCCCTGACTGACCAGCAACATGGCCAGCATCGAAATCACGGGTTTCGTGATAGAGGCAACCAAATAGCGGCGACTACCCGGGATCAGCGCTGTGTCATTGGTGCTGCACCAATCGTAAAGAAGAAGAGGGCCCTTCGATGAACCATAACAAACGCTTGCCGCGGGTAACCGCGCATCGTGGCAGATCCCCGCAATCCTCTGTCTGATTTTCTCCGGATCGAAATGCTCGTTCATTCACGTTCTCGATTGTCAGAGGCCCACGGTCATTCCGCTTGCAACAGCTATCTCCATGGTGGCCTGGTCGGTCTGAAGTCTGGTGAGCCAGCAATCAGCGAAAAATCTCATTTGCTGTCCGCCCGACGCACCTGTCAGAGACATATTGGCCGGGATTCACCAGACGCGGGTCCTTTGCCGGCGCATCAGGTTCGCAGATTTCAACGGGTTGTCAGTTTCGGACATCGTCGTGCTGCCATGCCGGGAAAGGGATCGCATCGTGGACAAGCACCCGTGCGAAATCAAGCGGCGTCGCGGTGATCTTCATGCCCGGACGTCTGCTGGCCATCTTCAGATTCAGTCAGATTCGTCGCCTGACCACGGGGCGGCATTGCTCGCACCGCATTCATTTCGATTGTGGCGAGCTGATCAAGGAGTTCACGAATGCTGCGTTCTGCCTCACGTCGGTCGGCCTTCCAGCGGTCCTGCAACCGGGAGAGTTCGGCTTGCTGTTGCTGGATTGTCGTTTGCAATTCCTCGACCACGGATTCGGATGTCCGGGCGTTCAGGGACGCTTCGCGTTCGAGGAACCATTCTTCCAGCGCCGCACGGTCCTGCCGAAACTGCGCCTGGCGATTCGTTACTTCAGCGGATAACGACTCCACCTTGTCCCGTTCGCTGTTGATCTGACTCTTCATGCGGTCGAAGAATGATTGGACATCTCCCCGCGCCTGCTCAAGGCGGATGCGTGCGGTTTCGCCGAGACTACTGTCCCTGAAAAGGGATTCCCGGGCTTCTTCAACGGCCAGCCGCTGTTCAAGAATTTCTCCCTGTGTCCGATCCAACTCGGAACGAAGGCGGCTCAGCCGCTGAGAACGTTCTTCGAGCTGGGTGGCCAATTCAGCGAGGTTCACTTCCTGCTGGCGAACTCGTCGCAGCCGGTTTTCCGTGTCCTGATTCAGCGCATCACGTTCCTCTTCCGCGCGACGCTGCTGCTTTTGGATGTCTGCCAGAGCTGCTGTGCGCGATCGTTCAACAATGCGAGTGTCTCGAGCCAGTGAAGCTTCTGTGGCAGCAAGTGTCCGTCGAACCTGTTCCAGTTGGTGAAACCGAAGTCGATGCAGCTCGGTGAACCGATGGCGTTCGGTGCGAAACAGCTGCTGCTCCCGTCGAAGTTCGCGAACTTCGAACTCCAGGTCTTCTCTGGCTCGTCCAAGATGTTCGAACTGAAACCGATATCGCCGCTGTAAATTACTTTGTTCCGTCAACAGCATTTGGCGACGCTTTTCAACCTCTTCACGAAGTCGCATCTGTTCCGTTTCCAGCTGTTCTCCGAATACTTCGCGTTGTTGCTGAAGGTCTTCCTGCTGTTGTTGCATTTCCAGTCGATGTGCTTCGCGCTGAGTTGCCCATTCCTGCTTCTCGCGATTCAGTTGCGCCAGTTCGCTGGAGACCTCTTTCCGGACTTTTTCCAGAAGTCGATCGCGTTCCGACTGAAGCTCGGCGTCCAGCTGCTTCATCCGTTCCGCATGTTCGAGGCGGTCTTTTTCATTCTGTTCGAGAACCCGCTGTCGCTCTGTCTCAACCAGCTTCATTTGTTGTTCTAGCTGCGACTGTTGCTCGGCCAGTTCTGCCTTCACGGATTGCTTCAGCAAGACGCGTTCTTCGCTGAGTGCACGCTGCGCCGCGCGGAGGTCCGCAGTTTGTCGTTCGAGTTGTTCCTCCTGAGTGGCAACGCGAGCGATCCGCTGGTCCAGTTCCGCCTGTAGTTCTCGCTGCGCAGTGCGATCGCGCGCAACCTGTTCGGCAAACTCACGGGCTCGGGATTCAAAGGCGCGACGATCAGCTGCGAGTTGCTGATGTTCGGCTGCAATTTCGGAGCGTTGCTGGTTTAGTTCGGTGAACCGCTTCTGCAGGGATTCCGCAGCAGCCGAAGCTTGCAGGAGTATGCGCAGGGCGTCGGAATCACTTGAAGCCACCTGACCGGAATCCGGCTTGACCGGCTGGCTCCGGACCCGGGGCATCGTGCTGGATGTTGACGGCAGCACATGAACGGATGGTACCTCGATGGGTCCGTCTTTGCTCGGGGTTGAGGTCAGAGGAACCTCGTTCGGCGCGCGGAATGGCTGCGAGGCATTTCTCAGCAGCTCATTCAGTTCGTCATCCGGCATGTTCGGGATTCCCTTCCCAAACCACGGTTCACACGCGCCAAACAGATTCAGCCGAAACAGCGAAGTACCTCGCATGCCCGGCCATGGTTCAACAACTAGGCGCTGGCCTTGTCGATCATGTTCACAAAATGCGCCTTGCCCGGGGCTCCAACCACTTTGTCTACCAACTGGCCACCCTTAAACAACATCACTGTTGGAATGCTGGTGATCCCAAATGAGGCTGCGGTCTGCTGATTCTCGTCTGTGTTAACCTTTCCGATCTTCACTTTGCCATCATATTCAGCGGCAAGTTCTTCGATGGTCGGCATCAGCATCCGGCAGGGCCCGCACCAGGGAGCCCAGAAATCGACGAGAACCGGTGTGGCCGATTCCAGAACTTCGGATTGGAAATTGTCATCAGTAAACTCAACCAGATTACCAGCCATCAACCACTTCTCCTGAACAATGCCGCCTTCACTTAGCGTTAGACCGTGGAAAGCTGCAGATTATTGGACGAACGCCAAACGGTGTCAACGTGACTCCTGAGGACGCTCATCAGTCGAAAGTCCTTACAAATAAATAGCTTTCGTTCGGCAAAGTCTGCCGTTCCTGGTGCCACACGGTAATTCCCCGGGTACCGCACTGGAAACAATCGACGTAAAACACCTAAACTTCGCAGGCTCGGTATTCTTCATCAGGCGCGCGCTCCGGCAATTCGAAAGCACTTCAGAAATGGATACTTCTGACGGCCACACATTATCAAATGGCAGGACTCTTTCGCGCCGGGAGCCTGAGCGCCGCTTGACGTGCCTAGTGAATCTGTTTCTGCTGCCGTGTCTGTTGTTCCTTCGTGTTTACGCCCAGGGACAAACTGCTGCATCTTTACCTGCTGAACGGCAGGACATCATTGAGTTCGATTGGGTTCAGCAGCGAGTTTCTGTTTCTGACCTGGGAATGGGGCTGGACCTTCCGTTCGTTCATGGCACACCGGGACTAACGGATTCAGAAGCGGAAGCCTATCGGGAATTGTATCGCGTCATCGAGGAGCGTCGGTACGCGGCCGCCCAGGAATTTGACGAAGCCCTGACCGAGCAGGAGATTGAGAACCTCTGGCAGTCCTCTTTTTACAAATTTGAGGCCGCTCGCAGGCGTGCCTGGCGAAACGGTCAACTGGAATTGCAGGGCATCCCCGGTGAAGCCGATGATGCAAGTCACCGCAGCCGTACCCCTTTTGGGACTCGTCCCCCCCAGGCAGCGTATTCTCTGCTCGCCGACATAGCGACTTATCCGGACCATTTCGTCGGTCGGCCCATCGTGTTGTATGGAATGTTTATCCCCAAAGGCCAGGTCGAGCTTCCTCCGTCACGCTATGAGGTCCTTCAGAAGGATGAACCACCCCTGGCCTTTCAGGGCGGAGTCCTCAAGGATCTTTCGAATTCCCGGACCCTGGCGATGGTGCATGCTGCCGGGTATATCACGCCCTACGAACAGATGCTGCCCACGCGCATCTGGCCGACGGAATCCGCTGCGATCCCTGTCATGGTCAAGGGATGGTTTATTAAACGCTGGGGGCAGTATCCCCTGGTAATGACCGAATCTGTTCGCATTTTGTACCCAAAACCGTACGACGCATTTATCGAACGTTATGCCCAGCCAAGACGACCAATGACATCTGAGGAGGAGTGGATTTACTACGAAACCCTCCGTCAGATGCAGTTGACCAATGCTGCCGGGCAGTCGCAGATCGCTGCGACCAACATCAGGGATCGAATTAACGACCTGATGTCGGCTATCCAGCATAAGACAGAGGAAGCTCAGAAGAGTCTGGCTTCAAATCTTCGACAGCAGAAGATCACGGAACAGCAGTACCACTCGCGATCTTTAAGGCTGGAAAGGCAACTGGCGTTTCGTCTTCAGCGACACCGGGAGTACCTGACCGAGCCGGATAAATTTCCGTTGTACGTTGATGTGTTTCAACATCCGCAGGTGTGGACAGGGAAGCTGCTAACGCTTCATGGACACGTTCGGCGCGTAACAAGTTATACGGGCAGCAGCGAGTTTTTCGGTAGTCAGACTCTGCACGAACTGTGGCTCTATACAGATGACTCGCAACGAAATCCGGCGGTCATCGTGACCCCGAACCTGCCCCCGGAGTTTCCTGTGGGGGCGGAAGTGGTCGACCGCGTCACTGTCACGGGCTGCTTCTTCAAGCCGTATGTCTATCGAGCGGAACAGGACCACCGAATTGCTCCTCTGATACTGGCTGGCCGGATTTTCTGGTCACCAACGGATGACCAGATTCGATCGCTGGCCAATGAAGGCTCCATGCCGGCGGATTCGGCGACCGTGATCGCTGCACGTAAGCGAAACAGTTCGAACAAGCTGAGCGAAACGGGAGTGATGCTGCTTGGTTTTGTCGCCCTTGTTGTGATGATGATGATTTGGGGTCGTGTGCAGCGGGATCGGAGAGAACGACGACGATTGCTGGAAGTGGTGGAGTCTCAGCGGGATTTTGATCAGCATCTGATCGACCCTGTGCTGGCTCGCCTGCGAGAAACATCGCAAATTGGCGAGCCGGACAATGGGGTCCTTTGAAGACATTGGCAATGCTACGACGGTCTTCTTTCGCTGAACATCAGTCCGTCCACAACATCACGGAAGGCCAGGGATACAAATGCCAGACTCCGCTGCCAACACGCACGAATTTGATGCCATCGCTGATCGCCCGATTCGAATGGGCGTGCTTATCAGCGGTGGGGGCACAACACTGCTGAATTTTGTTTCTCAGATTGAAGCACAAACACTTTCTGCTGTCATACCTGTGGTCATCGCCAGTCAGCGAAGTTGTCAGGGTGTCCAGCGGGCGAAAGACCTGGGGCTCAACGTTCTGGTGATTCGACCCCGTGATTTCATGGATGTTGATGCCTTCAGTGCCGCCGTTTTTGCGGAACTCCGGCGTTATGATCTTGACCTGGTGGCTCTGGCGGGGTTTCTAAGCCTGTTGATTGTTCCAGAGGATTTTCGCTGGCGGGTTCTGAATATTCACCCGTCGCTCATCCCGGCGTTTTGCGGACAGGGATTCTACGGTCACCATGTTCACGAAGCTGCGATTGCCAGAGGCGTCAAAGTGAGCGGATGCACAGTCCATTTTGCCGATAATCATTACGATCACGGCCCAATCATACTTCAGGAAGTTGTTTCGGTCCCGGACGATGCCACCCCGGATCAACTGGCGTCGATGGTCTTTGAGACCGAAAAAGTGGCCTATCCCGAAGCCATTCGGCGAATCGCATCAGGCCATCTGTCAGTTGCTGACGGGCGGTGCTTCTACAGCACGGATGCCTGAGCCTTCGATCAAAGAATGGATCGCGTCCAGTTGTGATTCAGCCGCAAGGTCAACGACTTCTTCCGGTACCTGCGTGCCTGATTTTTGGTGAACGCGGTCGACAAGTCGATTGAACGTCACTTGAAATTCCTGCAGCAGGTCATCTCCACGGAGAGTCACCTTCCGCAGCTCCCCGCCGTCGTTGTAAGTCTCGATGACACGGCGGAAGTGATAGATCGGGCCAGCAATTCGGTGCGAGTATCGCAACATGTCCCAGATGATTAATGGGCAGAACACAGACATAGAAATCAGCAGCGGGCGACTCGAAGAGAAGAATTCATGCGAGAAACGACCCAGATCAAAGTTTGATTGCCCGGTCACCAGATCCGGAGCCAGTCGCACCAGCTGTTGCCCAGCCATGACGACCAGCAAGGCTGAGTTGTAAACGATCCAGTAGATAGACAGCCGGACCATCAGCTTTCCCTGGATCGCTGATGAAATGTATCGCGTTGTGCGCTTGGATCGAGAAAGTTCCATGTGCAATCACCTAATGGGTGCAGCAACCAGACGGCTGAATAGCGTTACGCAAACAGACTGGCGGTAGGGCGACAACCCGAGGCAGGAATTCCCGGGAAATGAGCCAGTGCATCTTACCTCATGATGAAACATCCGGCGGGTGTTTCTGCAAAATTGGGTATTTCCCGCCGGGCGCAGATTTGGCGAACTAAGTTTCCTGTGGAACAAAGCCAGATTATCAGGCCGTGGAAACGCGTAATGCTCACAAGTCAAAAAGCCCGAATAAACAGACCTCGGCGAGGTATCATTCTGGTCCTTGGCGCCATCCTGATGGTGGCTGTTTTTGCCTTTGTCGCGTTCACTGTCGATATCGGATACATGGCGGTCGTGCGTACGCAGCTACAGGGTGCGGCAGACGCTGCCGCCCTGGGAAGCGCACAAGACATACCGGCCGGAGCAGCCAGGGTCACTTCTTCTGCCAAAAGCATCGCTGCACTTAACAAAGCGGCCGGAGCTCCAGTGTCTCTGGATGATTCAGATATTGAACTGGGGTTCTTCGACTACGCGCAGAAGACTTTCGTAGTTAATCCCAGTTCAGCAAATGCCGTCCGCGTGACCGCGAGCGTCCAGAACCAGAAGTATTTCTTCGCTCAGGTGATGGGAAACAACGCGTTCGACATGCAGGCAACTTCAATCGGTATGCTGAACCCACGCGATGTCGTCTTTGTCGTTGACCTTTCGGGATCTATGAATGACGACACCGAACCCTGCTGGGCAACGGATGCGCTGACAGCAACCTACTCACCACTCGGTTATCCGGATGTGGCCACTGACCTGATGCAGGATCTCTACACCGATTTTGGATTTGGCGCTTTTCCTGGTCAGACTGAATATCTGGGAGCCCCTCTCGGTGCGCCCGAAAACGGATACGCCATCGCGGAGATCACCCGGGACGACGGTCCGCTGACGAGTTCCACACTTCCCAGCCAATACAGAATCCTGAACACGGATGAAGAATGGGACAGACGACGCAAATCCTACGCATGGATTATCGACTACCAGCTTGCAAGGCTCATGCCTGCGGCAAAACCAGCACCGGATTCTTCACAGAATTTCGAGTACTGGTCACGATACATTGATTATCTGATGGAAGGTGCCTGGGTCGGTACGCCACCACCCACGTCGACAGGTGGCGGAGGTGGAACGACAACACCGCCAACTTCTCCATCACCTCCACCACCGCCAACCATCGGAAACCTTGGACGACCATTGAATGCGATTGAGTACGTCGGTGGTCGTCTGTTGACATCATCGATGCTCAGCAGTCCGCTGCGATTGAGTCTTTCGATGTCTTCTGCGATTGTGATCGCGCCGGAATCGACCTATCCGGGATGCCCGCGCCGCGGTTCAAACGAATATATCTGGGTTCCATGGTATTGCGACAATGATCGGATTTATCAGTTTAACAATCCCAACAAGGCATCCTTTCCGTCTGCCAGCGTACCGTGGTACTGGAGAAACAGGTACGGCTACCGGACTTATGTTCAATTCATGCTCGACTGGGGGCGAGAGCGTTCGCCGGAGTTCGACAACAGCGAAAATTCCAATCCGGGATTGGCCGGAAAAACGCCTCTGTCAATTCTGAGTCCGGACTGCCCATTGCATACGGAGTCAACAGCTGGCGGAACATTTCAGTTTCCCCCACGTACTCAGCCGATGCATTCGGTCCGCCGTTCACTAATCGCAGGACTTCAGGTCATTCAGGACCGAAATCAAGGGGTGGCAGCTGGCGCGGGTGACAGAGTTGCCATCGTGACGTTTGATGGAAGAGATCAGTGGCATGCACCATCGATCGTCCAGCCGCTCACTGACGATTTTGAGTCCGCAAAGCGGGCCTGCACTACTCTTCAGGCAGCGGGTGATATTGGCGCTACAACTTCGACAGAAAGCGGCCTGGCACTGGCCCGGCAGCATCTGACCGCAAGGACATCATCGTCAAATCCATCCAATGATCCTTTGGGTCCCCAGGGGCGAAAGTTCACCTCCAAGGTCATTATCCTGCTGACCGATGGTATGCCGAATTCCTGGGAAATGGATGCCGCCACCCTTGAGCAATACATGGCCAGCGAACCGAGCGCGGAGTTCTACCCTGCTGGTTATGACTGGTTCAATTCGGCCCTCGCACAAACACAACAGTTCTTCATGACCCAGCGCGGAAAACTCTACAGCGTCGGGATGGGGCTTGGGACAGACTACGACTTTATGGATCGGCTGGCCCGAATTGCCAGTACTGATAACAACGGAATCAGCGCTCGCAGCTCGGGCAACCCCGCTGAATACGAATCACAGCTCACCGAAATCCTGAAGAAGATTATTGACCGCCCGGGTTCTAAACTCGTTCGATAGACTTTCGAATATGAATCATTTCATCAATCGCAATCACGTCTGCCTGCCAAATCCAGGACCCCGAAACATTCGCAAGCCAAAGCGAACAGGTGCGGCGCTTGTGGAGGCGGCTGTTGTGTTGCCAGTGTTTTTTCTGGCAATCGCGGGCATAGTTGAGTTTGGCCGCGCGATGATGGTGAGCCAACTGGTGACGAATGCGTCTCGCGAGGCCGCTCGCCGTGGCGTTCTGGACGGGGCCACCAACGCGGAAATCGAGGCATATATTCAGGATAAGCTCTCGGGCGCATTAAACGCCGACGTTAGCAGCATCTCCATTGCCATCACCATTACTCCGGATCCGGCAAATACCACCACGGGTAATAATCTTGCGGATGCTCAAATGTACGACCTGGTCACGGTTGATGTTTCCATCCCATACAACAAAGTGGGCTTCATTGCCGGAAGATGGCTTGAAGGAAAACAACTGTCAGCACAGACAACCATGCGTCACGAATAGGGCAATTCGGCAGCGGAATTCGAGAGAACGGTCTCCGCAAGAGGAGCCAGGCAGATCCGCGGTGCGTATCGCGCATGAAAAGGCGAGAGTCCGATGAAGGCTCGCTCGCCTTTTTACGTTAACATAAACAGGTTGAGAGTATCAGTGTGGTTTTGTCGTACCAGGATTTCTTTTTGGTAGATGGGTCTGCTTTCTGTACGGAAAGCTCAGAGAGCCATCAATCATCCTTAGAAAGGAGGTGATCCAGCCGCAGGTTCCCCTACGGCTACCTTGTTACGACTTAGTCCCAATCACGAAGTTCGCCCTAGGCACCTGCCTCTCCGAAAGTTACTTTGGCGACTTTTGAAACTTCCCCACTCGTGGCAGCGGGCGGTGTACAAAGCTCAGGAACATATTCACCGCAGTATAGCTGACCTGCGATTACGCACTAGCGATTCCAGCTTCATGCAGGCAGGTTGCAGCCTGCAATCCGAACTGAGCGACGCTTTTGAGATTAGCTTGCCCTCGCGGGTTCCATGCCCTTTGTACGCCACGTTAGCGTGTATTGCAGCCGAGACATAAAGGCCATGATGACAGCTTGACGTCGTCCCCACCTTCCTCCCGAAAGTTTGACACCGGCGGTCTCCTTAAGTCCCCGACATTACTCGCCCGCAATAAGGACAAGGGTTGCGGCTCGTTAAGCGACTTAACGCGACGTCTCACGACACGAGCTGACGACAGCCATGCAGCACCTGTGTATCACCCCAGGCGCAGCTCACTTTCTGAGTTAATCGGCCATGTAAAGTCCGGGGATAAGGTTCTTCGCGTTGCCTCGAATTAAGCCACATCATCCACCACTTGTGTGAGCCCCGTCGTTACTTTGAGTTTTCAGCCCTTGCGACCATACTCCCCAGGCGGAGTACTTAACGTTTTCACTACGGCAGGAAAAGCAGACGCTTCCGCCCAGTACTCATCGTTTACAGCCAGGACTACCAGGGTATCTAATCCCGTTCGCTCCGGCTTTCGTGCCCTCAGCGTCGGTTATTCCCCCAGTGTGGCCTTTTCGCCTCCGGTGTTCCTACCAATATCAACACATTTCACCGCTCCACTGGCAGTTCCCACCTAAATACTCAAACAAATCAGTTTCAAGCGCAATGCCGCGGGCTGGGCTCATTTCACACCTGACCAGTTGCCGCCGCCTACGCACCCCTTTAAGCCAGTGATTCCGAATAACGTTCGCACGGTACGTGTTACCGCGGCTGCTGGCATACTTAGCCCGTGCTTCCTCTGAGGCTCTGTCAACGTGGAAGGATAGCCAACCATGATTTCATCCCCTCTGACGGTTTGACCCAAGGGCCTTCATCCCGCACGCGGCGTCGCTCCGTCAGACTTTCGTCCATTGCGGAAGATTCTCGACTGCAGCCACCCGTAGGTGTCCGGACAGTGTCTCAGTTCCGGTCGTGGGGGCCATGCTCTCACACCCCCTAGACATCATCGCCATGGTAGGCCATTACCCCACCATCAAGCTAATATCACATCAGCCGCTCCTCCGGCGGAATCTCACCTTTGATCCGCAGATATCATCGGGTATTACCCACAGTTTCCCGTGGCTATCCCCGACCGAAGGGTACGTTCCGATGCATTACTACGCCGTTCGCCGCTCCCATATTGCTATGAGCGCTCGACTTGCATGCCTAATCCACGCCGCCAACGTTCATTCTGAGCCAGGATCAAACCCTTCAAAAATATGCTTGAATCAGCATCAAAACTGCTTCCGAAGAAGCCAGTGCCACGGGCGTGACACCATTTTGAGACTGACTACAAAACAAGAGTGGTTTAATACCTGTTTGTCGTTCCGGTCAAAGAACGACCAACAATTTACCTAGTGCACAAAACTCACAGGCTCACATTCTCAACCATGTTGTCAAAGATCGGTTTCGCCCCGAAGACTCTTCGGCCTCCGTCAGGCGAGCGGGGAAGTCTAACGTTATCGGTTCCGCTGTCAACGCCCTTCTGTTTGTTTTCTCTCAGAAACCAACCTCAGGAATTAGCGGACGCTGACTTCTTCCATGCCGGCTTTCAGGGACGGCGTTTCAGACGATCAACAAGCACCGCGCCAAGCAGCACGGCTCCGAGGGCGATTTTCTGGTTGAAAGGATCAACATCGGTCAGGTTCATTCCATTCTTGATCGTTGCAATGATAAATGCCCCGATCAGCGTACCAAAAATTCGGCCCTCACCACCCATCAGTGACGTTCCACCCACGACGACCGCGGCTATGACATCCAGTTCGTACATGTCTCCAAACTTTGGGTCTCCGGCTGCCAGTTTTGACGAAAGTATGATGCCGCCCGCTCCCGCAAGTGCACCGCTGAGCACATAAACCGCCAGCAGAACAGGCCCGACAGGTACGCCTGACAATCGAGATGCCTCCGGATTGCCACCAATTGCGTAGACGTATCGACCGAAAACTGTGCGAGACATCACCCAGTGTGCCACCAGGTAGATGATCCCCATCATCCAGACCGGGCTGGGAACCCCCATGATATTGGAACCACCAATCCACAGGAACGACTGCGAAACCTCAGGAACGGAACGGCCCTCGGAAATTCGAAAGGCGATGCCACTGGCCATCATCATTACGCTCAGTGATACGATAAATGGAGGCACCCCAAATCGCGTCACCATCAGCCCTGTGAACAGCCCGGAAAGTGAGCAAACGACGATTCCTGCGAAGCATGCGGCGATCATCGCAGGCAAGCCACACTCAACTCCGCCCGCCTTTCGGATCAGGACCGCTGCTGTCACGGAAGATAAAGCAACCAGGGAACCAACACTCAAATCGATCCCGGCGGTCATGATGACCATTGTCATTCCCACGGCAATGATCGCGTAAATGGCGGTCTGATTCGCCACTCCCAGCAGGTTGGAACGCTTCAGGAAATCCGGCCATCGATAAGGCTGGGGAGTCACGCACTTTTCACGTCCCACATCGACGTACCGATCAAAGATGGTCCATTTTGCGGATACGTCATTAGCAGCAACGGCGTCGATTCTTCCTCCCTCTGAAAGTATCTTGTCGATTGCGACTCGCACGTCGCCCGGTCCGCCCCTTACGGTGCTGAGGACATCGATGTCTCTCTCCGCAAGTCGCATTTCCACGGCATCGGCAAACTCTCCGTCTTCCACGGTGTCGCGAACGACGATTAACACATTGGTAAAGTGACCATTTGCGATGAAGTCGGCCACCTGAATGCCCGCGTCGGCACCGCTCGGGTGTTGCTCATTAAACGTGCAGACACTAAAGAATGCTGCCAGCAACAACAGCACCAGCAGCATTCCATAATCGTCTATCGCCCGAAACGGCGATCGTCTGTCCGGAACAGCAATTTTCATGCGGCCACTGTAGCAAACAGTCTCGCACGAGTAGAGTGACTGAGCTCGGATTCAGGCAGCCACGATTATTTGGTTTTTCGAGACTTTGAGGATGATTTCTTCGCTGTACCCGAGCTCTTCTTTTCTGTCGAATCGCCTTCTTCAGGCTTTTCGTTCGCTGCCAGCGATTTCTTCTGATCTGTCGTCAGGATCGCCTCGGTCTCCTTGTTCATCTTTTCTCGAAGTGTTTTGATTTGTTCCTGAAGGTCATCGATTTGCGCACCGTACTCCTGCCGGATGCTGTAAACTTTCTCCTTTTGAGTTTCTGACAGCTCCAGACTTCCGTAGCCCGGCGGCAGCCGCCGCCACGGTGACGCCTGCTTCTCCTTCTCTTTCGAAGAGGCAGAAGATTTGCTTTTCGATTTTTCCTGAGCGGTCGCTCCGAACGGAGCAGATCCTGCAAGACCAAGAATCAGAAAGACAACGACAGCTGAACTTGCAAAACGCATTTCTTTCTCCTGTTAAAATCTCAGTGCCAATCTTTTTGCCCAACCGTTACGAGGCAGGGGGCAACCACCCTTGAGGACAACGTATATGACACCACATGTTAATGGATGCGTCAAGTGTTGTGGTGGAGATCATGTGATACACCCCAGCGAGTAGGTGCAGAGTTATGACTATGTACGCACGTGCGTGGCGTACTGCCGTTGCGTGAGATTTGCTGCACATCAGTTGACCATGCCGTTCCACAGGATTCCAGTTGTGTCAGAAAGAAACACGGAAACAGCGAGCCAGCCGCCAATCGTCGTCGACCAGGGATCAACAAATACCGTGGCTATTGCCGGTTTTGCGTTTGGTCTCTTATCGATCGGTCTGTATGCCCTGCTGTTTTACTGGGCGTCACGGCTTCCCGGATCTCCTGCGGAACTTCATCAGCTTCAGAACGATCCTTCGACGCTCGTTCAATTGGTGGCCCTGGGTGGAAGCGGTGCATTGCTGAATGTGGTCGCTCTGATTCTTTGCGTATACGGTCTTCTGATCCCGCATCGCTCTCGCATTCTGGCGCTTGTTGGCACGGTCCTTTTCGGAGTGGCTTTCCTCGGCAGCGCAAGCGTTGTGATTCTTGGCATGCTGGCACCAGGAACCTGACGTTACGGCAATAGATGGTTCGCTTTGTCTCGAACTTCAAGCTCCTGATGTTCCCGGAGCCTCTCTATGCGGTGCGTCCCCAGATCTGATGCGTTTACATCACCATTTTCAACGGCGGTCAGGAGCCGGTGAATTCGAGCAGTTGTTCGCATCAGGGCATCGAGTGCAAACTCTTTGTTCCTGGCTGTCAAATGTGGCAAATGAATCAGCAACTGGCGTCCTGCTTCGGCGGCAGGCATATCAGAAAGCCCGCTGACTGCACCTTGCTGTAATTCGGCATCCACATCCCTGCCAAGATACTTCACCAGTTGTTCGCCAGCCTCATCCCAGGTCTGTAACGCGATCATTCGAAGGGCGTCGTACCGTGTTCCTTTCCGAACAGCATCGTTATCAGCCATGATGCCTGCCTGCTGGATGGCCAGATTCCATCGGATGCTCAAATTCGTGTTGCCAGCAATCAGACGCTGGATGCGATCGAGTGGCCAGCCCCCTTCAAGACTGATGCCGTTAATGATTCCGCCACCGATAACAACGGATTGCCAGTCACGCAGAGGTTGATTTTGTTGCGGCAAAGACGCGTCAAGGATCGCCAGAATCTCACCTGACTGATTACGACGACCCGCTGCAATTGCAACACGCCAGATCCATGGAATCCGCCGATACTCTTCTGTGGGATCTTCCGGAAGGTCCTCAGTCATTGCCCGTATAACAGCGGCGGAATGCTGTGAATTGTCCGCAATGACCTTTTCCCGGTCTGCTCCTGAGATCGTGTCGTCCAGAATAGTTCTGGCAATCATGACGGGAGACACCGTACTGAAATCCTTGTTTTCGGAAGTCGAGTCCATGGCCAGCAACGGAGTGGCACCTGCAGGAACAAGGATCAGGCTTCGCAGGTCCAGCAGTGCGGTGCCTCGCAGTGCAGCGGCCGCTTTTAATGAAAGCTGATTTCTTCCGGACGACAGGTGGATCCTCCCGATCAGTTTTTGTCGGTAGCTGGCCCATCCTCCGGTACCAGCAACGACGGTGGTCAATGTGGGTTCACCACCATCGATTCGCAGATGATTGCCGGCTGTTGCGTCATCGCATGAGTAGTCCATCCACACATCGAAGTCGCCGGATTCCGTCACCAGTAAACCCCAGACAACGCGATCTTCTGCGGAATGCCAATAACCTATATTCCGGAAGGGCGAATCTGTTTCGTAGGCAATTTCGTCTCCGTAGATGGAACCTGTTGAAGCCAGCAAATTCAGTTGTCCGTTTTCGATGGCTTTCACCAGGGAAGGATGATTTCCTTCAAATGATTTTGGTTCGGGCCCCAGTTCCTGCAGATACGCGAGAATGTCTGCAAGCTCCTGCCTCGTCAGATCTTTCTCAAGGCCTTCCGGCATGACTGACTTTCCGGTGGCCTTGATTTCCTCCAGTTCATTTCGCAGGAATACGATTTCCTTTCCCTCCTGCTGACGCAAAGTGATGCTGGTTGACGTTTCACTGACCATCAGTCCGCTAAACGATTGTCCCTGATCGTTGACCACAACGTATGACTGATAACGAGCATCGACATCCCGATTGGGGTCGAGAATGGCATTCAAGAGAAAGCTGGTCGAACGTGCCGTAAGGGCCGCAAGATCAGGTCCCACGACATGGCCGACGTTTTCGAGCCGGTGGCACACACTACAACGTTTCGCGAATGCCGCCCTGCCTGCCGATAAATCTCCGGTCATTGTGGCGACGTCCGACCATTCGGCAACCAGAGCCTGACGATCCGAATGCGTCGATTCCAGAACCTTGCTCGCCCGTTTTTTCAAATCCCCGGACAGCCTCGCTGTAAGTTGTTCACGTGCGGCGGCGTCAAGATCGAAAGCAGTCAGGTTTCCATCTTCCAGCGCAGTTACGGTTGCCGAGTCCCAATTTCGCTGACTGAGCAATGCCTTCACGATCTCCTGTCGAACGGCAGGAGTGGCGGCAGATATTCGGCTCAGCAGCAATGCTCCGCCATCCTCCTCTGCCCGATTCGTCATTGCTCTCACGGCTGATAGCTGTCGATCAGACGAAAACTGCGGGCTAACGAATGAGACGATTTCGGCACTGTCAGGCAAGTCACCCGGCTGAAACAGTTTCAATGAAACGGGTCCCAAACGACGTCCCGGCAAACCCAGCATCGCTGACAGGTCTTCATCCGAGGTTTCAGAGTTCATCAGTGCTTTGCGAATGTCGCTGGCCAGATGACCCGCCGCCGCCTCTAATTCCGGCGTCACGCATCCGACCGGTGCTGGTTTGCGTCGATCAAGTCCATCCAGCAACCGAGCCAGACTTTGGAGCTGCCAGGAGTGCCACCGGAGCCCATTGGCACTGCCTTCAGAGGTCAGCAGCACGCTCAGAACATCGCGGACGGCATCTTCATTGCCCATTCCTGCCACAGATGCAAGCACATCGTCGCCCAATCGCGAACGCAAACCGGGGTTCTGCAAAACGATCTCGGTGAACGGAGCGATATTGGTTGTGTTCAGGGAACTCAGCACGGCGCCGGACATGAAGGGATCGCTGGACGACTGAGCGAGTTCCGCGAGCACCACCGGTGCCCGGGCAGACCTGACATTACCCAGAGACAATGCCAGCTGCTGTCGAACTTCAAATGCCGGGTCGTCTTTCATCGCCAGCACTTGTTCCAGCAGGACACCTGTTTTTCCTGTCGCCGCCCCGGAATTTGCCAGCACAGCCTCTGACAAACGAATTGCGTTTCGCCGCACTTCAGGATGTTTATCCTGCAGTGCGACCAGCAATACGTCTTGTGAAAGCTGATCCAGTCCGTCCAGGATGGATAACGCCTGCAAACGTGAGGCGGGACGGCTTCCGGCCGTTGCCACGTGGTTCAGGGCATCTGTCACGTCGGCCGCCTCTCGCCAAATCAGGGATTGATGAACCATGTCGCGCACAGTTCCATTCGGATGATTGACGAGTTCAACAAGTTCCGGGTTACTTTTCGCCCGCAGATCGCCAACCGATTGGCGTCCGGCGCCAGCCGTGGTCACCCGATAGATCCTCCCCAGTCCCTGGCCTGCAAAGACATTCAGCTCAGCCAGAGTTTCCTCCGGTATCCACTTGGGATGTTCAATAACGTACCGATACATGTCGACAACCCAGATCGCTCCATCCGGGCCTGTACGAGCCTGCACCGGCCGAAACCATTGGTCTGTCGAGGTCAGGAAGTCCACGGACTGTTCGTTGGGCGCTCGTCTGCCGCGAATCGTCGCTCCCTGACGGAACAGTTGTTGACGGTAGACCAGTTGGTTTACGGGCTCGCAACTGAATGAGTTTCCAGAGTAGCTCTCGCCCAGTAAGTCGTCTCGATAAACTCCAACGCCGCAGGCTGCCGTTGCACGCCCCGCGGCGCCGGAAAGTTTAAATAACACAAGATCGCTGGAAGGAAACAGTCGTCCGGCATCCTGTCCGGTGGGAACAAAGACCGCGGTTGGGGAAGGCGGTACGAAAGGATTCCGGCGGGCGTAATCCTCAGAAACCGGGTAATGTCGAATCAGCGTTCCGTTATCGCATCCGAACCAGTTTCCCCAGTCATCACGGACACGACTTTGCTGCGTTCGTCCTGTCACAGGCTCCATCTCGCCAGTGTCAGGCCGTATTCGAAAATCTCGCCCTGTCACGTCCACTACAACACCGGATTCGTTGGTGATCCTGCCGCCGAACAAGCCACAGGATCCATAGACCCAACCATCCAGGCCCCACTGCAAACTATTGACTCGCGCCTGTCCGTTGTGCGTTGCAAATCCGGTAAACAGCACTTTCCGCAGGTCTGCGACGCCATCACCATTGGTGTCTTCGGCATACAGAATATCCGGCGCATCACAGACCAAAGCTCCATCGCGCCAGATCTTGACGTCGGTGGGGTACCGGAGCCCGTCCAGAAAAACCGTGGAGGATTCAAACAGCCCATCGGCATTCAGGTCCTTCAATACCCGGACCTGTCCCCTCGGAGTGAATTCTTCTTCGATGCCGTGTCCATAGTCGACCATCTGGCAAACCCAGACGTCACCGTTCAGGCCGAAGTCAATGGCAACAGGATCACTGATCTGCGGCTCACAGGCGACGAGTTCGACCTTCAGCGTCGGATGCGTTTTCAGTGCTCTTAACGATTCCTCGGGTGACCTGGGTGAGATGCCATTTGTGCCACCTGCGAGATTCTGCCGGAAGGCCGGTGGCACCTGGCGGTGAACTTCAGCCACGATTTGTTCTTCCAGTCCCGTCATCAGCTTCGCAGGAAGTGCGAAATACGGGATCTCAGCACCGGCTCCGTACCCGCCTTCAGCCAGCAATCGTTCTGACGGGATGTATGCTCCAAAATCATTACTGTATCCGTGCATCCAGATGCGATTCGGCGCGAGCTCCTTCCTGAGTCGAATGGCGTAGTCGACGCAAACTTCACCACTGAGGAACACCATGCAAAGCTCATCACCGAAACTGACCGTCTGAATCGGATATTCCAGCGATACCGGAAGCTTCTTTCCCTGATTCAGTTTTTGCAGCTGGGTCTGGGCGTTGTATCCCGGTGCACCGCCGGCTTCGACCATTTTTTCGTATTCGTCACGTGTCGGAAGAGTCTGAAATGCCAGCTGAAGGTGATTCAGCGTGGTGTGAACACGCCCACCCAGCGGTGTGAGTCTTCGTTGTTCGATCAGTCGAGAGATCTCATCACCAATCTGCATCCCCTGCATCTGGCACACGTCGATCTTGTCACCAGTCACACCGCTGACGGGATTCTGATCCGAACCACAACCGATGGAGACCAGGCCCATGGCATCGGGGAAGTGTCTTTCAATCGCTTCGACGGCATAACCCGCCCAGTCACCGCTGATCAGATTATGCGACAGTGTGACACAGTGGCAGGCGTAGCTTGTGTAGATCGCGCGCACCGTTCCTGCAGCATCGACATTTCGAACCACCAGAATTGGCAATGAATGATCCGTTGGCCCTCCAGGAGTGCGTCGATTCTTTGCAAAACCGACTTCACCGACTCCCCATTCCAGAGTCGCAGGCTTCCGGCTGGCCAAAGCTTCCAGCACGACCCCTTCGATGGCATTCACAAGCTCAACGGTGTACTGATCCAGGTGGTCCTGATGCTCCGGTGGGATGGCTTCTGCGAAGATGTTGTCAGCAGCACCGTTGACTTTCGGAGCGCAATGGGTGTGCGTAAAGGTGATGGCCAGCCGATCGCGCTGCAGCCCGGTTTTCTTCGCCAGCCGGGATGCGATTTCATTGACCTGTTCCAGCCGGACACCAAGACTGTCGAGCGTGACAATCACCACTGGCCCGCTGGTTGTCTCGCCGGCATCGTTTGACGACGCGTCCGCTCCGATGGCCAGAGCCCTTGCCCAGATTTTCTGGGAGATCCCCTCTGATTCCGTCTTGCGAAACGCGAAGCCGCTTAATCGAACGGGATAATCCGGCGTGACATCCTTTTTTGCGACACCGACCTGGTAGATGTGGTTTGAACCAGATTCCGCGAACGTTGTCGCGAACAACGTTGGATCGAACACAGAAACAGCCAGCAGAATCTGGCTGACAATCACACAGCGACGGACAGTGTTCCGAATGGGCATGGCGCACCCCCTTGATGCCTCACTTGGCCGGACCGCGCCGTTTGCGCGGGTTGAGGCAGCATCATGAACGATGCGGGGGGGTTCTGCCAATCAAACGCAGAGCAATCAGACGTCACATTCAATCGCGGGACGTTTGAGGTCTTCGTCATCAACGCGGCCAATTACCAGGGAGACGTTGTGTCCCCCAAAGCCAAAGCTATTGTTGATGGCGTATTTCATCTGCTGGCGAATCGCTTTGTTCGGAATGTAATCCAGGTCACAAGCGGGATCGGGCGTGGTGTAGTTGATGGTTGGCGGAAGCACTCCGGAATTCAGGGCCATTGCGCAAGCCGACATCTCAATTGCACATGCTGCTCCGATCATATGACCGAGCATGCTTTTTGTTGAGCTGACTTTCAACTGCGCGGCAGCGTCTCCGAAGATTGTCTTCAGAGCCACCGTTTCCATCGCATCGTTGTAATTTGTGCTCGTACCGTGAGCATTGACGTAAGTTTGCCCGACCATCTCTTCCGGAGTCAGACCCGCCGCACTGATCGCCGCCTTGATGGCTTTCACTGCGAGTTTGCCTTCCGGGTCAGGCTGGACCAGATGAAAAGCATCACTGGTTGACCGGCCGGAAAGAACTTCCGCCCAGGCTTTGCCGCCGCGTTTCCGGAGGTGCTCTTCGGTTTCGAAGATCAGCACAGAAGATCCTTCCGCCATGATAAAGCCGCCGCGATCCGCGTCGAACGGTCGCATGGACTCACGGGGACGATCATTCATCGACTTGTTCATGGCCTTCATGTTGACGAAGGACGAAATACCAAGACGCGTCAGCGAAGCTTCTGTTCCGCCCGTGATGATAAAATCTGCTTCCCCACGGCGGAGATACTCCATGGCATCAATCATGGCGTGACCGGAAGAAGAGCATGCGCTGCTGGTCGTGTAGCAGGTCCCCCGGACACCAAAAGCCAGACTGATGTTTCCCGGTGGAGCGTTTGGCATCAGCATAGGAATGGTGAACGGACTCACACGGGACGGACCCTTCGTAAGTAGCCGCTCCATCTGGAATTCGTATGTCTCCAGTCCGGCGAGTCCGGCACCGATAATGACAGCCGCATTTTCGCCGATATCCTTTACCGGCAGTCCCGCATCTTCCAGAGCTTCATGGGCTGCATGGACGGCGAACTGACTGGCTCGGTCCATTTTTCGAGTGGATACCAGATCGTTAACGTTAATTCGGTCAGCGTTCAGGTTGCGGACTTCGCCTCCGATATCAACCTCCAAATCGGTGACGTCATGCTCGGTCAGCTTGTCGATCCCGCATTGTCCGGCAATCAGGTTGTTCCAAACCGTCGGACGATCGTTTCCCAGACAACTGACGACGCCAATACCGGAGATAAAAATACGATTCATGAAAACAGTTCCGAAAGTCCGTCTTCTGCCGCAGTCACGACGCCTGCAGATAGGGGCTGAGAGAAAAATCGAGGAAATCCGTTGGTTAACAGCGCGTAATACAGCAAACATTTACCCGACTGCAACTCACTGAGGGCGGAAACGAAAGAATCCCGACGGATCGAAATTTGCCGCAGGGTGGCTGACTTTGCCGCAGCCTGCCGGAATCTGGTGCAGCCGGGGGTGATCGTCTTTTCAGAATGCCCTGTTTCCGTGTAAGTTTCGGCCTTACGCACCGTCCGGCAACTATTGACCACACGATGCTGCATTCGATGTCCACTTCCGGAACAGGCTTCTTCGTCGCGTTGAAGAATCTGCCCCGCACCGATCGAGAACAGAGCTATGTCCATCAGACATTCCATCGCTCAGATGATCCAGTCCTTGTTCACGGTGGCCTTTCTCGCCACGATTTTCGCCCACTGTGGCGATCGAGCCATCGCGCAGGGGACCTTCCCACTCGATTCGTTCGATAACGGACTCACCTTTGGCAGTTCTCCCGCAGACGACGCGGATATTGATGTCTCTGCAAAGCTGGTGCCTCACGATTCGGAAAACGTCGAGCTGCAGGTGACGGTCGTCCTTCCGGACGGCTTCTACATCTACTCAATGGATAAAAGTTTTTCCGGCCGGACCTCGATTAAGCTCAAAAGTCAGCAGGGAATTCTGGAGTCGTCTGACGCGTGGCGGGCTGACCACGCACCCAAAGCCGTCGATGATCCCGGACTTGGGCAACGTGTTGAGAAATTTTTCGACAAAGTCACCTGGTCCCGGATTCTCCCGCTCGACAAGACAAAGACGGCCCAGGTCGAAGTCGCAGGAGAACTTACTGGCCAGTTCTGCAGTTCCGGTACCGACGGAGCTGGCGGCGTTTGCAAGCCGATTCGACCCCCTCGCCAGTTCAAAGCGACTCTCACCGTTAGCGATACGTTGCAAGTGCCCCCAAAAAATCCGGAGCAAGTGCCAGAGGCCCCGCAGAAAGGATCCTCCGCTGGGACAGCTGCGCAGGAAACCAAAAGCAGGACCATCCAGCTGGTACCCCAATTCAAAGGCCAAACGGACCCTATCCGTTTCGATATTTCGCTGACTCCAGCCAATCCGAAGTCTGGCGATGATGTGATTCTTGAGGTCAAGGCGACCGTTCAGAAGCCATGGCACACGTTTGCTCTGGACCAGGACCCGGCCATGATCGGGAATCCAACGGAAATCAACCTGACGGATCTGAATTCGCTGGAAACGCTGGACTCCGAATTCCAGCCGTCGCACGTTCCGGAATTGGAATATCCAATGGAGGGCGTTGTTCAGCGAGTTCATTTTGGTGAAATCACCTGGACTCGCAAACTGAAGTGCACAGGTGCAAATCCGTCTGTCGCTGGAACCATCTTTTTCCAGCTGTGCAATGCGGGCTCCTGCCTCAGGCCCACAGAAGTGGAATTTGCATTCGATTCGGCTGATGATGTCAATCCCGCACCAACAGAGGGCGTGTCGGCTGTGGACACGGGAACAGATGGCAATGGCCCATCGCCCAGTGAGTCTTCCGAGGCTACCCCGGAGCAGTCGGAGAATGTGACAGAAGCCAGTCAGCTGACGGAACGCGGGCTCTTCGCATTCATTCTGGGAGCGTTCGGGGCCGGACTGGTCGCTTTGCTGACACCGTGCGTGTTTCCCATGATTCCCGTGACGGTTGCCTTTTTTCTGAAACAGTCGGAAAAGAACCACAAGAGCCCGATTGGACTGGCGGTGATCTACTGTCTTGGGATTATCGGGACATTCACAGTTCTCGGTTTGCTGGTCGCCGTAACCTTCCGACCAACCAAACTGACGGAACTCGCGAACAGTCCGGGTTTGAATCTTTTCTTTGCCGGGTTGTTCATGGTCTTTGGCCTCATGCTGATGGGAATGTTTGAACTGCGATTGCCCAGCTGGCTTTTGACGTGGTCGTCAAAGCGAGAATCCACAGGGGGCGTGGTCGGTGCACTATTTATGGCGTTCACCTTCACGCTGGTTTCCTTCACCTGCACATTTGCATTTGTGGGCGGCCTTCTGGTGATCGCCGCAACCGGCAGCTGGTACTGGCCTATCATCGGGATGCTGTCATTCTCGGCCGCGTTCGCATCGCCGTTCTTTTTCCTGGCCCTGTTTCCCTCGATGCTCAGGAAGTTGCCGAAAAGCGGCGGCTGGATGAATACTGTCAAAGTGACGATGGGGCTCGTTGAACTCGCGTTCGTGCTGAAATTTCTGAGCGTGGCGGATATCGGACTCAGCCCTGACGGCCTGCCCCGATTCCTGGACCGTGCATCATTTCAGATCGGCTGGGCGGTGATCGCTGCCGTCACAGGCTGTTACCTTCTGGACATCTTCCGAACAGATCACGATTCGCCGTCAACAGGGGTCAGCCCCCTCAGAGTGCTTTTTGCCATAGGGTTCCTGTTTCTTGGGGGATACATATCGGTTGGTGTGTTTGCTGCAAAGGCTCCGGATGGCATGCTTTGGCAACAGATCGCCGCGTTTTCACCCCCGGATAAATCGATGATCACCGGCGGTGGTGCTTTCGGCAGTGCTGTCGCCAGTCACGACAGCGATTCCCACTTCCTTGATTTTCGGGAAGCGGTCAAAGCCGCGACCGAAAAACAACAGCTCCTGTTCATCGATTTTACAGGGATCAACTGTACGAATTGTCGATTGATGGAATCCTCAGTCCTGGCCCGCAATGATGTCCGTGACGCTCTTCATGACCTCGTGCAGGTTCAGATTTATACAGACAAAGTCCCGGGCAACATGACAACCGAAGAACGCGAGGAACAATTGGTCTACAACCAAACGCTGCAGGAGAATTGGTACAAAGACGTCACTCTCCCCGGCTACGCGATTGCTTCACCTGATGGAACCATCATCCTTTCCCGATTCATCGGACTTGATAGTTCCGGGGGCCAGCAGTTCCTTCAGTTTATCAATGCGGGTAAGTCTGCCTGGGATCGCCGCGCCGCGCAATTGGCTGGAAACACGAATAAGGCGATCAGAGAGTAACGTTTCGCGGAAGAAGCTTCGGCTGATGGCCAAAGATTGTCGCTGTGCTCAGTCTTTGAGAACCTGAGCCTTCAAATACAGGTCGCGATTCACATCGAAACCAGCGACTACCACTTCGAAGAACGGCCCGTTGGCTGTCACCCGCAGCACATTGGCTGAAGTGATGACCCATGAGGCATTTGTTGATTGAATGACAATCGGTGAATGGTCGAGCTGAAAGTCGGTGGGATCAAAATTTCGCAGGGCGCTTCCGCTGCGACGGTCGTAAGCGATGCAAACTTCGATGACCAGTGGTGCGGTAAATGGCATCGGGTCGGCGGTCTCATTCGACGCGTCTTCTCTGGCCACACGAGTTGTAAGCCCGGCGATTCGAAACCCTCCCTTGCGACGAACAATCCGAAACGGTCGTCGTGTCCGCCTGGCAACGGTAGGTTCATTCAGGGGTGAAGCAAACTTTCGGCGCCGGGAAGTGTGGGTTTCGAAGCCGACGGGAAAACTACTCCTCCTGCCGTTCGGTACAGCTCCAATCGAAAACACATCCAGCAGTAATTCCGAATCCTGTTCATCCGTCGGGTCAGTGAGCAACTGGCATAAGTCCGGGACGGTGTTTCTAACAAAACGCAGCACTGAAGCTCCCTGGACATACTTTCCTTTAAAGTGGGAGATTTCTTCCTGCCACTCGGTATGAGCCGGGTTTTCAGCGTCGCCCAGAAATGCAGCCAGGGGCGCGTCGTCAACCATCACAAGAGCGCTGATATCCCGGATTAGTCGAGACCGCACGTTGGAGATGACAATGCCTTCACGAACAAAAACCGGTCGACGCTGTGCCGTGGATTCGCTCTTCTGAAGAAAGACGTCAAAATGGGTGGCCTTTGGTTCCTGTCCTCGCTGCTGTACCGTCAATGGTATCCGTACTGCTAATCGTCCGTCGGCGGCGAAGGTGGTGCGCACGCGACGAAACTGCTGTTCATCGACGTCTTTGGCTGACCACCGCAGGTTACCCCGTGAATGTGGTCGACTGGACAGATTCCTGTCGAGTCGCTGCATTGAACCGTTCTGTCTTTGGTTACAGGCCCACTGTGCGAGCTCCAGAAGTGGTTGCATCTGAGTCCGTATGTCATCGTCGCAATCCTGCAACACGTCAATGATCGAATGAGCGTTGATTACGATTTGAGTGTCTGCACTCTCGACCGTCACAATCAGCTCTTCGTTCAGGATCGCGCTGAAGTAATCCTGCACAACACTGTTGACGACCCCGCGCGCGTCCCACGAGGCATCACAAAAAGGTATCACCACCGACAACCCCGGTTCGGAGGTTCGTTCCAGTGCAAAATCCCGGCAGAAGCGATCTATGAACTCAGAGGACTCGATGGGCGACGGTGCTTCTTTCCTGCCCGGCTTTTCGCCAAACCAGCCATCCGGAGTGTAGCTTTTGTCTTCAACGCGATGACTGCGAAGGATCGATTGTCCAACCAGCAATCGTCTGCCATCGTCGTGCCGGACGGTGAGGCCGAAGAAGCTGCGGATACGACTGCTGCGAGGAAAAACAAACTTGCCCAGCCCCCAGCGCCCTCGCCCCGTTTCCAGTTTGTTCGACTGCCCTTCTGCGCGAAAGAAGTAGTAGAACGGATTTCTTTGTCCGGGCACTTCATGGAATTGATCAACAGGGCCCGTCAATCCTGTTGTGCCGCTGTCTTCGTACACCACAAATCGACACGGTTCATTCCTGTCCGCCGCGTCGCGAAGCCCACACCCGTCCGCGTGGAAATGTTCCCATCCGCCTTTGAAATACCGCCTTGATCGACTGGGCTCCAGGGCCTGATCTTCCCCGGACAGGTAAATACGCACCGCAACAGGATTTGCACTGTCCGGGATTCGGGCGTCCAGCGAATTCTGGACGGCCTCACGAACAAATCCGCGCAGCTCCGTATCACTGGCGAAGAATTCGCCCTGCGTAGCCTCCCGGTTCTTGAACCGAGGGTTGACCTTACTGAAATGCCAGGAAAATTTCACGGGGATGACTGCGAGCAGAAAACCGAAAGCCACTACGAACAAACGCTCGCTCCACGTGATTTTGAGCGGAACGTGCGCGAGAAGGACAAACTAACAACAGATTGCGCCCATTCAATTCACAACGGCCATTGGTTCTCCTGCAGTCCCGAAAACCCACCCGAAGAATCGACAAATACAGATCCACGAACGAAGGCCGGAAAAGCGCGTTCGAATCGAAGAACTTAACTGGTTGTTGAAAACCAAAGGAAGGGCAACCCAACGCTTTAGCGAGAGGCATTTTCCCGGGCCGGCAGGGGCCAGCAATCCCTCGCTGAGACGTCGGGTTACTTTTTCAGTCGGCTGATAGACCAGGTTTGCTGTCTTTTGGATGCGGAAAGGGCGACCCAAATTGCCTCTCCCGAAGAGCAGGTTTGCGGAAGATTCCGTTCGCGCAAGCGAAGTTAACGAAAAAACCGGGTCCTGAAGGGCGAGCCGATTGTTAAAGTTGTGAGGCCCGTAGCGAGAATGCGATAACATATCGACCGCTGTACCTGCACTTGAAAACACTTCTGAGAGTTTCGGACGAACTGCCATGAGCAATCCCGCGCAACAGACCGTTCGGCCCCTTTGGTCGGCCTCATCTCTCCGATTTCTGTTTGGGGCGACTTTTGCCTTTGCGGTCCTCCAGTTTCAAACGAACTCTGCCCATGCGCAGCAGGTGAACCTTGGAGGAACCGGATCCACGAACGGTTCTTCAACAGGTTCAACGGGTACGGGAACCAGTGGAACATCCTCCGGGGCCACCGGTTTTACTCTGAACACAACAAACGTCGATAACGCACCGCAGGGATTTGTCGGAGGAGCTCAACAGGACGGATTTGTCGGTGCTATTCGGGAATCGACCCTGAATACAAACAGTGGAAATCGACAGTTCCGGGCCATCACGGACCAGCAAACGAACCGTAACCTGCAGACACAGCAGACCGGAACTCCACGAACCGTGCCCGTGTCCATTCGCCTTGGTTTTGCGACGCCTTCGGCAGGAGCAACAAGCAACAGTTTTCCTGAGATCAACAGCGCTTCACTGGACCTGTTCTCCATCGCGAACCCTGCGTTCAGCAGTATTCGGGTTTCGATGACTGATGCAGGAGTCGCCACTTTGTCCGGCACCGCATCCAGTCCCGATGTCCGTCGGCTCGCCGGAAATCTGATTCGTCTGCAGCCCGGTGTCCGAAAAGTTAACAATCAAGTCGCGGTAGCAGCCGACGAATCAACTCAAGCTATTCAGCCGATTCAGTAGCCGACGGCCTGAATTCAGATGGCGTGGCCACCACGTCGCCGGAGATCTGGCTTTGCTCGAAACCGGATTCTGATTCACTATCGGGTGTCTCTACGCGGCTGACGGGGTTGTCGGGCATAACGGTCTTCTTCTGTCGAGCTCTTCTTCCGGGTTTCTGAGCCCTTCGGAAGGCAACGATTGTCAGATCATCCGGCTTTGACGGAATCGAGCCGTCACCGATGCCCTGCTTCATTCGTTGTGTTGCGAGGTCGACCAGTTGCTGAACAGACATCGCAAGATCGCCACACCGAATGATCGAAACGATTTCGTCGGTGGAAAGATTATCACTCAGCCCGTCGCTGCAGATCAGAAGCGTATCGCGAACGCTCATTTTCAGCTGCGGACCCATCTCGATTCGCATTTCGGGGCAACCAACCAGATTGG
The DNA here is from genome assembly GCA_041398825.1 of Planctomycetaceae bacterium. Classification (NCBI taxonomy): domain Bacteria; kingdom Pseudomonadati; phylum Planctomycetota; class Planctomycetia; order Planctomycetales; family Planctomycetaceae; species Planctomycetaceae bacterium. Next base: position 105,345 of record JAWKTX010000005.1, on the reverse strand, counting down.
AAACATAGTGTCGATCCGGGTGTGACATCGCATCGGCTTCATCGATCACTCCGGCTTCGACGGCGTAACCCACCGGCGAGTGGGCGATCGACTGCCATCGCAACCGGCCCCGTTGACCACACAGAAGAATCATTGAATCGCCGACATGGTAAGGGCGCACAGTGTCAGACTGGATTTCGAGTGCAGCGAATGTTGTTGCGGCGTTGGCACCCATGGCACAGATGCGATCATTCGCGCTTTCGATAGCGTCCAGAACGGCGGCTCTCAGGTTGGAACTGTCGGGCAGATTCAGGAGTCGTTCGGCCATGGACTTAACAGCCTGAGAGGATGCCGCGTTTCCGGACTGCATCCCCCCCGCACCATCGGCAACGACAAGTACACCGGTCGAATCACTGACAGCGAATACAGCCGCCGCATCTTCGTTGACGCTGCTCTTGCCCGGACATCGCCGACTGAACAGGGCAGCGTGACCACCCGCAACCGACAAGACTTGCGGTGATTCCAATTCGCTTTCACAGAACTCGTGAGACGCCAGAACTTGCTTTGACATAGTGATGGGAAGTGTAGTTCCATCCGGTGAATTGCCAATCCCAGAGCATTCTGGCCACCCTGACCATCGCGCGAGCACACGATTGGCGGTTGGCGGCCGAATCAGTCCTGCTGGACACACCGACGATAGGTTGATGGCACCAGCATTCGGAGTGAGCCGGGATCGACACGTACAATCATCTCGCCATAGACACTGCGAATCGCACTGTCAGCGGCTGCGGAACCGGCACAATCCAGGCGACCAAATGGATCACCGTCGGTTTGAGCCGGCACAGACGAGCGGCCTGCATCTGCGACTCCTGATGGAGTATCCGCGGGCGTCCCGGCGGGCCCTGCTGCATTCAGTCGGATGCAGGAGCTCTGAAATCGTTTCACCATGACATTTTTCCATGGCAGGCGAAGCCAGAGGCTCAGGCCATGGATGAACATTGCAAATCTCGACGTCCCGGTAAAGACCCGCACATCCAGCAATCCATCATGGGGAGTGGCATCGGGACAAAACTGAAAATGAAACCCATAGGCCGACGTGTTTGCAACGATGACGTGGCCACCAGCCAAAGGCAACGTTTCGGCTATTTGTTCTGCGGAATCAGCGCATGACGTGGCCCAAACGCGTTGACTGCGAAATCGCCGGAAAGCGTTCCAGATGGGGCGTAAGTATGACATGTGCCGTATGTTGCCCGTTCGCTCATGATGAAGTCGATGGACAACGTCAGCATCGACCCCAAGGCTTACCATCAGCAGAAATCGATGGTCGTTGACAAGGCCCGTATCGAACATCAAGGTTTGATTTGCATCCACCATGTCTGCAAACAGAGCAGGCGTTCGGCCGATGCCGAGATAGCGGGCCATCAGGTTTTCTGTGCCCAGCGGAAATGGCACCAAAGGGCGCGACGGATGGCGATTCAGCAGGTCAGCCAGTGTGCCGTCTCCCCCGGCCGCAACGAGACATCGCAGTTGCCGACTCACCTGATCTTGTCTGACCCAGATATCCAGTTGCTCTCGTGATTTGAACATTCTGACGCGATATCCACGCTGCCGGAGTTCATGAACAAGGGCCAGCAATTCCGATCGACCTCGCCCACTCCCCGATTGAGGGTTGCGCTGGATTGCGATCGCAGGAGCGTCTGGTTTCAGGTCTGGTAGTGCTTTCGACATGAACCGGTGGGCCAATCGCTTCAGAGTAGGTGGTCAATCGCTATGAATGGAGTGTATTTCGGCGTCAGCCAGCAATCATCAAGCAATCGTGAACCACTCACGGTCGACTGCAGTTGTGGAAAGGGGAATCACGCTGAATGCATTCTCAGAACAACCCAAACCACTTCTTGCGCCGACAACTGTTGGCTCGATTCACATCCACAACATCATTGGCGCCGACGGCTTCCAGTTTCTCCATGAGCGCATCCAGGCCTTTAGTCAGCTTGAAATTCGTTTCTTCGTCGTACAACGGAACAATGGTGTAGAAGTGAATATCCCGCTCGTCATCCAGCGACAGCGAATGAAATTCCTCCGGAACATTCAGGGGCGGCATAACCAGTGCGCATGAGAATCGGGTATTGTCGGCGTACGGTTCGGCTGGATCGCCGTTCGGTATCGTGTGTCCTGTGCCAAGCCAGGTTTCGTATTCGTGAGGTAGCCTGGCCAGCAGCTTCAGCAATCTGACCGGCCAGTAGTTCCCCTCATCTTCAAAGGCTTTCTGCGAGATCTTCCATGAACGGGGCAGACAAATCATGAGCTCCGCATACTGAAGATTCAGACATTCGTCAGGAACGGTCATTGGGCGATCGCTCATGCCGCTGGTAACAAGCGTATGAAACGGACGCTTCTTTGTGGGCTTTACCCAATGGATGTCGATGTGCACCATGTCGCTGATCAGCTCATGGAACACCATATCCACCGGTCCCAGAAAACGTTCGATGTGGCCGGAAATGGCTTCGATATTCTGTTCATCTCCGGACACCAGATCCAGGTCCCGGCTCCTTGGTTCGTGCCGAAAAATGCGGGTGCCATCGGGAGACGTCACCGGGTCATCCAGCGGAGGAACCTGGAGTATCATCCCGCATTTCTTACACTTCACCCGCTTTCCCGCTCGATCATCCGGCACGCGATATCGAGCTTCACATTCATCACACCGCAGAATAATGGTCATGATTTCGCTTCCCGTGAGTCAGCGTCAGCAAACAAGCGATCAAATAATTCCTGATCCCACTGTTTACCCCATGGCCCGTCTTTGAGTAACAGTCGCGTATATCCCGACTTCGAATCAGCTGAGAGCCAGGCCATTGCCTGACCATCCCGTAATAAAGCAACAGATTCTCCATCTTCGGACCACTGGAAGAGCCACGAGTCGCCCTCCCCAGGCGTCTGAATGGCAGCATCTGTGACGAAACCTGTCGGAGCTGGAGGTGGAGATCCACGATAAGACTGCACTTGTTTCGCAGCCGGAGCGTTGATTCGGTTGTACAGCCAAACATCCGCAACAGGTTTCCGGCCGGCCGTTTCTGTGAGATACAACCAGCCGACGATACCATTGTCTTCGACGACGGCCAGTCTGCCTGATACTGAATTGCACGCATTCAACATGAAGCCATGATCCGCCATCGAAGAGCTACCCGCACCACCTGAGTTTGATACCTGAATCGGGCGACTTTATCTGTCGAATTCGCCAAAAAATCAAACGGGCCACCCTTCCTGATCCGCCAAATGACGGATTCATCGATAACCGGTGCTGGCGAACCAGTCAGACTTGAAGAACGTCTGCAGTATCAAAGCGGTACGGATGTACCGGCGAGCATTGTTAATACTGGATGACTTTGCGAAGCATGAAGGTGCCCGCAACTGTCAGGATGAGATTCGGTACCCACATTGACCAGGTTGGATCCAGCGTTCCCGTCTTGCACAGATTGAGCATGAGAAACATGACGGGGTAATAGACCAGCAGAATTGGAAGGAAGCACATGATAAAGCTGGTGATAAACTGACGGCGGGCCTGAAGCATCGAGAATGGTCCACCGACAAGTGCGAAGAACAAACAACTGCCGGACATCGCCATTCGACTGTGAATTTCGGAGCGAAATCGATGCGTGTTTTGTACCGCCTGACGTTCGGCAGCCTGGTACGATACCTGATCTTCACCCGCGAGCTGACTGAAATCACCGACCAACAGGGCCATGGCTGTCTGGTTGACCTGCTGTTGCCTGGCATAGTCCAGATCTGCACCTGATTTTTCAATACCTGCCGCTAGTTCCGTCACCGTCAGGTGTCTGGCTTTGATGTTGCCGATGGTCTGAGGCAATGGCAGGGAAAATTCATGAAAATCCACGTCGCCGCTGGAATCTGATCCCGGTCGACTGAATGTGGCATTCTTCAGCATCAGCTTGATTTCCTGCCCTTCCAGATCGAAGTGTATTTTTGCCTGCTCTGCCCGCACCGTGATCTGATCGTGGTTGCGAGTTCGATATCGAAACGTGGCGTCCATCAGTATTCGATTTCGTACCTCCAGCACCGTAATGGAATAACCTCGTTGAGGATCATTGATCAGATTCTGTGATGACAACACATCCAGAAAGATGTCCTCCATTGCCTGTGTGACAATGTTGTTGATGTTGGTAACAGCCCACGGTATGGCGAAGTTGGTCAGCCCGAACGACGCAATCGCCAGCAGAAAGCCCAGCAAAAACGCTGGAGACAGCAGTTGCAGTGCGCTGACTCCGGCGGCTTTGGCAGCCGTGACTTCCAGATCTCCTGAAATGCGACCGTACACAACGCACACGGAAAGCAGCAAGGTTGCCGGAATCGTGAAAGGCAACATGCTCGGAACGACATACGGCATGATCTGGAGTATTTGAACCGGCCCAAGACCTCGGTCTGTGGCTTCACGAAACACACCGACAAACACAAGCATCACCGTCAACACGATGACCAGCAACGTGAAGACGCGAACCAGTTCGCCAAAGATATATCGTTGCAACAGCTTCAACCGACGCACTCCTGACAAATCACGTCCGGAGCGAAGGTTTGATTCCCGATCAGTCGAAAACAATATGCGAAGCACATGATCGCAGCGTCCATGCGGCGAAAGTGAATGAACCAAAAGCCTCTATTCCAGGGCCATCAACCTGATGATGACGAAGGTTGCCAAACCTGACGCAGGAGTCACTGCAATTCCGCCCCAGAGTTGTGAAGGGTAAGCTTCCCGCGATTTTCTCACAATCCCGTTCCCAGAACCTGATCTGCCCAGATTGCTCAGGCTTCCCGTTTTGGTGCCTCGCTGGATATCCTCCTGAATGGTGCATGCCGGGAAGGCATCAGCGAGCATGGCGGAACAGTTTGTCTCGATAGGAATCTCGCTGCAGCAGCTGCATGCGACCGACGTATTGCTGGCGTTCGGCTGCCTGTTGAACCCTTCGCAGCTGGGTGGCAAAATCAGCAAAGGTCTCGCCGGACGCGTCGGCTTCCCGCTGAATGGCCGCGGCAAGCCACGGGCCGTGATTTGTTAAGAGAGTGTCTTCTGCGCTGGCAAATACCTGGGCCGAACCAGGATCGCCCTGACGACCACATCGCCCAATCAGCTGACGATCCATTCGCCCGGCGTTTTGACATTCGGAGACAATGACATGAAGCCCCCCCTGTCGTTTGACATCGGGATGAAGGCTGATGTCGGTTCCGCGCCCGGCGAGATTGGTCGCAATGGTGACAGAGCCGGGCTGACCGGCGTGCGAAACGATGTCTGCTTCGTCTGCAGTTTGCAAACCATTCAGGACCTGGTGTGGTACACGAAGCTCAGCTAACAGCCGGGAGATCACATCGGTATCGGCAATTGATCGGGTTCCAACCAGAACAGCACGTCCGGCTTTCTGCTTCCGGATGATCTCTTCTGCGATGGCATTCCATCTTGCCTTGCGGGTGGCGAAGTATCTTGTCGGCATGAGTTGTCTTGCAGATGGGACTCGCAGTGGGATCTCTTCAATCTTCAATCGATAGACTTCTTTTAGTTCCTGCTCGCATCCAATTGCTGTCCCGGTCATCCCGCACAGATTGTTATAAATCCGAAAAAACCGCTGTCGTGTGATCTGAGCCAAAGGAGATTTCTCGGCCGTGATTTTCAGGCCCTCTTTCGCCTCGATCGCCTGATGCAGGCCATCCTGCCATGATCGATCCTCAAATATTCTTCCGGTTGTTTCGTCGACGATCCGCACTTCATCGTCTTCCACCACGTAGTGCACATCGCGCCGAAACAGTAATCGGGCTCGCAGGGCCTGCTGCACGTATTCCGTCCACGGACGAATGAGCACCGGGACAGGAATCCTGACATCAGCGCTGTGGCACCGCTGAATGCCTTCACCGGTCAGCATCAGAAGTCCTGACGCTGCATCCATCTGGTAGTGCTTTTCGGGCTCCAGCTGACTCAGCAACTGCATCGCCATTTGATGAGCACTGGCATCCGGTGCGCCATCCTGAGCAGACATGCTGAGCACCAGGGGCGAACCGGCATCATCAATCAGAACGCTGTCTGCTTCGTCAACAACGGCATATTCCAGCCCACGCTGCATAGTGATCCGGCGGCCGTCTGCTGGTTCCTGCAGTGCCTGCAGAAGTCGAGAGCCGGCCGGCCGTCGACTCTCCTGACGAAGTGTCAGTTGGTCGCGGAGATAATCGAATCCAAATTCGTGGCCGGTTCCGTATGTCACGTCGCAGTCATAGGCCGGGAATTTCTGAATCGCTTCCACCCGCTCGGGCAGCAGTCCGGCTGTCATGCCAAGTTCTGCCAGGACCGGCGCTGCGAGAGACTGGTCGCGTTCGGCAAGGTATGTGTTTGGCGTTATCACATGTACGCCACGACCTGCCATGCCAAGATAACCAGACGCAGCGATACCCACAAAGGTCTTGCCCTCGCCCGTTTGCATCTGCGCTATTCGATTTCGGGATAACGCTGCTACAGCAAGCAGCTGGACGTCATACAGACGAATGTTCTTTGATCGACGCAGCGCTTCACTGACCAGAGCGAGTCCGGCAACCAGCATCTCCGGTTCGCTTGTACTTCGCCCGCGAGCCAGTTCACGCCGAATGACCATCACCTCGTCGATTAGCTCATCGCGGTTCGCTGTCTTCAGCCGTTCGGCCAGGTCACGAATATGCGGGAGTAGCTGTTCGGATGGGATTTCCGTCGACAAAACAGGTGAAGCGTTTCGAAACGACTGAGAGACGCTGGATGGACTTCTGGATGTCGAAGCTTCGTTCGGCATAGGAATCAACAGCTCGGACAACAGCCCGCAAACAGACGGAAGACGGTTACTTATGGCCCGGTCAGCGAATGTCCGCCCGACGATTGCAACCTGCCGGATGAAGGAATCCGCTGGCCATTCATCACGGGAGGGCTGCTTGAAGGCTGAACCGCCGGTGAGTATCTGATGGCGGGCGATGGTGCGACAACAGAATTTGCATTGCCCGGGTGATTCACAGGCACTGAGCCTTGCCCCCCCGAACTGTTGACAGGAGCCCACGTCGTCTGCGAATAGGCAAGGCTTTGGTTTGATCGAGCATCCGTGGGCATCGTTGCAGGATCAGCGAAGGTCGTGGCAGTGATGGATGCGGGTACGACATTGGTTCCACCGTCGACACGGCCATGCATTGTTTCTTCAATGCGCTGTGCCATCCACTCGGAATGCTGCGACAGAGTTTCCGGGCTGTCATGACGCGACCGAAGCAGGACGCCGGTGACCTGGCGAAGTTTGATAATTGACAATGCGTATTTGACCTGTGCGTCAACAAACGTCGATTCTTCGTCGGCCAGACGTTCGAAGCCATCCAGAAGGTCCTCCAGCAGCAGGATCGCGGAATCTTCGGCATCGGGAAGGACTTCGAATCGATCCTTCAGATAGTTGGTTTCATTCTGCGCTGCGACCATCGCCTGATAACGGCCCTGCATTTCGCGGTACGCAGTTTCCACTTCGCGATTGGCAACTTCGACTTCTGTCAAAGATGCTTCAACGGTTGCTCGAAAGACGTTAATCGAGCGTTGCAGTTCCCACTTTCGCTGTTCGTATCGAGCCCGCGCGGCGCGATTTCCCAACGGAACCTCGAATTCAAATCCAACCGTGTACCCCGGTTGCCCGCGGGTGAACTGATTGGCAATCGAAGTGTCGATACGATCCTTCGCCTCCAGCCCGGCAACGTAAGTTTTCACCAGGAAGTCGAGCTTCGGAAGCATCTCATTCCGACTTACGCCCAGGCGCACACCGGAAGCTCTCATTTGACGTATCGCGCGACTGATATCCGGCCGATTGATCAGGGCTGTGTTCAGCGAATCGTGAAGTACCGGAGCAACGGGAATCATCGCCGGCATCTCCGTCGGCATGAACTCAACCGGCCCCTGATTCAGCATGGCCGGGTCATTGACCAGCAGCCGCAATTGCGATTCTGTATTTCTGATCGCGGTCACAGCCCGCTGCATGCGAGCTTCTGCTCTGGCTACTGCTGCGCGAGCACGCAGAATCTGTCGGGGAACGGTGTCAACCTGATCTCGTCCCTCCAGTGTTTGAAGCACAGAGCGTGCGGATTCGACCAGTTTCTGACGCTGATAGAATTCCGCCCGGCTTCGGTAGAGCTGCCAGTATGCTTCCGTGACCTGGTACAGATGGTCCTGTAGTTCTGCCAGAACTTCGTCGCTGGATGAATTGGTGGTGATTCGAGCCAGAACAATCTGGCTCTGGCTGTAAATGCTACCCGCACCATTCCAGACAGGTTGTCGAAAGCTAAGCTCCAGACGCGACGTCGACTGCGGATTCGGGACCAGATACGTCGAGTTGTTGTATTGGTGCCCGACGCGCTGACTGACTTCCAGTTCACCGCCGCTGGACGTCTTCTTCCGAAAGCCGCCGATGGTGCTGAATTTGTTATCCTTGAACCGATCCGACAAATCTCCGGTGGTGAGCCGATTGCCGACAGGGTCGTTCAGATCGTCGTACGTTGTTTCGAGGAATGTGCGCCAGTCGAATTGGGCTTCTTCCTGCCAGACGATTCTTTGCTGCACTTCCGGTTCTGCCTGAAGTGCCAGAATCTGGGGAGAATACAGCATGGCCTGCCGGACCAGTCCGGCTGCATCTACTGTCATGGGTGTGGGCGCGATCCCCATGTGATTTCGAACCAGCGAATCCCACCACGGACGAAATTCGATGGGCATGTGCGAGCTGGACTGAGGTGTCAGGATCGTGGATTCCAGTCCCATTCGCGCCGCGCGATCCTGGTAAGAATGCAACCATCGCGGTGCATCGGATTCGACGGTGGCTCGAAAACCGGACTGACCGGGATAGTGTCCACTTCCCTGATAGCCTGGCGATGGAACGCCTGGCCGAGATTGCTGACTGAAGTTCGGGTCAATGGAATCAGGCTGTCCTGTCGGTGGCTGCCGGGAATACGATGGCCCGGGCGAATCACCAACGGGGCCTTTCCCGATGGGAACAGGGCCGTTCCGAACAGGATCGGATGTGCCTTCCGGAGTGGGATGGACCTGGTGAGGCAGCGGTATATCAGCCGTGTCAGATGATAAACCTCTCGGCAGTGAAGGCGGTTGAAAGACTGGAGCCGGTGGCACAACGGGCGGCGTTGGGTTGCCGGGGACTGACGTTTCAGGAATCGCCGAGGGTGGCTGAAGTGCACTGGTTCCAAAGACGGATTGAGCGATGCGGGATGCGTCCGAAAGGGGGGCACCGGTCACAGGATTCACCGAACCGGTCGTCTGAGGGTTCGAGGGAGACACAGTTTGCTGCAACTGTGGAAGTGCCTGTAGCCGTGGATCTGCCAGTTCTGACGACACTGAAGGAAAAGGCTGTTCCACGAAATGAGCGGGTTGCTGCTCAGGAAGGATACCGGCTGTGGGTGGTCCCGGATTGGCAGCAATATCGGAGGACAACGATCCGTTTGCCAAAGTTTGTGACGCGCTGTTTGCCAGAGTTTGTGACGCCTCTCCCGCGGACTGAATAAGTTGCTCAGCAGAATGTTCGGCCGTCATACCGGGTTGAGAAACGATGAGCACACCCGAACGAGATGGAGCCCGACGGATGGCCGGGCTGTGGAGAGATACAGACGAAACAGGAGTATTTGAAGTTCTGGTTGCTGCTCCTGCCGTTACTGCTCCTGCCATTCTGCCGGCAGCAGGCTTGTCCGTGTACGGGTGAGCCGAACTCAAACCTGGAGCATTTGTTGATTCTGCGGGATTGTTCTCTTTCGAAGACATCTCAGCCGCGATCTGACGAAACATGGCTGTCATTCGCTTTTCCAGGTCGGGATCCATTCCACCGCCTTTGGAACTGCTCTGGGCACTTGTTTTCGATTCTGAGGGGTCTGTCATGGGAACGATCCGGGGGAACCCGCCTGGAGGGGCGACCCGGGGTGCTCTCAATGTGATGTTTGTGGGCTGCCCTTCCCTGATCTGAACAGCGGCCAGATCTGACGACGGCAAGAACAGGGTTCCAGCAAGCAGCACCGCACCCAGAGCGATCGCGGTAGAACGCCTTCGTCGTGTGGAGGAATTTCTCTGAGTCGAGTCCTGTGATACAGCCGCTTGACAGAGTGAACCAGAAACCTGCTGTGGACGAACCAGTTCGCGCAGCCAGACAGAGAGTCGTTGACGACCATCTGCTTGGACACCATGACCTTCAACCGAGTGCTGTGTCGCAGGTAAGCCCTGAGAACAGCCTTCCGTTGAGGATGATTTTGGCGAAGGAAAGTGGTTCATGAATATCTGTGGGGACTATTCCTGGATGGAGTTCGGCCATGCTCGCATCGCGAGGTGACGGACCAAGGCGCGAACGGAACGCCCGCGTTGTCCTTACAAGTCGTCTGTTTTGGCCATGAGGCCTCAGTGAAATCCTGCGCCGAGACAATCGTTCCTTTCGGCATATTCGGTTCGACCGGCAAATATCGCTCAGTTTGCCAAATTGGAGCGATTAGTCCTTCCTCGCGGCAGGAAATGCCGGTCGTTCGCATCCTTCTGATCTGATCAGTCAGGCGTGAGTTTCTCACTTGGTGAACTGGGGATTCACAGCCGGGTTTTTCTGCACTGTCATTTCTGTGGACTAGTTTTTCATCAACGTTCGTTGAAATCCGTCCGGACCAGACGGTCTGAACGATGCGACGGGCGATCACTGGTGCTGCAAGACCAGTAGAAAGACAAAGTGCGAAACGTGGGGTTGGGATCCCGTGACCTTCAAAAACACCTCAAGCTTCTGCTGTCAGAAGCGTCCCATCGATTGCGCGCAAACCAGCGTGCCGGGCTGTCTGAACCAGCACCCAGAATCAGCCATCTTGAAGAACGATTGTTGATGAGCGTGACGCCTCTGGCGGTCGTTGCGGATGTCGCGTCGATTGAATCCACCGGCAACAGCCAATCCGTTGATGTGGAAACGGCTTTTGGCTTCTCCGGAGACGATTTTTCGGTCAGTAATCACACAGCGGTTCAGGACGACGGCCTTGCGTCTGCCGCTGATGAACAGATCAATGGCGGAGAGTTCCATCGCGAGCCCGGTGAGAACCTGCCACTGGATTCGATCCCAGACGATTCGATCCCGCACGATTCGATCCCACGGGGGCCCGAACTGATCGTCATTGACTATCGCGTTCAGGATGCGGACGGCATTCTGGCGAACCTCCTGAACACGGATCGAGAATTTCGCCTGCTTCGACTGGAGAGTCATTCTGACGGTTTACGTCAAATTACGGAGAAGCTCCAGACGCTGGGGGATGTGTCAGCCATCCACTTGCTGACCCACGGAACTGACGCCGAGATCTCACTCGGAGCAACTGTGCTCAACAGTCGCTCGCTGTCGCAGCATACGGCGGAATTGCTGGCATGGCAGCACAGCCTGACAAGCGGCGCAGACTTGCTGCTGTATGGCTGTGACGTTGCCGAATCACCAGAGGGTCGTGACTTTATCGATCAGCTGCGATTGTTAACCGGGGCAGACATCGCTGCCAGTACCGATGATACCGGTCAACAGTCGCTTGGTGGCGATTGGCACCTCGAATATCAACAGGGTTATATCCAAACCGTCTCGCCATTTGCGGCAGCAATCGATGGGTGGTCAGAGCTGCTTGCATTCGCAACCTACCGTGACGAATTCAACGCCGTCACTTTTGACGGTTCAGACGGAAGTCAAACTTGGGCAGCCGATCCCTGGGTGGAAATTGGTGAATCGGACGGTGCTGGCGCAGGGCTCGTCCGAGTCACAAATTTTCTTGGCAGAGATGCCCTGAACGTCAAGAAGGATGGGAATGGGATTCAGCGGCAATTTGATCTGACCGGTGCCGACTCCGCGATTCTGTCGTTCGATTATGCCCAGATAGGTATCCAGTCCGGGCAGAGCGTCGATTTGCAGGTTTCGGAAGACGGAACCAGCTGGACAACCCTGCGACAGTTCAACAGCATCACCGACGATTCGGCTTACGTATTCGCGAGCTTTGATATCGGTAGCTTCATCAGCGGTAGTACTCAAATTCGTTTCATCGGTGGTGGCGGTGGGACACCGGAACTGTACATCGACAATGTACAAATTGCCTACACGACGGCCACCGTGACAAACTTCGTGGAACTCGGCGTTACAACAACGCCGGGTATCGTCGAGGAGACAAGTGGACAGAATCGTGGTGGGGCACAGTCGATCGCCGTGGCTCCAGACGGCAGCTACATCGTGGTCTGGACGGAGGTGAAACCGTCCGGCAATTTGTCGGATGTGTTTGCCCAGCGTTTCGATGCCACGGGGTTGAAGACGGGAGCGAAAATCCGGGTCAACGTGATGACAGCCGACGAGCAACAGTGGGCATCAGCGGCCGTCGACGGCACGGGGCGTTTTGTCGTCACATGGACAAGCAATAATCAGGACGGAAGTGGCAGCGGAGTCTACCTGAGACGTTTCAACAGTGATGGGACTGCCATCGATACGGTTGATGTGCTGGTGAATTCAGGAGCAACGACCAGTGATCAGTCAAATTCGTCCATTGCGGTAAATTCGCAGGGCGATATCGTCGTTGCCTATCAGGAGACAAATGGTGGAAGCAGCACCGTCTTTGTTAAACAATTCAGTATGCAGGCCGCCGCGGGTATCAGCCAGCTGCCGTCAGCATCCATTGCCGTCGATTCCGGCACCAATCGCATCAATCCATCGGTCGACATCAACAGCAACGGTGATTTCGTTGTTGCGTGGCAGAAGGGCAACAGGCCCTATCTGCAGCGATTTTTTTCCGATGGAACGGTTCATGGCAGTGATTTGAACGTAAATCCGCTGAACCTGCTTGGAGCCCTTGAACAGTATCCTGTGGTTGCCCTTCACGATAGTGGCGAGGTTAGTCTCGCCTATCGTTCTGAAATCTCCGGCTTCAACGGAATCTGGAGCAAGCGTTACCACGCAGATGGATCAGCCTATGGATTGGCAATCAAAGTAGGTGACGGTTCTGCCAACGATACAGAGCCTTCGATCAGCAAGGACGCTTCGGGAAACATCGTGATTGTCTGGCAGGGTGACGATGCCGACAGCAGCGGCATTTATGCCCGCCAGTACGACTCGAATCACAGTGCAGTTGGTGACGCCTTCCTGCTGAATACCGCATCAGAAATCGGAATTCAGACAGGGGCATCTGTCGGCATGCAGGGTCTGAGCAGTTTCGTAGCGGTCTGGAGTGGTACGGGGGTCAGCGATGCGAATGGCATTTTCGCCAGTCAGTTTTCCGCCGCTCCGCTACAACAATCTGCGACGTTGACGCCTGTCGGCGACACCTACATCGACAATTCGAATCCGGCAGCCAATTATGGAGCTTCGACCAGTCTGATGGTCGATCATTCGGGCGGCAGCATTGGCGATACGAGGTCCCTCTTACAATTTGATCTCAGTGGCATTCCAACAGGTGCGACAATCACGGGGGCCACGTTAAAGCTCAATGCAACGTCGATCACGGGTACATTCAATGTCGACGTATATGAACTAACTCAGGCCTGGTCTGAAGGCAACGGTATTGGTGCGACGGACGCAGCGAACTGGGATGACCGCCAGCCAGGGGTCGGTTGGGGAACGGCGGGTGGAAGCTTCAATCCAACTCCTGTCTCGACGCTTGGCGCTGGAACGACCGGGCTGCATTCGTGGGACATAACCTCACTTGTTCAGGCGTGGTATAACGGATCTTCAGTCAATAACGGTGTCATTATTGGCAGCACAAATAACGGGGGTAACACGGTCACGTATGACAGTAGCGAAGGAACAACCCCACCAGAGCTGGAAATCCTTTACGCAGTGCCAAATGCCGTTCCAGTCGCAAACGCCGGTGGACCATACACGATCGACGAAGGACAGTCGTTGTCGCTGGATGCGAGTGGTTCCTCTGATCCCCATGGCGGCTCGCTCATCTATTCCTGGGATCTGGACGATGATGGTGTCTATGGTGAGTCTGGTGAACTTTCCGGTGTGAATCCAGTGGTTTCATGGGCGACTCTGCAATCACTGGGCGTCGGTACCGCTGGTTCCCATGTGATCCGCCTGAAGGTGGATAACGGGGTTGATGTCAGTTACGCCTCGACGCTGCTGACAATTCAATCTGAAGTTCCGACAGCGAACCCGGATTCTGTTTCCACAACCATGAGCGCGCCCGTGACCATCACGGCTCTGGCAAATGATATCGATCCCTGGAACGCCGGGCTGACGATTCTGGATTTCAGCGCTCCGGCCAATGGGACAGTCCTCAGCAATTCGGATGGCACCTTACAGTATTCTCCGGACACAGCGTTCAGCGGAACGGATACGTTCGATTACGTTGTTACCGACAAGAGAGACGGTCTCACCCATTTCTGGAATCTGGACGGAGGAGCTCTTGATGCCGTCGGGTCGGCAGACGGCGTCATCAATGGCGGGGTTCAATCGATTAACGGTGCATTCGGGAGTGGATTGCTGTTCGATGAAATTGACGACTTCGTTGAGATTCCGGACATCACCTACAGCGATGAGTTTACTGTTTCATTCAAATTCCGGATTGATAACAACGACGGTGGTGATTACCTCTACCTGTACAGCCACGGCGATGCGGATTTCTCCAACAGTCTGAATGTGATGGTCGGCGAATCGGGTCGCCCCGGTTTTGCCGGCATCATGAAAACGGTGTTCGGCGATTCGGACGACCCCTATGAGCTCAATGCCTTAAACTTTGATGCCAGTGCGGTCATCGGCGACGGTCAATGGCACACGTATGCTCTGACGGTCGACGCCATTCAGGGGGCATGGGTCTTTCTTGACGGTACTCTCCGAGCAGCTAACGCCTCCGCTGGCGGTGATGCATTCGATCCGACCGGATCGCTGTTCCTCGGTGCCCGCGAAGATCTTGAAGCGGCAAGATTCTTCGGTGGAGGCCTGGATTCAGTCGCCATATTCAATCGATCATTGACGCCAACGGAAGTGGTCTCTCTGAATTCTGATGCGATAGCCACTCGTGCGACCTCAAGTGCAACGATTACCGTGTCGGTGGTCAATCAGGACCCGACCGCTGTGATCGCTCCTGTTTCCGCCATCAATGAAGGCCAGTCCGTTTTGCTGGATGGAACAGGTTCCAGCGATCCGGACGGAAGCCCGCTCACTTATGAATGGGACATCAATTACAACGGGACATTCAATGCGGACGCGACGGGTTCTACGTCCACCATCGACTGGACTGCGTTGAACACTCTCGGTGTGACGAACGATGGAACTTACCAGGTCGCTTTGCGAGTGTACGATGGCACCAGCTATTCGGCTGTCGTGCAGCGTTCAATGTCAATCAACAATGTCGTTCCGTTAATGACTTCGACCGGCTCACTCTCCGTTACGGAAGGTTCGACCACGGTCACAACAATCTCTGCCACCGACGTTAACGATACGATTTCGTATTCGATCTCCGGCGGTGCAGATGCTGCGCTGTTCTCGATCGATTCCGTTACCGGAGGATTGTCATTCAATCTCGCTCCGGACTTTGAAGGGCCGACGGACAACGGCTTGGACAATGTCTACGATGTGCAGGTGCAGGCATCAGATGGGGACGGTGGCATCGCAACGCAGGATCTGAATGTCACTGTACTGGATGCAAATGACAATCCACCGGTCATTGCCCCCGGTCAGGTATTTACGGTTTCCGAGTCTGTTGCGCCGGGGACTGTTGTTGGGATTCCTACTGCATCGGATCCGGATACTGCAACGACGTTCAGCAGCTGGACCATTCTGAGCGGTAACACAGGCGGCGCGTTTGTCATCAATTCTGCCACCGGGGAACTCACGACTGCAACTGCCCTGGACTATGAAACTCTGTCAGTCTATCAGCTGCAGATCGCAGTCAGTGACGGAACCAACACTTCCAGTCCTGAGACGATCACAATTCATCTGACCGACGCGGGGGAGAATGCACCGGTCGCAGTGGACGACAGCTATACCGTTGATGAAGGCTCGTCCCTGACGATATTGGCCATCGGCGACTGGCACAACGTCAACTGGAACTACAGGCAACGCCTTGCGTTCAGCGACTCGTTCCTGACCAGCTCGCTCACCAGCCAGCCAGTGCTTGTAAAACTGCACGCGTCAGCGGCGGATGCGATCGGTATTGATTACTCAAAGACCCAGTCTGCCGGAGAAGATCTGCGGTTCTACGATTCGGCTGGGAATCTCTTGAACCATGAAATCGATAAGTGGGACGAATCGGGTTACTCCTATGTTTGGGTGAACGTTCCGACGATTGACCCGGCCAATCCTGGCGACTTTATCTGGATGTACTACGACAACCCTGATGCACCAGATGGCCAGAATGCAACGGGGGTCTGGGGAAGTGAAGACAAAGCCATCCACCATCTTCAGATCCTGCCATCAGACTCAACGGCAAACGGGAACAACCTCGCGCACTCTTCGATTTATATCGCTCCCGGTATAGTTGCGGATGCAGCGGGATTCAACGGGTCAAGCAGTATCGGCGTCATCTCCGATGACGCTTCCCTGCAGAACATCTTTTCGGGGGGCGGTACTGTTTCTGCCTGGATCAACCCAGCGACCTGGGGAGATGCCGGAGAAGGTCGGATTCTTGACAAGGCGACGTCGTTACTGAACCCGAATGGTAGTGGATGGAATCTGAAACTCGACCAGACCAACGGAAGTCTGCGATTCAGCTATGGCTTCTCTGGTGGTGCCGGGGAGTGGAGAACAGCGACGAATTCCATTCAACTGGGCCAGTGGCAACAAGTAGCCGTTGTCTATGACAACACGAATGCCTCGAACACACCAGATATCTATATCAATGGTGTTCAACAAACGCTGACTGCCATCCGAACTCCTTCAGGTACGCCAACGTCAGATGCCGGCCTGGATTTGTACGTCGGTGACCGATTTAATCAGACCGCAACCTATAGCGGAGTTGTCGACGAACTTCGAATCAGCAGGCAGGGGGCAACTGCCGAGCAAATCCTTGCCGACTATCGGACGGTGACAGGTGCGCTGGTTGTTTCGGCCGAAGAGTTGAGTGGTCCCGGTGGACTGATGCAGAATGACAGTGATGCGGATGGGGAAAACATGACAGTAACTGTCGTGAATGGCCCCGCCCACGCAGCGAATTTTCAGTGGCTGGCGAACGGATCCTTTCTTTACCAGCACGACGGAAGCGCGACAACTTCGGATTCGTTTACGTATTACGTGACTGACGCAGGTGGGGCAACTTCAGCGATCACGACCGTCAACATCACCATCAATGGTATTAATGACGCGCCAACGGACATTTCCCTTTCAAATTCGACAGTCGTCGAAGGCACCGCTGGTGCGATTGTGGGCACACTGTCGACAACCGACCCCGATCCCTCAGATTCACATACATACTCGGTCGACGATACTCGCTTTGAGGTGGTCGGAGGTCAGTTGAAACTCAAAGCCGGCCAGGGACTGGACTTTGAAACAGAACCGTCTGTCCTGCTCAGCATTACATCGACGGATCCCGGAGGTCTGCAGATCTCGCGGAACTTCACTATTACGGTCGACGACACGAACGACAACGCGCCGGTTATCACACCGGGTCAGTTGTTCGCGATCAGCGAGTCGGCGAGCAATGGGGCGATTGTTGGAACGGTTACAGCCACAGACTCAGATGCGTCAACCACATTCAGTAACTGGACGATCGTTGGTGGAAATTCGGACGGAGTGTTTACAGTCAACAGTTCGACGGGGCAGATCACAATTGCTGATCGGACGAATTTGGATTTTGAAGCAACGACAAGCTACTTACTGACACTTACGGTCAGCGATGGCATAAATACGTCGGCCAGTCAGTCAGTTATCGTCAATGTGACGAATGCAAACGACAATCTTCCGGTCGTTACTCCTGGTCAGACCTTCACGATTTCCGAATCGGCCATCGTCGGGCAAACGATCGGCTTTGTCTCGGCAACGGATGCCGATGGGACGGCAACGTTTAGTAACTGGATGATAACGGGGGGAGATCCTGATGGAATCTTCGCGCTGAATGCCTCGACAGGTAAGCTTGAGGTCGCTGATCCCTCAAGGCTGGACTATGAAGTGACCACCAGCTTTTCTCTGCTGATTACAGTATCGGATGGCACAAACACCTCCGCAGCACAAAGCGTTACGGTCAACGTCACCGACGTCAACGATGTCGCGCCGGTCATAGATTCCGGACAGAATTTTTCTGTCAGCGAAGTCACTTCTGCAGGAGCCAGTGTGGGATTTGTCACGGCTTCTGATCCGGATAGCTCTACACTCATGGCATGGGCCATCACCGGAGGAAATAGTGGAAATGCGTTCGCAATAGATGCCTCTACTGGCGAGATTTCCGTAAATGATCCTGCCGCCTTCGACTACGAAACCAATGCCAGTTTTTCCCTGTTAATTACGGTTTCCGACGGCACAAACACTTCTGCAGCACAAGACGTAACAGTCAGTCTCCTGAACGCGAACGACAATGCCCCAGTGATTTCTGCTGCAACGTTCAATGTCAACGAAGCCGCCGGCTCAGGGACTCTTGTGGGCATTGTCACGGCAAGCGATGCGGATGGCCCGACAACATACACAAACTGGCAGATCGTTTCTGGCAACACGAGTGCCGTCTTTGACATGAATTCATCGACCGGTGCAATCACGGTCAACAATTCAACGGCTCTGGATTTTGAGACAACGCCTGCCTACACCCTTGTGATTACCGTAAGCGACGGGGTGAATACGTCCCTGCAGCAATCCATCACGGTCAATGTCAGCAACGCGAACGAAGCTCCCACTGCGGTGGCCGGCCCGGATCAGACGATTTCTGAAGGACAGTCTGTTTCTCTCAGCGGAGTGGCCTCCAGTGATGTCGACGGCGACGCCCTGGTTTACAGTTGGGATCTCAACGCCGATGGCATCTTTACGGACGCCATCGGCGTTAATCCGACGCTCAGCTGGGCTCAGTTGTCTGCTCTGGGTATCAACGATGACGGGACTTACCTGATAACATTGAGGGTGACAGATCCGTCCGGGTCTTCGGCGGTTGATGACCTTGTGTTGCAAGTCAACAATACGGAACCGTCATTAACTCTCACGGCCAGCGCACAAGCGGCAACCGGATCTCCATGGACCCTGCACGTCGCCTCTGTTGATCCGGGGTCTGATACTGTTTCTCAATGGTTGATTGACTGGGGTGATGGTCAAACTACCAACGCTTCCGCCACGTCAGGCGGCCTGCTGCATACGTTTAGCATCCCGGGCAACTTCCTCGTTACTGTGACACCCGTCGACGAAGACGGAACTCATACTGCGTCGGCCGCAACAATCTCTGTCGAAGTGCTGGCCACAGCAGTGCCGGCAAACGATACCTGGGTTGTGGATGCCACCACGGGATTGAGTTTGACAGATCCAGCATTGGGAGTGACGGCTAATGATTCGGGTGTGTCTGGCTCAGCATCGGTTCAGCTCATCGACGGGCCTTCTCACGCCAGCTCATTTCAGCTGAACGCTGACGGAACGTTCTCTTATCAGGTGGCAGCTGGTTACAACGGTGTTGATTCATTTCGCTATCGCATCATTGATGGAGTTGCTATCAGTGCACCCGCGGTGGTGACGCTGAATATCAACCAACCGCCAGCTCTGTCTTTCTTGCAGGACGTTTCTTCCATTGACGAAGGGACTCTTCTTGCCGCCCCACTTCGCATTGGTCAGTTCATCGTTAATGACGACGGTACCGGAACAAATGTTGTCTCACTGACAGGCACTGACTCGGCCCTGTTTTCTATCGATTCGAGTCACGTGCTTTACCTGAATGCTGGAATTGTCCCCAGCTTCAATCTCACGTCACAGTTGCTTGTGACTGGAAACGTTGATGACAGCTCGATTGCCGGATCACCGGATGCTCGTATCAGCGTCATGGTAAGTATTTCCAACATCAATCATCAGCCCATTGCCACGCCGATTAGTAACGTGACTGTCGACGAGGATTCCGGACGGCAGACTACGCAGACGTCAGGAGCTTTCTCCGACCCGGACAGAGAAGATACGCTTCAGTACGCGGTGCAGGTTGTTAGTAACCCGGACAATGCCATTCGAAGCGTGTCGATTGACTCTGCGACCGGAGAAGTTGGCTGGTTCACCAGTGACAATGCCAATGGCGATGCTGTGGTACGGGTGACAGCCATGGATCCTTCCGGGGCTGTGGCCAGCAGTCAGTTCACGATTCATGTGACACCGATCGACGACGCGCCGATTGCGCGAAGCGTTGTTCGCAATGTGTGGTCGGGAGTGAGCGTGTTCGTGTCGCCGGTTCCAGCATTACATGCGGCCGTGGATGTGGACGGTCAGTTGGTTTCTTTGCAGATTTTGCAGGGCCCGGAACACGGCAGTCTGTCCATCGCGCCGGATGGGACACTGATTTATGTCTCAGCGTCGGACTTTGTCGGTATTGATCAGGTACTGTTTGTTTCGACGGATGGAACACTCGACAGCGACGTCGCACAATTGAGATTCTGGGTTCGGGCATCGCCACTTCTGATTCCGTCTAATTCCGGTTCATCTTTATCCGAGTCCCTGTCGACCAATTCCACTCCTGGGGCAGAAACAGTCAATTCACCGGTTTCGGATTCCGCTTCGGCCACATCCGGAACGTCATCGAACACCGGCCTGGCGCAGACTCCATCCGGTACACAGATTCAACAATTGGGCAATGGCCGGGGCAACTCATCTGACGATGACGATGCGGCACTGCCAGCATTTGCGATTCTTGTTCGACAGGCGGAAGACATTGAATTTGATTTATCGAGCACGGCCGAGATTATCGCCAATCTTGACAGTGTGGTCGATGCGGGATCTCTGCGCGGGCTGGAATCCACGATTTCTGTCCGCGACATTCGATCAGACTGGACGGACAGCGTCGAATTCAATCGCGTTGAGGATGGTGTTCACGTCGACTTCTTCAACCTGATGAAGCTGACGACACATTCGACGTCTGTTTCACAGCAGCTGGAGCAGGATCTTAGCAGCGATTCGGCATTTGTGGGGGCAATTTCGGGCACAGTCCAGGTAGTCGCCTCGGGGCTGTCTGTCGGCTACGTCATCTGGGCTCTGCGCGGTGGCAT
The DNA here is from genome assembly GCA_041398825.1 of Planctomycetaceae bacterium. NCBI lineage: Bacteria > Pseudomonadati > Planctomycetota > Planctomycetia > Planctomycetales > Planctomycetaceae > Planctomycetaceae bacterium. Next base: position 84,203 of record JAWKTX010000005.1, on the reverse strand, counting down.
GGTGCTGACGGGCCTGCTGGCTCAGATGCCTACCTGGAGGCTGATTGACCCACTGATGGTCTTTGAAAACAGCGAAACAGAAGACGATAACGACTCGCTGCAGTCCATCATCAGAGATCAGGAGGCACTGATCAGCGAGCAAAGTAAACGGAATGATGTAACGGAGTCACAGTTATGAGACGACTATCTGCCGCGTCCAGAATCACGATTGGCCTGGTTTGCTCGATGCTTGGCATTCTGCTTGGGGCTAATATGCTTGGCCTTCTTCCGGATCGCTATGCGCAAATGATACGCGAGCGAACCAGGCTCGCGGAAGCCGTTTCGCTGTCGTCTTCAATGCTGTTGTCAGGCGACGACACCAGGCAGTTGCAGCAATATGTGAATGTCGTCTCGACGACCAGTCCGGGTCTTCTTTCGCTTGGGATTCGACGTTCGGATGGTGCTGTGCTGGCAGCGTCCGAAGACCACAAAGAACGGTGGCCTGACGGGCAGACAGAAAATACGGAGCAGTTTCTGCAAGTGACGGTGGCTGATCGCGGTGGACGTCGGGCAGCGGTCGAATTCGTCTTTGCTCCTGTTGCAGGTAGCGGCGTTGCTTCTGTACTGGAAAGTTCGCTCATTCAATTACTGATCTTCGCCGGTATCATGGGTTTCATTGGATTCCGGATTTATCTGAAGACGGTGCTGAAGAATCTGGATCCGTCACGTGCGGTACCGCGCCGTGTTCGCGAGGCCCTGGATATTCTGACAGAAGGTCTCATGATTGTTGGCAGGGATGACCGCATCCTGCTCGCAAATTCTGCCCTTGCCGAAGCGGTTGGACTGTCCGCTGAAGCGTTGATCGGACGTAAGGCCGGCGAGCTTGGGCTTTCTGTACCCGAAGGCAGCAGGCAGTATCCGTGGCAACATAGTCTTTCGACGCGACAGCCTGTTTCAGGCGTGATCACGGAGTTGAAAAAAGGGAATCAGACTCACACGCTGAAGATCAACTGTTCGCCTCTTCTGGGCGACGACAGCACTCTGCGGGGTGTCATGGTCTCGCTCGACGATGTCACACAGCTCGAACAAAACAAGCGTGATCTGCAGATTGCGAAGGACGAAGCCGACGCGGCGAACAAGGCAAAGAGCGACTTTCTTGCCAACATGAGCCACGAAATTCGTAACCCAATGAATGCGATTGTTGGATTTGCCGAAATCCTCCGAATGGGTCTGTCAGATTCAGAAGAAGCCCGTCTGAATTATCTGAATACCATTCATGCCAGTGGCACGCATCTGGTTGAACTGATCAATGACATTCTCGACTTTTCCAAAATCGAAGCTGGTCGGCTGGAACTGGAAATCCGGCCCTGCAATCCCTTCCAGCTCATGCAGGAAGTTATTTCTGTTCTGAGCGGCAAAGCGGAAGAACAGGGAATCAAACTTGTCCTGGAACTGAACGGGGAAATCCCACGAACAATTCGGACGGATGCGACCCGACTTCGCCAGATTCTGATGAACCTCGTCAGCAATGCGATCAAGTTTACGAGCGAGGGTGAGGTCAGAGTGGTCGCCGAACTTGTTGACTCGGGTCCAGCGGCACTGCTGCAGTTCGCTGTTTCCGATACCGGAATCGGCATCACGCAGGAACAAATCAGTCGACTGTTTCAGGAGTTCATGCAGGCGGACAATTCAGTGACGCGCCGATTCGGTGGTACGGGTCTGGGTCTTGCCATCAGCAAACGACTTACTGAAGCGCTCGGCGGAACGATCCATGTCACCAGCGAATACGGTCGGGGCAGTACGTTTTCATTCAGCATTCAGCCAGGTGATCTCACCGGTGTCGAACGGGCTGATCTTCGCACGCTGCAGGAGCACTATCGTTCTCAGGCACTGTCCCGTCAGACCGGGCTGACGACCTGGTTCAAGCCGGCGCGCGTTCTTGTGACTGACGACGGCGCAAGCAATCGGCAGCTTGTCAAAGTTGTGCTCAGCAAAGCCGGACTGATCGTTGATGAAGCAGAAAACGGGGCGATCGCTGTCGAGAAGGCCACAAAGGAGCAATACGACCTGATCCTGATGGACGTGCAGATGCCCGTCATGGATGGCTTTACCGCAATGGAAACGCTTCGCCGCGCTGGACTCACCATCCCGATCATTTCATTCACGGCGAACGTGATGGAGCAGGATCGGCAACGATGTATTGATGCGGGATGTTCCGGATTTCTGACGAAACCCATCAACATCGAGAAGCTGCTGGAAACGATCGCCCAGTGGTTGCCTACCGCAGAAGCTCCGCCGGAGCCTGCTGCAGAGTCGGCAGAACATGATCCGATTGAGTCTGTCATCAGGGCCATCACCGCAAAGTCTGTTCAAAGAACAAGTCTCGGCAATGGAGACAGTTCTGCTGACACAGGCTGCAGCTCAGAGGGCAGTGCAGGGCAACAGAAGCCAAAAGCCAGGGTCGTCGAACGGACACCTCTGATTTCGCAATTGCCCTGGGATGTTCCCGAGTTTCGTGAGATTATTGAACAGTTCGTTGTCAGCCTGGAAACCACACTTCCTGCCATGCAGGCCGCCTGGGACGATCGGGATTACAGCACACTGCGAGAACAGGCGCACCGTCTGAAGGGTACCGGAGGAACCGTTGGATTCCCCGCATTTACCGAACCCTCCAGGCTTCTGCAGATTGCTGCTGAAAAAGAGAACCCGGAACCGATACCCGAAATCCTGGATGAGCTGCGGGCAATTGCAGATGCCATTCAACTACCGCAGGACAATGTGACTGGTTGAGGGCTGCGTTGGGTGGCAGTCTCCTGGGATGCAGTCCGTCCGCTGAGGAACCAGACTGCAGGCAACGGCACGCATCACCGCGGCGTGTTTCAGGGGCATCAAGCCCTCGATGATAGATGGGTTTCGTTTTCAGTCGACCTTGATGCGCGTCGCAAAGTTAATGGTTTCAAAATCCAGCGACTGGCAGAGGTCATAGATGCTGATGAAGTTCTGAATCTGAACATCATCGTCGACATCCAGGATAACAGGCGATTTCGGATCGATCTGTGCCAATCGCCGAAGCCGCTCGCTTAGTTCGTTCATGCCTTCAATGGGCTGTTCGTTTAACCGTACCACGGCAGAAGTTGCGCGAGCCGGATCGATAGCAAGATGAATGCGTACCTGCTGGTGATCCCACGGTGTTGGTTCGACAGTATCTGGTATTTCTGTGTCAGATTCTGTCGTGCCGGAGTTCAGGGCCGCCGGTAACAGCTGGTCCGGTCGTTGACCGATCGATGCGCAGACGAAGAACACCAGAAGCAAAAAGACAACGTCAATCATTGGCGTCATCGCTTCACCATCCAGTGAACTGCGTCGGTTGCTGTGAAAAGGGACTCTCATCGACTGCTGCTTCGTTCAGGTTATGCCTCGACAGTGACGGCAAATCGTACGGTTCGAATACCAAGAGATGCGCATTGTTCCAGCAGCATTCGCACGTGACGATATTCAGACTCACGATCTGTTCGGATACGAACCTCTGGGACTTCACCTTCTTCCGTGGCGTTCCGTTTCAGGTCTTCAATCTGCCGCAGGACGTCGGCTGCTTCCTGTTGTTCGCCTGCCACAAAAAACAATCCCGTCCGGTCGATGGTAATTGTTAGTCGAAACCGGACGGGTTCTGCATCGTTTTCTGCCTGTCCTGCTGCAGGCAAATGGACAGGCTCCGATTGTTCGTTTCGAACAAAGTGGCTGGCCACCAGGAAAAAAATGATCAGCAGGAACACCACGTCAATCAGCGGCGTGATATTGAAACGCAAAGGTGATCGCTGATTTGTATTTGATGGCAAACGCATACGTCGGACAGTACTCCATTTCAGCCGAGCGAACCATCCGTTTCTTGGGTGTGGCTGTCTTTCCGGGCACGGGGAAGCTGTCGTTCCAGCAGATAGAAAACGCTGTCAGCTCTCAAATTGGCAGCTGGTAACTGATCTCGAGCCTGGCCATTCACTATCGGTGTTTCTTTAACAATTCGAAGCCCAATACTTGCCATCAATTCTCGAAAGTCCCGCATCGACATGAAATGCAGGTTTGGTGTCTCGTGCCATTCGTAGGGTAAAGTTCTTGTGACAGGGGTTCGCCCGCGAAGCAGCACTTCAAAACGAACCCGCCAGTGTCCAAAGTTCGGTACGACAATCAGCGCGCGACGTGCGACTCGCAGCATTTCAATCAGCAGCAGCTTTGGTTTTTGCACCTGCTGCAGCGTCTGGCTGAGTACCGCGAAGTCGAAGCAGGAATCCGGGACGTCGATCAGGCCTTCGTTCAGATCTGCCTCGATCGCTGGCAGGCCTCGTCCGATAACGGAAATGATATTCGAGTGTTCGACATCCACGCCCTGAACCACGCAACCCATCTCGTCACGCAGGCGCTGCATCAGGCGGCCATCGCCGCAGCCAAGGTCGATGACGCGGCTTCCCTGATCAATGTGCTGCATGATCAGTTCATCCGTCAATTGAACGGATGCGTCGGGCATTTGGTAGCGAGCGGGTCCTGACATTAATCGACCTGCGATGCCTTCATGGTCTGTTGAAGAAATGGTGACACCAATTGTGCCAGAGGATCGATGTCAATCAGGAAGGAATCATGCCCGAAGGGGCACAACAGTTCGACAAACGAAACGTGTTTGCCAACTTCCAGCAGCGATGTCACCAGGTCGCGGCTTTGTCCGGTTGGAAAAAGCCAGTCCGTATCATAGGAAGCCACCAGAAATCGGGCTTTCACATTCCGCAGGGCGTCCGCCAGAGTCGCATGTCCGTCCGACAGATCAAAATAGTCCATCGCACGGGTCAAATACAGGTAGCTGTTTGCGTCAAACCGCTGGACAAACCGTTTGCCCTGATAATGCAGATAGCTTTCGATCTGAAACTCCGTTTCCTTCTGCATACTGAACGCAAATCGGTCGCTGTCCTGAAGCCTTCGCCCAAACTTCAGTTCGATCGAATCTTCGGACAGATAGGTGATGTGAGCCACCATGCGTGCCAGGGCCAGGCCGTAACGCGGTCCTTCGGAATCGTAATAGTCGCCATTACAAAAACCTGTGTCAGCGTATATTGCTCGACGCCCGACGGCGTTGAAAGCGATCCCCTGAGCCGCCAGTTTGGGTGCTGATGCCAGCACAACAGCCGACTTGACCTGATTCGGGAACTGAACCGTCCATTGCAATACCTGCATGCCACCAAGACTGCCGCCCACAACGGCCAGAAGCTGTCGAATCCCCAGCGATTCCACCAGCTTCGAATGTACAGAGACAATGTCTGCAACTGTCAGGAACGGAAAGTCCAGGCAGAACCGCTTTCCAGTCGCAGGATTCAAAGACCCCGGACCAGTTGTTCCCTGACAGCCGCCGAGAACATTGGCACAGATGACGTAGTACCTGTTGGTGTCGATTCCTTTGCCCGGGCCGATAAATCCATCCCACCAGCCTGGCTTGCGATCTTCGCTGGAATGATATCCGGCCGCGTGAGCGTCGCCTGTCAGCGCGTGGCAAACGAAAATGGCATTGGAGGCATCAGCATTCAGGCTGCCGTAGGTTTCGTATGCAACTGTAATGGGTCCGAGTTGCGCGCCACAGGCAAGACGCAGAGGCTCCTGCTCGGAAAACAATTGCATCAAGCGGGTGCTTGTCAATCCTACCGAGTGTTCATGAAACGCAGGCGATGTACCGTCGGCTTCTACCAGGGTTTCCACCAGCTTTTCTTTCGACGAGGTCCGTGTGGCCCCTGCGGGGCCGCCATCTTCTGGGGCGTTTGAGCAGATGTCAGAACGACATTCTCCGGCAGCAGCACGCAGCTGAGATCACCCCCAACACCACCAGTTGTATCGGTGGCAATCATTCCATTGCCGAACCGGACCGATGGCACGGGAACATGTCCCAGAACGACCGTGACCGGAGAATCCATCGGGGGACCGATGGTAATAAAGTCCTTTGAATACAGCCAGGGAGGATGGGAGAGAGTGTAGTCACGTTCGCGCAGGATGCGAATTTGCACGTCAAACGGTAGATTGCGATCCAATCCTGCATGCACAAAGAAATAATCCGAATGCTCGACACTCCATGGCAAATCTGCCATCAGGGTCTTGTGTTCGTCAGGCATGCAGTTTCGCAAATCCGTCAGGCTGCCCGGCTTTGCTCCGTAGGATTCGAAGGTCGTGTGCGAATCATAGTGGGCAATCCAGCGACCCCGAAAATCCAAAAACTCCGGCACCTCGAACAGGCCGAGCGATCCGGCCATCGCCAGTTCGTGATTTCCGCAGACCCAGGTGACCTTCTTGTGCTGCGCGGCAAGATCGCAGTAAAGCTGAACTGTCCCTGCCGGATCCGGGCCTCGATCCACCAGATCGCCAATGAAGACGATCCATCGGTTCTGAATATCCGGCAGCCTGGCGAGCTGCGCGATGATTCGACGCAGCTTGTCAGTTTGGCCGTGGACATCACCGATGACCGCTACCGGCCCATCAATCCTTGTCGGAGTAGACGCCATATCAAACAGATGTCGAATAGAGTTGAGGAAAGACGAAGCTGGCTCCGACGCTCATCCGGTCAGAACTTCTGATGAAGATTCACGCAGAATCCCCGGGTAGTCTAACAACCAGCCTGACAAACTCACCTTCTGCTGCAGACTTTTCCCAACACCCGGGCAGCCACTTAGTCGTTGTGGTCGAGTCCGCCAGTTTCCGGGCCGAACCAGATAATCACAGCGCCAACCAGGTAGATGACCGCCATCACCGAACCGGCTTTCGGGAAGTTGCCATCGAAGGCTTTAATCAGGTTTGCGGTTTGCAATCCTCCTACAGCCGCCACAATTCGCCCGAAATTGAAAGAAAATCCCTGGCCCGTTGCCCGGACTGCCGTGGGAAACAGTTCGGGGAAATACAGCGGAAAGAACCCATAAAACGAGGCCGTGATCCCGCCCGCAAAGAAGGCGGCGACCAGAAAATGCGTTCCAAAAACATTGACGCCATTATAAAAGTAAAGAGCCGCAGCGATCGAAGCCAGACACATCGTGGTGTAGGTGATCCGACGTCCGTACATCCCGGCCGCTACGGGTGCAACAATGGTGGCGACGATTGCTCCAATGGCTGTCGCGATCTGTGTGTACTCCTTGGCGTAGTACTTGACGGTTTCTGTGTTTGGCTGCAACTGAGCGGCCCATCGCGGTGCCCATTGAATTGAACCCCACGTGCCCAGCAAAGAAACGCCCGCCAGGCCCGCTCCAAGCATCATGCGACCGAGAACTCGCTTCTTTTGCTCGGATCCGAGCGAACCACCAGCAATCGATCGCTCAAGGTATTTTCGCACGGGGTAGAGATAGCCCACTAACGCAATCGCCAGGCCACCAAGCGTGATCACAATCTTCAGAGCGACACTCAGATTGGCACCCATGGGTGACCATGCAGCTATGATGCCGATCGCGGCAAGGCAGCCAATCAGCACGCCACCAAGATCCGCGTTCTGCCAGTTCGATGTTGTACCCTTCGCATGTTCTTCTTCCCATCGGGAGGATTCAGGAACAAACAGTCGGATCAGGAAGATCAGCAATGCCGGAAATGCGCCGCAAATCATCAGGAATCGCCAGGCAGAGTTCTGCAGCAGACTTGCAGTCGCCTCTTCAGACAGTCCGATGTTCAGCAAGAGTGTATGAATGCTCTCGATGAAACCCGTGAGCCCCATGCTGAGCAATGCCACTGCAAGAAACCCGACATTCGCTGCAGCACCGATCAGGCCTGCGATGAAGGCCCGGGATTTACCCGGCCAGATTTCGTTGACCAGCGCGACGCCCAGAGACCATTCGCCACCCATGCCCAATGATGCGACGAACCGCAGAACAGCAATATGCCATGCTTCCGTCGCAAAGCCGCAAAGCCCGGTGAAAATCGCGTATGTGAAAATGCTCAGCGACATGGCTCGGACACGTCCAATCTTGTCTCCCAGCCATCCAAACAGAACACCACCACTGGCGGCACCCACAAGAAAAACGGCGATGATGGCACCGAACCAACTGGCCGCGTCCGATTCGGGTGAGCCTGATCCAAGCAGATCCTTCAGGGCAGGGGTTCCAATCAGGGGGAACAGTCCCATCTCGAAGCCGTCGAACAACCAGCCCAGAAGGGCCGCAAGCAGCGTCATATATTGTGAAAACTTGCTCGCCTGCTTCGTTTCCGAAGCACCAGACTGCGGACCTGAGTCGCTCATGGATTTACCGTTTCACAGGAAGGTTCATGGGATGGCAATGGAACAGGAGAGAAGAGGCTTATACCGTTTCTGTGCAGCGAAGATGAACTTCAAGCCGCAAAAACAGCCCAAAAACCGCTTGTTTCGACCAGTTCAGGCCTGTCGGTGTGTGAGCGGGATGCCGATTTCTCTGGTCCGGACCGTCAGAAGCCGCATGCCGGGCCGCCATTGGGTTGCCCGTCTCCCCGGTCGACCTGTGGACAACAACATGCTGCCCACGCAAGACTCAGCCAGCCCACGAGCAACAACGTCCCACCAATCGGCGCGACCTTACCCCACGGGATTCCCAGAAATTTCGGACCACCGATCACCAGCACATACAGGGATCCGGAGAACAGAACGACCCCTGCTGTAAACGCACCCGCCGCCACATTTAAGGATCCCCCGTGGCCAGTACGAAATCGCATCAGAAATCCCGTGAGCCCAAGCGCGAGTGCATGCCACATGTGATAGCGCACACCGGTTTCAAAATCGAGCATGTATTTATGACTGGCCGGAATCATGAGGCCCGCGTAGTTCTTCGCTTCCACGTCCTGGTACTTCTTTTCAAGGAATCCTGAATCCTTCAAACCGTGAGCACCAAACGCCCCCAGCAGTACCGCCAGAAAACCGAATATCGCCGCCAGTGTGAGTGTGCTGCGAGCTGTCATTTTTGAATCCTGTACTACCGTTTCTATTTGCGTTTCATTCAATGTGCGGTCAACGAATATCGACCCTGCATCCCACCAGCCCGCCGGGTCGTGTCGCCTGCCGTCGCGATTATCTTGCGCTTGCTGCAGAAGTTGACCAATCCAGGCGTCGTCACTTCTCACAGAATTGTTAGACAAATTTCACTATCAGGGAGATTCTGCTGGTATCCCTTCGGTCTCCTTTCGTATGCAAGTCATCCCGGCGAGCCACGGACTTCCAGTGGTCTGCCCTCTGTGTCAGGAGCTTCGATGACCACGCAATTCCCCAAATCGAAGACGCAGGACGTCTACCATCCGTTCCTCTGGATTGTCGTAGCCGGCGTCACAGCTCTGGCGGATGTGCTTCTTTATCGCAGCCATGGATTTGCCGGGCCCGCGACCTTCTTTCCCATTGCCACGATCGCGCTTCTGCTGGCTCACAAGTCAAGCCGTGACAAACCTTTGCAGGTCTCAGCAGCCTTGTGTCTTATCCTGGTCATGTTATTGGCGCTTTGCCTGAGCATGCTGTGGAGTGGCGGCCCGGTGCAGTTGTTGATTGCCTTCTGGCTGATGAACGCCGCTTTGATGCTGGCACAGGGGTCTATTCCATTTCTGTTAGAGTCATTCGTTTTCATCGCAGGTGTGATTCCCGCTGGATACGACATGCTGAATGGCATTGAGCAGACCTGGCGAGAGAAAGTGCTGGCCCCGGTTGATCGCAGACAACCCGGCCAAAGTCTGACGGTCGCTCTGCCCGTAATCAGCGCGTTCATATTCGGGATCGTCTTCCTTCTTGCGAACCCTGATCTCATTGGTAACGTTTCCAGACACCTGGCCGATTTTCTTGAGGCCGCAGGTCGTTTCCTCTGGAAGTTTTCCTTCGCTGAGATTCTGTTTTGGGGGCTGGTGATCTGGCTGACCGCGGGTCTGCTGCGCCCGCTTGTCGGATCTGCAACGGAGGAACAACCTTCAACCGGGGATGACGTTGATCAGCCATCACCACATCCACTGTTCAGTGCCTTTCGGAATACCCTGATCACTCTGATTGTTATGTTTGCCGGTTACCTGAGCTTTGAATTTCGGACACTCTGGTTTCGAGTCTTCCCGGAAGGGTTTCATTATTCGGGCTACGCTCACGAGGGAGCCGCCTGGCTGACCGTAGCACTGGCTCTGGCAACAGTCATGCTTTCTTTGATTTTTCGGGGAGCCATGTTAAGCGATACTCGCATTGGTCAGCTTCGAAGGCTCGCCTGGATATGGTCGGCGCTGAATCTTCTTCTCGCCGCATCCGTCTACAATCGCCTGTGGATTTATGTGGGCTTCAATGGAATGACCCGCATGCGCGTCGTCGGCCTCCTGGGAATCAGCGCTGTCGTCGTCGGCTTTGTTCTGGTGCTGATCAAGATTCGCAGACAGAAGAACTTTGCCTGGTTGATTCGGCGGCAACTCTGGGTGCCCGGTTTTGCTGTCTATCTGATGGCTCTGATGCCGGTGGATCTGCTGGCCCACCGCTATAACGTCACACGTATAATGAACGGTTCCCTGGCGCCAAGTGTGCAGATCAGCGAACACCCCATGAGTGTCGACGCGCTGCCTCAGTTGCTGCCACTGCTGGAATGTGAGGATACGCTCATTCGTGAAGGCGTACAAAGTCTGCTTGCCGAACGGCTGAACCGTCTGATCGCTGAAGAGCCGAATGACCGGCACTGGACCTCAACGCAACTGGGGCGTGAAAGGGCCATTCAGGCACTGAAGTCCGCCGTACCGGACCTTCTTGAACTTGGAAATTCACCCTCAGAACTCGCATTAAAACGTCAACGCTTTCGCGAGTACGCAATGCAGTGGTGGTGAGGCCGTTAAAAATTCACGCTAAATCACGTCGACTGTCACTGGCTGGCTCCACAAGCCGTAATCGCCCGACAGGCTGATCGAACGCACCCAAACCCGATAACGTCCCGACCCAAGGACGGATGGAACACTGGTCGTGCTCGTGTAGACGCTCATCTTCGTCACCGTAAGCGTTTCCATGTGCTGGATGAAAACTTCATACCTGACCGCATTGATGATCGGCAGCCACGAGAGTTGAGGGACGCTGCCAACGGTGTTCGTCTGCTCCAGGACCGTATAGTCGTCTGCCGTAAATCGAAAAGGCTGCGACCACGCTCCGCGTCGGCCATCCGTCGACATCGCTCGAACCCAGAACGTCCATGTTCCCGTGTCAAGGGTTTCGTCCGGAGCGAAGCTCGATGAGGGCAGGGAGTTTCGGGTCATGACTCGAAAACCGTCTGTGAGGAAGACATCGAACAGCAACATGTTCGGGGCTTTTGTCCACGTTAGCAGAGGCTGGCCTGATTGTTGCAATGAAACCCGGATGTTGTTGACGGGAAGTTCAACGCTGGCGGCTGTGACAGAGAAATTGCCGGTCGGGCTCCACCAACCCCTGCGGCCATCAGCTGCGATTGCCTGCACCCAGAACTGATAGTCGCCGTCTTCAAAAATCATCGGTGGTGAATGGTTCGTCTGTGTGACATCGTCTGCAGTCCACACCGGCGTGTCCGTGCGAGCATTCCGGATCTGGATCGAATAACGAACGGCTCCCTCAACAGGATACCAGGAGAACTGAGGCGTCGAGGAACCGGTGATGCCCGCGGGGCTCTTCAGACGTGGTCTGCCATTGGTCGACACGATCAAAGGCTGACTCCAGGCGAACGACCGCCTGGCCAGCGCATCCACCGGTCGGACCCAGATAAAGTGCCGCCCTGGCGCCAGATCGTGTCCGGGAACCCATCGATGACTTTGCACGCGGTATATCTGAAACGGTTGGCCCTGTTCCTGAAAATACACTTCATATTCGTCAGCGGCGGTGTCAACCCACGTGATCTCCGGGCGATCGGCAAGCGTATCAATTTGCGGTGCGTAAAACGGAACTCGAATGGTGAACTGCTGCGGGGCTGACCACTGAGTCGCCTGGTTGCCCGCATCAATAGCACGTACCCAGTACCGATAGGTCCCTGCCGGCAGAGGTGCATCCGGGATAAACGAGATTGCTGACCCGGACACGCTGGTCGCATAGAGTTGACGGCGTCCCATCGTCAGGTTGTCGATCCAGATTTCATAGGTGACTGCGCCGGAAAGCGGCTGCCATTGAATTTGCGGCCGGAGCCCCACGACAGGGCCCGGCACTTTCACGATGGGAGCCGTGTCGATCCGAAAAACTTTCGGTTCGCTCCAGGGGGAACGATTTCCTTCGCTGCTGACTGATCGGACCCAGAGCGCGTAACGACCCACCGCCAGCGGGGTCGCGGGTTGAAAGGACGTTCCTTCAACAAACAGGTTCTGAAAAACCGGCGTGTTTGTGGAGAGCTTTGTCATCCACAGTTCGTAATGCGTTAATCCATTCGGCTGTGTCCAGCGCATCAACGGACGGTTGTCCGACTGATTCGAGCCTGGCTCAAGTACAACTGGCACGCCATCGACAATCGTGATGGGGTAATCTTCGACTTCCCCGTCATTCGCAGCGCCATCTACACCCAGTCCAGCGTCTGTTGAGATTCGAAACCTGGCAAAACCAGGGCCTGTTACCACATCTTCCGGAACGTCAATGAACAATGCGTGTTCGCCGGGTTCAATCAGCGAATCACCAAACGCGATCTGTTCGCCTTCGTCATCGAAATCACCATCCTGGTTGAAGTCGATCCATGCGTACAGCCGACCGGCCTGTCCGGATGTTGTGTAGGGAACAGCCATGCGCTGACCCCGGTGCACATATCTGATATTCACACCGTCTTCATCGTCGATCGCGCTGGAAGACAGCGAAACGGAGTCGTCTGAGGAACCATCCAGAACTTCAGCCGCGTCTGGTTCACCATCGCGAAGTCGTCCCAGCAATGGTCCGGTTGCGGTATGCCTGGCGCCGTTAGCTGCGGATCGTGTCCGATAGGAATCCGGGGCATCGCCAAAATCCATCTGGCGCACAAGGCCGGTGATCTGAGCGATTCCTGTGAGCGAGGCTTTCCCGGATTCGGCCGGATAAGAGATCAGCAGGGAATTGCCATCCGTATCAAGATTCCAGGCGGACGTTTCAAAGGGAGTTGCCAGTTGTTCGGCTTCATGGATTTCCCCGTCTGCTGAAACCAGACTGGTTTGAAAGAATGAAACCGTATGATCGTCGAATGACGTGATGAATACTTTGTCGTCGTTCATCGCGACAACCGGTCCGGCAATTCCAGTTCCTGAGGGTCTTGTCGCCAGCAGCATCCTGGCCGGTACCCCTGAGCCCGGCCATCCTGATGCGGGGCGTTCAAATAGCAGCCCGGCGACGTAGTCCGATGTTTGAGTCCCTGTCCGAATTGGCGAAGCGGGAACGCCCAGAACAATCTGACTGCCGCTGATTTGTACTCGCGATGTTGACCAGCCGTCGTATCCCGTTCGAAGTGTTTCGCGAAGGTTCTCCGGCGGGTCCAGTCGTGCTGATTCGAGAATGGTTCCTGTCCATCCATTGTTCGGGCGAACATAGACGAACACAGAATCATACGGTTCCTGGACGTTGTAACCCCACGAATCTCGCGTGTTTAAAATGGCAATCGTATTTCCCTCGATTGCAATGCTGTGTCCAAAACCGCTGTGGGACCGAGTTCCCGAACGCATCAGGACTGCAGAAGGAGCGGTTGTGGACAGCCAGCCTGTGGAAGGTCGTTCGAACACCAGCACAGGCGGCGTGGAATCTCCAGCGGGAAAACCAGCCACCACCACCGTGTTTCCATCCACAGCAACGTTCATCCCGGCTCGGCTGATCGCAGGACCCTCCGCGCTAAGGCGAGCTGTTGGAGCGATGGTGCCACTCCAGCCGGTGGCTGGTCTTTCGAACACGTAGACGGCACCAGGACGTTCGTCGGCCGGTTCACCGACGACAATGGTTGAGCCGCTGATGGCGACGGTTTGACCAAATCTGCCAAACGGCAAAGGATGTGAAGACCTCAATTCTGCAACGCGCGTCCAAACGTTCTCGATCTTTTGATAGACCCAGACGACGCCTTCCTTCTTAAATCTGCCTGAGGCCCAGTTGCCCGTTCCAGCAACAGCAATGTCACCTTCGATGGCGATGCTCTGGCCGAACCAAAGGCGTACATCTTCAATCATCCGTCCGTTTGAAGGTGGAGTTAACACCTGCGTCCACGGAATGGCGGATGGCTGTGTGACGTCATCGAGGCGATAAATGGACGCGGAACCACTCTCCGTGACGGACACGTCCGTCCCAGCGGTTCCAGCCAGAATGGTTCCGCTGTCGATACTCACGGCCACATGCCAAACGCCCGACGCAGAGGCCATTGGTGGTGCAAGCGTGGTGGATTCCGTTAATTCGCCAACCCATCCGCTCGCAGGCATTTTAAACACGCTTGTTCGTACCTGATCAACAATCGGGCGTTTCCACCAGTTCGTCGACGTGAGAAGGATGATGTTACCGTCAATTTGGACGTCGCCTGCCAGGAAACTGTCCTGTTGCGGTACCGAACTGAGCAACAGACTGTCATGGGTATTCGTCGATTGCCATTGGTCCCCGGACCTCACGAATACCAGAGCTGCTCCTTCGTTCTGATGAGATCCGGAGTAACCCGGAAGTCCCAGTACGATCGTCGATCCATCAATGGCAACCAGGTTCTTTTGCCAGCCATCGCTGCGAAATGGTGTGGCAGGATTTGCAATCGTGGAAGTGAGCAATGCGGATGGAGAGACTGTTCCTCCCCAGCCGCTTTCCGGCTTCCGAAAGACGTTGACACCGTAAGGTTGCGGCGATTGCTGAATATCGAAGCCACCAATAATGACGGTGTCGCCTTCAATATCCACAGAAGTCCAGTTCAGCACTTCTTCGGTCGGATCCTGCCGCAGTACCGCCGTTTCGTAAATCTGACCTTTCCAGCCATTCGGAGGCTTCTCGAAAATCACCCCGACGGATTCGATGGTTTGGAGTCCATCGGCAGCCTGCTCCCAAACTTCGACCGTCGAAACGACTGTGCTGCCCGAGATCGCCAGCGATGTGCCAAGAAAACGTGTATCTTCGATAGAACACTTCAGAACCGCGTTCTCATGGATGTCACCTGACCAGCCACCATCGGGCTTGTCGAACACAAAAATGGTTCCGGTCTGATCCTCCCACTTCAGATGTTGTGACGCCCCAACCACGATGGTGTCGCCACTGATTGCAACTTCACTCCCAAAAAAGCTGATGGAGTCAGGGTTCGAAGCGGAAAGCGTTGCCGCATAAAGCCATTCATCGTCCTGCGGATCCACAGTCCCAGCGTCGTCCCTGACGTAGACAAAGGCCGCTCCGCCGCGGACGTCGGTGTCCGTGCCTGACACGGCATACATGGCTCCAACGACAGCAACGTTTCCCTCGATGGCTGTCGCCATTCCAAAATCGCTGCCCTCCTGCTCCGGACTGAGTTCAGGAGACAACGTCGTTACCTGCGTCGGATCGAATGCCGTCAGCAAACAACGCACTTCCAGTTGTTCTACGGTGATCCTCTTGCGTCGACTGCGGCGCATTGCAAACTCTCCAGGCATTTGTGGCAGGCCCGCCAGGCGGCCATTGGAACAGCTTTCTCCTGCGAAAGCAACGTTTGCCCGGGTTACAAACGCCTCTGGGTCACAGAACGTGTCGCCCTGAAATGGATAGCTCCCCGCGTTAAGCTGGCAGACTTATTCAGCAACCCGGGAATTCGTCCCAGTACGTAGTCCTGCACAATCGCTGGTCGTTCAAGACGATCCGAAAGACCATTTGACGCGTGCACGCGAGAGACATCTTCCCAGGCCTTCAGGGGACAGCAATCCCTCGCTGAAGCGACGAATGCTTTTCTTAACGAGCTGCCAGTTGGACCGTCGCCCTCTGTTCGGGAGATTCGGCACGGCCTTCTGCGTGTCTCATGTTCTGCAGATTGATGGTGGCTTGAGGCCAGGGATCGACGGCACAGATCACAGATCGGCATCAATGATGCGACTGGGGTTGGTCTTTCAGGTTACGATTCACCGATCGATTTGTATCGTGCCACAGCCGGGCAATGGTATGAGACGCAGTTCGATAACGGTGCTCCTGCTGTAAGCCATGAAGAGATCAGCACCGAGGTTGTTGATGAGCTGATGTCCGATTCCGAGGCATCGCTGATGCTTCTCTCCTCTCTGCTCTGGATTCGCAGTCCGTTTGTCTGCAATCAGAATCCACAGGATCAGACTTTCCAGGATGCTCCTGTTGTGATCGTCGAAGTCATGTCGGGAAGCGATCAACAGCCGTATCGTGGCCAAGAATGTGACGCCTGTTTCACGATTCCGTCTCACACATACCAGTGCTGCCGAACCAGAATGCCGCTGCAGCACTATGAACGTCCGGGTGATGAATTCGTTCGCCGTCTTGAACAAATCCGTCTGGCGTCATCAGCATCGGCGGGGCATCAGCGATACGATTGTGCTGAAGCTGATAGAACAGCTGACCGCAATCGACGAACGCTGTGCTTAGTACGGCATTCCGAAGCCGGTGGCCTTTGCGTGGCCCGGAAATGCAACTTTGCTGCAGGCGTTTGCAATTCTTGAACAACATGGAATTGTGTTCGCCCGCCGCGGTGGTGCTCCCGGGTATCCCTGTGAAGACGGGAGTGGACAATGAGGCGGCTTCCCGCGAAGGAATATGGAACTATCGGTGACGACTATCGACAATGGCCAGAGGCAGTGCTGGCAGAGGCAACAGCAGCAGAGCGGCAATGGTCAGGTACAGTCCGGCGGCCGGATGCAGCCCCGGTCCCAGCAGCGACGCGACAGCGGTGAGAGCCAGAATTCCGATTGCTATTGGCAGAACAAGAGCGGGCAGCAAATTCTTCCGCACGGCGTTTCGAAACAGCAGAATCGTCGTTAACAGAATGCCGAGGACCATCAGAACTCCGCCGACTTCTGCGATTTGATGACCGATTGGTCCACAGAATTCGCTCAGCATCAGTGCCACAATCATGCCAACACTGGTGAGAATGGAACCAGCCACGAAATCGCACGATCGAAAACAACGGTTCATCAGAACGCGACACCGCCCAGTGACCGGATACGTCACTGCCAGAACTCCGGCCGCGACGATCAGCCTGTAGAGAGAAGCAGAAGCCCAGAGATTCGTCAGAGCGGGATGGGCCACCGCACCGTTCAAGAGAGCTTCAGGATGACTGTCAGCAGCAGCAATAGAACAGCCATGCTCAGAACAGCCGCCAGCCACAGCTGCAATGACAACCGCCAAAGCCTAATTTCAGGCGGTTCGCTCAGGCCGCGATCGCTGAATGGCAATGTTCCATAATAGTTCCGCACAGCTCCCTGTTTCCGAATCTCATTCCCCATGCCCAGCCCCAGCAAAGATCCGCCGACAAATCCGTATATCATGACCGTCACGACGACCACGATGGCAGATCCGTTATCGTGCCGGGAAGCGGTTGTCAGCACGACGATGCTCAGCATACATGCCGACAGAATGAACTCAGCGGCCATCAGCCCCCACAGGGCACCTCGGGCATTCTGTCGACTCATCAGGCCCAGCGACTCCTCCGCTTCGGGAGCAGAATCTGACTGAACTGCCGACGTCATCCGATCGAAGAATTCTCGCGGAGTTTTCTGCAGGGCCTGAATTACATCCTGAAGATTGCTCCGGCCGCAGCGATTCTGAGCAAAACTGCGGATCAGGACATGTCGGCAGGCAATACAGGTTGCAGTCAGGATCATCGCGTCGCTGACAGAAAGGTTTTGCCAGAGCTGGAAGGGCTGCTGCCAGCCGTTGGGAAAGAAATGCAGGGCGATCCAGCACGCCCAGAGGCCCATCACAACGGCTCCGGTCACAACGCGCCATGGCTTCAATATCTGCAGCCACGTGCCCAGCGTCGACAGCAACAGGCAGCTGATACTGGTCATGGCAACAGTCGTCACAACCGGCCAGGGGGCTTCGAAGATCATGATGTAACATGCCTGAACCAGCAGCATGAAGGCAATCACAATCAAAGTCGGGACCAGCCACAGAAATGTTCCGGCAAATCGATTGGAAACCGGCAGAACGTGCAGACGTGACTTAGCGAATAGTTCTCTGCCGGGCGTCGTGGCGCAAACCCATGCGAACAGCCCGCCGACACCGACAAACGTAAAATACAACCGGTCCGGTGACAGAGTGGCCACCGGCTCACCAGCCTTCAGCTGCATCAGACCGGAAATCGCCCACGGGCCGAGCACCATCATGGCGACCATTCCGGGGAACATCCACAATGCAAATTTCAGATAGTGATACGTGAGAACTCGAATCGTTGTCGTCATGCGTCCCCCGATCTGAGAACAAAAAATGATCTGAATGCCGCGACTTCAAATGTCTCTGGTGCTACCCGCATCGAGCCTGAGCAACTCGGGCGACGAAGATCTCTTCCAGAGTGGCTGATGTCTGTTCCAGAACCTCTGCGTTGGCCTGATGAATCCAGCGACGTGCATCCTCGGCCTGCCCGTTGCACAGCAGGCTCCATTCGTTCTGTTCTCCGGTGCATGTTAGTGCTCCGGGGATATCCGGTGGCTCAACTGAGGGGGTTGCCAGCCGAATGACGAACCGGACATGCTGCCGCTGAACATCGGCCATGTCGCCACACAGTAATACTTTTCCATGGTTCAGCATGGCCACAGAATCGCTGACTCGCTGCACTTCATCCAGCAGATGAGACGAAAACAGGACTGTGCGACCCTCGTCAGCCACGGTGCGAATGATGGCCGCCAGAATGTCGCGACGCACGACCGGATCCAGTCCCGACGACGGTTCGTCCAGAACGAGCATTTGCGGGCGGTGAGCAATCGCCAGCAGCAGGCCTACCCGAGCCAACTGACCCCGCGACAACGTACGAATTCGCTGGTTGGTCGGCAGTTCGAACATCTGCTGCAGCTCAGCGGCGTAGGCATGATCCCAGTCCGCAAAGAAGGCGGAGTGGTAGTGAATCAGATCGGTCACTTTCATCCACTCCGGGAGGTCTCGGTCTTCCGAAAGATAGCCGATGTTCTTCAGAACGTCTTCCGGTTGCTTCACCGGATCCAGGCCGAATACCTGCACGGTTCCCTGTTCGGCTTTCAGCAGCCCCAGAATGTGTTTCAGCAGAGTTGTCTTGCCGGCTCCGTTTTCGCCGACTAAACCAAACACACCACCAGTGGGAATGTCCATGGTGATGTTGTCCAGCGCCTGCTTCCTGCCGTAGCGGCGGCTGAGTTCTCTGATTTGAACGACATTATCACAGTGAGACGTCATGAATTCTGCTCCTGTCGAAAGGTCTGGCTGCGCTGGCGGACGAGTTCCGGCAGCGTTTCGAGATCGAAGTTCAGTTGCACCGCTTCGGCCAGCAAAGCATCGATGCGTTCATTCAGCAGGCGGTTCCGTTCTTTGCGCGACAACGGCGACGTGCCATCCGAAACAAACACCCCGGAACCTCGCCGAGTCACCACAACACCGGCTGTTTCCAGTTCGCGGTACGCTCGGGCCACCGTGTTGGGATTGATCGTCAACTGCTCCGCCAGCCTGCGCACGGGCGGCAGTTGCTGCCCTTCTTCCAGCCGTCCGGACGCCACCAGCATCCGGATCTGAGTCACCAGTTGCTGATAAACGGGCGTCCCGTCTTCCTGAGATATACGAATCTGCACAGCTCTGACTCCTGACTTGTGTATTAACACAATAGTACAATTTGGGTCATTGCTGTCAACGGGATTCTGAAGGATTTTTCGACTGCCCTGGGTCTGTCGAGGAGCAGGTCTTTCTGTCTGAAGGCAGGCAATTCGTGACGGGCCAGCCGCTCAATGCGTTTGCGGCGGGTGGATCGCTGGGAGTGATTCGTTGATTTCCCGGACCATTGACAGCAGAAACATTCGACAGACAGCCGGCGGAACAAAAACAGGAAGAAACAGCGCGGCGAGCGCCCATCCGCCAACGAATGCTGCCAGAAAGCCTCCGATCAGCAGCGTGGCCACTGCAACTGTCAGGGTTGCAATCGCAGGATTTCCCAAGTGGACAGGAACGGCTTCCCTGTTCACTGACCGAAACGCCGCTGACAACGCAGATCTCAGAATACCACAATAAATCAGTAGGCACTGAGTGATCGCGACGAAACTGGCGAGGGGCCTTCCGATGTGCGGATGCACAGAACGCAGCCAGCGTTCCAGGTACTCACCAGTGATTATCGTCGTGGGGAAGCTGACTACCAATGTTGTCACACAGCAAACCATGACGGCGAAATACGACGGAGTTCTGATCGGTCGGTTACCAATCAGGGTTGGGGCGTCGGGGGCCGGAGCCTGATATGGGTTGAAAGACGAGGGCATCGCCGGCCGTCACTTTGCTCGACGAATCACAACATCATCAAATTCGACACCCGGGCCGCTGACGGTGAAGTGCAGGCTGGTTTTTGTTGGGTGAGCAATCCCCGACGACTTCAGGTATCCGAGCGGCCGACCATCCATGCAGACTCGCATCTGATCGCCCACAACTTCGATGGTTGCCTGATACCACTGATTCTGTTGCAGCTGAACCTTTGCGGTTGAGCCTCTGCCGATCAGAAGTTTGTCGGCGTCTGCTCTTCGGTTCGCATCGCGCCGCATTTCAAAAATGTCGTTGCGCATCACGCCTTCTTTATCATCTCCCAGACGAATCGAATTGGCTGCAAAGGTCACTCGGCAGATGTGTCCCGCGTGTGACCCTTTGTGATTCTTATCATCAAAGACAACGTTGAATGTTCTGGAACCGGTCAGGCGAAACCGAAAATCCACGACGACATTACCCATGTCGCGATAAACGCGTCCGACGGCCCCGTGATCACTGCGTTGCTGTGTCGATGCCAGAACTCCGTCACGAACCGCGAATGCCGGAATGATGCTCTTCCACTCGCCCAGATCATTCCGTTCGAAATGATCTTCCAACAGAACCTCCCCTCCCCTGGCCAGCGGCTCCACAGGCACAGAGCCATCCGCAGACTTGTCATCAGCTCTTGTGGATGTTCCGGTGACGATGAACAGAAGTGCCAGACAGAATAATCGAAGGTTCATTGATGATTTCGTGGGAACAAAGGCTGATGTTTGACGTTGAGATCGCTTATTTCTGTCAGTGCTTACTGATCGATGAAACAACCGGATCTTACACTGACGTACCGACATTCAGCGAGCGACCACCCATGCTCGACTGGCTGCGGCTCGAATTCAACGGGGCTTCCTCAACGCTCCTTCGCGGCTCAGCAGGTCGCGGGCTTCGGTGCGGAGGTTGTGGTGGTCCGATTGAGCCCAGCGCTGGACGGTGGCAGCCAGTCCTTCCGGGAATATGTTGGAGGTGCGCAGGATACTCAGGATGGCTCGCTGCATGGCGGTGTTGCGGGTGTCGCCGTGACCCAGAGCGACGGCGGTGATCATTTCATCCGTCGCGTTTCGGAAGACGTATTGAGACTGTTGGCGTTTTCTGTCGGTGAGTTTATTTTGAGCTCTGGCTTCGCCGGCGTCCGTTGGTGGAACGGAGTCTTCGAAAGTTTCCGCCATCAGGCGCAACGCTTCCGGAAGACCGCGGTCGTCCTTAAATCCAATCAGTGCCTGGCAGAGCAGCATTCTGGCCTGGTCGTCATCGGGGCCTTTGTGATCATACCGTTGCTTCAGTAGTGCGACGGCTTCCGGAGTGCCGACGTTCCACAGATATTCGACTCCCTTTTGCCAGGTCCACATTTCCACGGCCGGGGTGAACAGCATCTGACGAACCGCCGGAGTGTACCGGGATTATGACTCTCTTTGATCGCATATCCCTTTTGCGGCAGGCTTAAGGCTCCAATGCTTTATGAATCATGTGACAAGTCAACTCTGCCAGCTGATCAAGACGGAGCGCGACGGCGACGTGAAGGACGACTTTGGCGAACAGTCTTCCAGTTTCCCCGCTCGGTCTTGACAAACGCTTTGTGTGCTGAAATATTAGCACGATGTGCTAAATAATTAGCAGCATGTGTCAGGTTTGTAACAGAGGAGTTCACGGCGAAATGGGTGGTTCAAAAAAGAAGACTCCTCTGGAACTGGGGAAGCGGGAGCGGCAGATTTATGAAACGGTGCTGGCGGCGGGGGAGGCCAGTGTGAGTGACGTGAAGGCGAAGCTTCAGGATCCGCCCAGTTATTCGGCCGTGCGAGCCACCATGAATCTGCTGGTGGAAAAAAACTGGCTGAAGTTTCGGCAGGTCGGTCAGAAGTATCTGTACCGTCCGGCCGCCGGTCAGGAGAAAGCTCGACTGGCAGCCGTCCGGCGACTGCTGAGCAGCGTGTTTGGAGATTCGCCGACCGACGCTGTCGCAGCTTTGCTGGATGCAACGGCCGGGCGACTCACCGACGAGCAACTGCAGGAAATGTCGGACATGATTCAGAAGGCTCGCAAGGAGAACCAGTCATGAATGAACATTCGTGGATCACCGTCCTCAATCAGATCGGCGTCGAACAACTTTCCGGAATCGCCATCAGCAGCACACTGCTGTGCGTCTGCGGGCGGCTTCTGCTGTGGATGGCTCGGCGACAAAGCGCTGCCGTGCGGTTCAGCCTGTGGCAGGCCACTGGAAGTGCCATCATGCTGACGGCCGTTGTGCTGTTTGCCGCTCCAGGAATTCCGCTGCAGACACCGCCGGAACCTCAGTCGACGGAATTGGGAACCGCGTCACTTGAACCAAATAATTCTTCTGCGACATCGTGGGGGCCTCAGCACGAATTGCTAACGGACCGAATGTCGGATGGTTTGGTCGATGCATCTGACGGTGGGTTGGCCGACTTCACTCCGACAGACAGGCCTGAGTTCGATCCGGTTTTTTCCGAGCTACCCGTTACAAATAAAGACGTTGTCGAAGTAGCGGCTGCGAGCATTGAAACGGTCTCGAATGCATCTTCGACCGTGCCCATGATCGCAGTTCTGGCGGTGATCTGGTTCGCGGTACTGCTCTGTTTTCTGCTCTCGTTTATCCTGAGTGCTATTCGCTGCCGATCAATCGCGGCCAACGCGGACCGGGATATTCCTGATCACGTTTCGCAAGCGGCTCTTGCGGCCTGCGAACGGCTGGGCCGGAACGCTTGCCCGGAACTTCGACTCACCGACCAATCGCCGGTGCCGTTCACAACCGGTCTGTTTCGTCCGGTCGTTGTGTTACCGACGGCGGCTGTCGGCTGGACGACTGACAAGCTGTGCATGGTGATGGCTCATGAAATCGCTCATGTGGAACGCCGCGACATTCTGTGGCACTGGATCGGGCGAATGGCGGTCTGCGTGGCGTGGTTCAATCCGCTGGTGTGGCTGGCCGCGAAGCGAGGTTTTCTGGATCGCGAACGAGCGTGCGATGATCGAGTCCTGTGCGCGGGCTTTGCGGAAACAGAATACGGCCAGTGTCTGTTGGAAGTCGCCGCGTCGCTCAGCGGTCGCCGCCTTCCCGGAACCGCCGCCGTATCGATGGCCGAACCTCCGCTGAAGCAGCGTCTGCAGTGGATTCTGTCGTCCACAGCCGATCGCCGATCCGGTTCCGCCGGAGCTCGCAACCTTCTTCTGGCCGTCTTCGGTAGCGTGGCCGTCGTTATGGGAATCATTCGCCCTCTGGCCACCGCGCCCGCAGTCGAAGCGGACATTCCAGCTCAGGCGGCATCTTCAACTTCTGCCTCAGGAGTTCAGAACGAACCCCAACGTCCATCGGAAGCAGGTGATCCGGCGAAGCCAGCAGAGGATGCCGCCCGCAATTCAACTCAAGCGTCGAACACGGTCAATGCAGTCATTTCAAACGAGAACGGTGTGAAGGTGGCTGACGTCACTCTGGTGGGAACGACTCCCGCACAGGATACACCGCAGCCTGAATTGATCACCATCACCAAACCTGTGACGGGACTCATCACCGACGAGAACGGGGTTCCGCTCGAAGGAGTTGAAGTGACCGTTACGTTGAGATCGGCCGTCAAACAACAGATCGGGGGATCACACGATTCGACTCTACGAACCTGGTGGGCCACAACCGACAGTTCGGGGCAATTCATGATCGATATCAGCGACGCCGGCCATCAACCGCCGACAAATTCCGTTGCCGTCAGAACGGCAAAATCGGGATACGCCGCGGGCATGTCATGGGGCGGCCTTTCACTCAAGGAGATTCAGGACGGTAAAGAGTTTCCGCCATTGAAGTTGCTTCCGGGGCGAAGAGTCACCGGGAACGTGCTTTCGTCGAGCGGCCAGCCGGTGGCAGCCGTTATGCACGGCGGAGGCCATGCTCTTCATTGGATGGAAAGTCTGCACGTTGACGAAGACGGTCGACTGGAGGTCACTGTTCCCGCCAGCGAAGAAGTGGCATTCTGCCTTTACGCAGACGACCATTCGCCAGCGATGATTTCCGTGTCGCCGAATCAGACCGATCTGGGCGATATCCGGCTTGAACCGGGTTCCGTGGTCTCAGGGAAGGTTCTGAATAAAGCGGGCGATCCCATCGAAGGTGTGGTTGTTGAGCTCATCTGTCGCGAAACGCCGCCGACCCTGCGCCCCCACGTCCGGAATCCGACGCGAGTGGCTGTTTCGGATGGCGACGGACGCTTCTCTCTTGGGGCGGCAGCTGGGGAATGTGTGCTGCACGTCACGTCGCACGCCCCCATTCCCGATCGCCTGCCCGAAGTTTCCGTCACGGGAAAATCCACTCCTTTGATTGCACCTGTGGAGCTGACGCTCGCGGCCAGGAGGGAAAACCGCAGTGTCGATCTGAGAGAAGCCGACACTCGGCGAATCCGCGGGACTGCTCGCTGGGACGACGGAACTCCTGTTGAAGACTTCGAAGTCACGGGAGGCGTGTCTTTTAGTCGCGGCGGAATTGGTACGTCCGCCACAAGAACGGACGCTGAGGGCAGATATGAAATGATTCTGCCGAGAGCGGAGAATGTCTACCTGATGGGCATTGGAGCGTTTCGGGATCGTGACCGCGGCGAGTGGTATATGGCCGGTGGTTCTGCACCGCATGTTTCAACGGACTCGGGGCAGGTAATCACATTGAAAGGACTGGCTGCTGATTTGGACAATGTCGACAATGTCGACTGGGAACTTCGAGTCCATCGCGCCACTTCGATTCAATCTGTAGGTGACAGGAAAGCGGCAGAAGCGTGGCGGAAGCTGAGGGAAGCACTTCGGGGTGAACGGGAGTTCGGACGGCACTCCGATTCGGAGGATTTGATCGGTCCCTATTTACCGGAGAAATCTGTCCCGCAGGAAACACCGGCAACAAGTTTCCTGAAATTCGAAGAGGAATATCGCGGCCATCGGGAAGCAGTTCTGTCGCTTGTGGAAGTCATTAGAATTGGTGCACCCGGGATTCAACGTGAAGCCATCGATCGGCTCAGCGATCAATATTTGGGGCACGAAGATCTTGCTCGGGCGTTCATCTATCTCCGCGACTATACGTTTGGTCTGGAACTACTGGGGGCAGATGATCTGCTGCGACGAGCAGCCGGTCGTAGTCCTCATCCAGCTGTGCGTGCCGCCGCACTTTTCACCCGAGCGGAGTTTGCTCACCGGAAACTGCGAAACCTGCATCGGCTTAACGAAATCGAATCGCACCTGGCGGATCTGAAGAGAACGTCGACAGATGAGGTGATCAGTGGGCCAAAGGATTTCGCGGAGCGGGCTGCCACCGTGCTGGAACAGCAGGTGAAGATCCTGAAGGCGATCGATCCTCAGGAACTGCGATCGAATGCCATCGGCTGGTTAAAGATCGTCGAAAAGGAATACGGCGATATTCCTCGCACTGATACTTCCGGACACACATTCGGCCAGGACGCAAAGACTCTCCGCTTTGCTCTGGAACACGTCATCGTCGGACAACAAGCACCACCGTTTGAAGCGGTGGACGTGCGGGGTGGTGTCTTCAGCCTCTTCGAGCATCTCGGAAACGTCGTGGTGATCAGTTTTGATACTTACAGCGGACGTGCATTCGGGAACTCGGAATGGAGTACCCCTGATGAAGTTTTAGTGAAAGCGCACAAAGACCAGCCATTCCGGTTTGTGAACATCGCGGTGTCAAATTCAGAAGGCGCACCGGACGTGCTGCGTCAAAACGCAAAGTTGGCGCCCGATTCCGTCCGTCTGATTCATGACCCGTATCGTGGACCAATTCAGTCGCAGTGGGGAGTGACCTCAATTCCAACCCAGTTCGTCGTCGATCGTTCAGGCAGGCTGCGCGGAATCTTTTCGCGGACGGAACAGACATCTGAGCTTGTCGAAGAGCTTCTCAAAAGTGATCGTGCCAACAACGGCTCACCCGAATAAGTACCTTAGGGTGAGACAATCTCCGCACCGGCCACCGTGAATTGGATGACGGCTGCGGATCGATGGTCGATGTCAATGGTGGGCAGTCGTTCGCTGCGAGCTCTTGTCCCAATCTACGGTTGCCCCAACCTGCCTGCTTGTGCTCCCGACCACCCTTGACTCAGGGACAAATGTCCTTACACTTCGAATCTGTCAAGGACATTTGTCGCTGATTGGTAGAGTGTCGAAAGAAGGAGTTTCGTATGCCGCCGAGACCGGGGTTGTCGAAGGCTGAGCTGGAGATTGCTCGGCTGGTGTGGGAGCTGAAATCAGCCAGCGTGCGGCAGGTGTTTGAGGCTCTGCCGGTCGGGCGCGAGGTGGACTTCACCACGGTGCAGACCTATCTGAAGCGGCTGCAGGAAAAAGGTTATCTGAATGTTCGGCTGGAAAACCGAGCGAAGATTTATTCGCCTCGCGTGAAGCCTCGAACTGTGATTCGAGAAACCGTGGACGATCTCGTGGATCGGCTGTTTGGTGGTGATGCTATGCCTCTGGTACAGCATCTGGTTGAAGAAAAAGAGTTCTCCACGGCAGATATTGAACAACTGCGATCGCTGTTGAACCGGTTGGAAGGAGACCGTCATGAATGAAGACTTCTTCATGTCGGTCGTGATCATCCATGCGGCTCAGATTGTTGCTGTCGTGGCTGCGGTCATGATGACCGGGCGTTTTTTGCGTCATCGACCGTTCGTCGTGCGATGCCTGTGGCTGGTTGTGCTGCTGAAATGCCTCACGCCGCCTCTGGTAAGTTCTCAACTGTCCGTGTTTTCATGGATCAGCGGGCCGTGGATGTCTCGTTCACTGGATGAACGGCAGGATTTGCATTCGGTGTCGGCGATTTCTGATGAGACGATGGCCGGATTTTCGAATCGTTCAGGTGCGCTTCGTGGCGGTTACGAAGCTGAAGTTTCAGCAACCAACAGTCTTATGAATGATGCAGGTTTCGTGGCTGCAGATTCTGCGTGGCTGGCGATTGAGAATCATTCGGAAGACCCGGACGCCGAAGCGTTTTCGCGATCCGCTGGAGAATTTCAGGCGGGCCCGGTTCTGAAGCCAGTGCGGCGGTTTCCGTGGTTCGCGGCGGGTTTGCTGGCGTCAATGCTGACTGGGTTTCTGGTGATTGCACTTCGGTATGCTTCCTGCGTGAAGGCGATTCGCGGCAAGCGAGTCGTCTCTCTGGAAGATCGCCCTCAGGCAATCGCGAATTCGGTGGCGGAGAAAATGAAACTGAAACGCCGACCATGTGTGTGGGTGACCGACCTGCTGTTCGGACCCGCCGTGCTGGGTGTCCTGCGGCCGGTGATTGTGCTGCCTCGAATTCTGCTGGACAGCATGACAGACGATCAACTGCGACCGATCGTGACACACGAACTGGTGCATATTCGGCGAGGCGATCTGTGGGTGGGACTGTGTCAGGCGACTGCCCAGTGTCTCTGGTGGTTCTGGCCGCCGGTGTGGATGGCGAATCGTCGTCTGACGCGAGCCACCGAACAGTGCTGCGACGAAGAAACCATCCGCATCAGCAGCTGTTCGCCATCGGAGTATGCTCGCATTTTACTGGCCGTCATCGAAAGTAAGCATTGTTTGAAACCCGTCCCCGTCTTTCCCGGCATGAAGCCCGTGGAAATCACATCTCAACGAATGGAGAGAATCATGTCGCTGACACAGGGAAGTCAAAAGCGAATGTCATGGAAGAGTATTTCCGGCGCGATGCTGCTGGCCATCGCTGTTCTGCCGGGTGCGGTGCCCGGGCAGACGTCCGATCAGAATGCTGAGCGTGTTGCGGAAGGAGAAGTTCTTTATCAGGTGCTCGAGCAGCCGGGGCTGGTGGATAAGGACGACGAAGTCGCCGCGGTGAAGGTTGAAACCATCGAATACGCCGTGGGGGATTTGCTCGAGAGGCTATGCAAACAACGTGGGTTTTCCGAACTCGATGCGAAGGATGCTTTAGTGGCCGAGATCTGGCCCTTCGCTGGAATGCCTCGAGCTGAAAGCGGCGTGGCGATCTGGAAAAACGATGTGTTGCTGTTGACTCACAACGCGACGGGGCATGAACGAATTCGGCAACGTGTGGCTCAACTCCGCAAGCATGGATTTCGTCAGGTTCGAGTTCAGGCGACTCTGATTTCCGGGCCGATTGAGTCAATAGATCGCCTGCTCGCCGATCTGCCGGGCTTCGGTCCGGATCGTCAATCATTGCCGCTACAGGTTATTGATGAAGCTGCGTTTTCAGTCCTGCGGCACACGGCACAAAACAATGTGAAAATGAACATCAAACAGCTTCCGGACACACTCGTGACGAATCACACGGAATGTCAGTTCCGAGATGGTGTGGACCGGTCGATATTGGTCGACGTCAAGGATGACCAGCCTCAGACGCACAAAGCTGCAGAAGGGGTCACGCTGCGCGTCACGCCGGAGATTCAGGAGAACGCAGTGTCTGTCGTTGGTGACATCGAAGTTTGCGATCTTGACGACGAGAACGGTGTGCAGGTTTCACAGACAGTGAACGGCCGTCAGGAAGTCCTGACTGCTCCAGGTCTCAGGACGCAGCATTTGGCATTGAGATTGCCTGCTCGCATTGACGAAAATCAGGCGTTGCTGATCGGCGGAATCAATTGGAAGCAGAATGAGTCGCTGTTGGTCCTGGTTCAGGCAAATCCCGTGAGCGACGATGCAAGGCCGAAAGACAGGTTGGTTACAGTGACCGGTGCCGTGAAGAATCCGGGCCGTATTGAGCTGCTGAACGGACGCGAAACGCGACTTCTGGATGCGTTTAATTCTGCTGTTGGACTTGCTTCAGCCGCTGATTCACGGGTTGTTCTGGGGCGTCAGGTCCCGGCAAAGACGGGCCAGATTGTGACGACTTATCGATTGATCAGCCTGGCAGATGTTCGTCTGAACGGAAAATGGAACGACGTTCTAAAGGCCTGCGATTCCATCACGGTGTCGCCGAAAGACGAGTCTCTTGTGAGTGGACGATCGCAGGCTTTGCTTAAAAAACTGTCGCAGAAAGTCACTCTGAAGTTCGACGATACGTCCTTCATGGAAGCCGTTCGTACGATCGCGATGGATCATCAAGTGAGCATTGCCGTTGACACAGGCTCGTTGAAATCAGCCAATGTTCCTTTGGCAGATAAGAGGGTGTCGTTGGCTGTCACTGATGATACGCTGGAGAATGCTCTGACTCTGTTGTGTGATGAATGCGGAATGTCGTACCAGGTCGCACATGAAGTGATCCGGTTTCACGCCCCCGTCGCGGATAAGGCTGTCCTCCCGGACGTGTCAGGGCAAATGACTGTCCGATGTTACCAGGTCGCAGATTTGGTAGTACCGATGTCGGACGCGAATTCTCCGGAACCGGATGAGCAGCAAATGAAGCCCGACTATTCCAGTCTCGTGGAACTGATCAAGACAACGATTGCACCGGATTCCTGGAAGTTTGATGCAATGGTCGTGCCTGAGCTCAACACACTTACCCTTGTCATTCGTCAGACGGACGATATTCACAATCAGATTGCGGAGCTGCTGTGCGAGCTGCGGAGAATTGCGGAAATCCAGACGACGACAGAAATCCGTGTGCTGCGGTTTAGCTCAAGAGAACAGATCGAGTGGCTCGAGAAGAATATCACGTTTCATAAAGAACGCAGTCAACACCCCTGGGCTCTGTTGCCGTTGAAGGAAATCGCTGAAGCGCAGGATCCGTTCACGATTGGCAGGAGTCTGGCGGCTCCGAAAAGCACCACCTTTGACGGCATTGAAGGGAAAGTGAATCTGGAGAATCTCGCCGATGGCTTTTCCCTGCAAACAGCGTTCAGTGTGAATTCGCTGGGAGGGGATCGTTTGGTGAAACTCATGTGTTCGGTTGGGGATTTAGACAACCCGATTGGCGATCGGATGTGTCTGATAATTGCTGACGGTCAGACATTGCTGCTGGATGTGACAGAGATGGTGAAAACATCATCGCTCGCCGCCGCAGGCGGCGGACTGTCAGGCGCTGCGACACTGGCTGCGGAGAAAGTCGACGAGCATCGAAAGAAGCAGGTGGAACAGCTGCGAGGACGCATCATCGTCGCGATCACTCCGATAGTGACTCGCTGACCAAAGCGGATGGCAGAGCCACTGTTTCGGATTGTCCACAGCGGTCCCCTGGAAGCCGGCTTGGTGAGTCCGATATTCAAAAGAGGCGGCTTTCATGTGCAGCCATCTTGCAGTCACCGCTTTCGGATAAGCGGATTGGCGTTCTAGAGTTTCCATCCTCGCTCGAGTCCATGGCCAATCTGCTTCATCCGCTTGTTAGTCGCAAGTCCCGAGAGACTTACAACTACGATAAGGTAACAGAATTCTGTGGTGCTTCGGGTTTACCGAAGCATTGCGCGTGGAGGAACTCCACGCTCTATCGCGCCCGAACAAGCTTCCGGTAGCTTATCCGGACGCGTTAAACGCGGCACGGACGCCGCGATTAACGCAGATTGGCAGCGACGGACTATCGTTTGCAATTTGACTGTCCGTGTCCACCTCGGATAGGGAATCTTCCGGATCGGATGGCCGTTTCTGTCTGCTGCTCAGGAAATGATTCCTCGGCGGATTCTCGAGGGCGAGTGTTCTCGGCCCGAAGGCTTTGGCAATCGCGAACACAACGCGAGTAACTTTCCGGTGTTCAATGAGTCGCCAGGCATCAGATTGACGATCTGTGTGAGTGGGGGCAGAACTAGAGCCATTTTCTGACGCATTGCCATCCAGCGCAGATCAGCCCTGAACCACCGACACAATACCACCCAGTAGACCGTAACAGTTGTTCCAGGGACGGCGCGTGCCCACCAATCCTGTAGCTCACTACAAGGCACACAATTCCGAAGGCAAACAGGCTGCCAGTCAAGAGGCACCCGATCACCTGCCATTCCCCCGACGTCGGGTCTCTCGTTGGCATTCTCATGACGCTTCAGCTCCGTTGGAAACCTGAAAGAAATCCCAAAGTGAATTCGTCGAGAACGGCGTTGCGCAGTCATGGATCACGGGCATTGACGGAAACTGCTGGCAGGCGATGAAATAGTCCGCGGTGCGTTATCACCATCAGAAGCATCCGGCACTGGCAATGCGGCACTAACCTAGCAGCCCGTTGAGAAACCGGAACAGGCACGCAGGGCCAACGGAAACCGTCGTGTCTTGAGGTTTCCTGCTCGAGCCAGTCCCGTTCTTCAACAGGTTGCTAAGCTAAGCTAACTTCGAGTGAGGAATTCATCCATATTCAGGACGATTCGCATCGTTGCAATCCAGGCGGCAAGTTCAGGTTGTGAAACGCGGTCCGTTGTGTATTGACCGCACAAAGCGACGGCGTCTTTCGGATGACTCATGTAGTGAATCCGAGCGGCCTGTTGTAATTCGAGCAGCTGTTCTTTTTCCATCTCGTAAGCATGCCGACCAGTTGTCAGCACCAATGCTCGATCGATAATCGCTGAACTTTCCGGAGCCGATTCTCCTTCCGTCAGGAGTCGCACAGAGAATGCCTGAGCGGCTTCATGAAATACTTCATTGTGAAGAGCGGCCAGCGCCTGCAGCGGATTATTCGATCGATCTCTCTGCGCGCTGGTGAGACTGCTGTCGGGGCAATCGAATGTGCTGAGATTGGGGTCAATAGCTGTGCGGCGAAAAAACGTATACAGACCACGCCGATACCTGTCCGATCCTTCTGACGCTTTGAATTTGAAGCTGCCGGCATAGGTTTGTTCGGCAATGATCGATGGCAGCGGAGGAAATACGCTTGGGCCACCGATCTCATCGGTCAGCAGCCCGGACACCTGAAGACTCAGGTCTCGCACTATTTCCGCTTCCACGCGAAATCGGTTCTGTCGAGCGAGAAAGTGGTTGTTCGGATCATGGGCGATCAATTCGGGACGCACCACGGACGACTGCCGCCAGGTTTCGGATGAAACGATCAGGCGAATTAATTTCTTGCGGCTCCAGCCACCTTCATGCATGAACCAGGAAGCCAGAAAATCCAGCAACTCCGGATGTGACGGTGCTGAGCCTCTGGAGCCAAACTCCTGCGGTTGATCCGTCAGTGCCTGGCCAAACAGGTGCATCCAAACCTTATTGACTTCAACACGAGCTGTCAGAGGGTTCTCGGTCGAAACCAGCCACTCAGCAAGGTCCAGTCGATTGCGATCCACCGTGTCGTCGAACGCCCCGGGCAGTACGGATGGCACGTTGGGGGCAACATCGCCCTGAGCCTGATCTGGCTGAAGAAAATCGCCTCGCGTGAAAACCCAGGTCTTCCGTTTGTCCGTCTTCCGTTCCGTCAGGTACCGGGTGAAACCCTTGCTGTTGTCGTAAGATCGAAGACTGGACAACTGGCTTTGGACATCATCGCTCAGATTCTTGTCGTCTACCTGTCGACGCAGCAGATCTGCGATCTTTGACCACTTCGCTTTCCGTTCTTCACGAAGTTTGTCCGCATTCGCTGGCACGTCGCCGAGAAAGTCCGCGGCAAAATCTGCGTTATTGAAGAAAGCGTACATTGCATAAAAATCACGCTGTCGAAACGAATCATACGGATGGTCATGGCACTGACAGCACGCCAGAGAAGAACCCAGCCATACCGAACTGACCGTGCCGACTCGATCGATCACTCGCTTGGTACGGTCTTCCTCGGCATCAACACCACCCTCCAGATTGAACTGTGCCTGCAAGTGAAACTGGGTGGCAATCCGATCGTCATCTGTGGCATCAGGCAACAGGTCTCCGGCGATCTGCCGGCGAGTAAATTCGTCAAATGGCATATCGTCGTTGATTGCCCGAATCACCCAGTCACGGAACCGCCACGCATCATTCTTGACAGAATCTTTTTCGTACCCTTCGGAGTCGGCGTAGCGAGCCTCATCAAGCCAATGTCGCGCCCAGCGTTCTCCAAAATGCGGCGATGCCAGCAGTCGGTCCACCTGGCTGATGAATGCGTCCGGAAGTTCGTTTTCCTCAAATGACTTTAATTCTTCGGGCAGGGGATTTAGTCCTGTCAGATCCAGTGAAAGCCGTCGCAAAAGAATTCTCCGACCGGCCTGTTCGGATGGCTGCAGTTTCTGCTGAGCCAGTTTCTTGTGAACGAACCAGTCGACGGGATTGATACCGTCAATCAGGGGCTGACCGATCGATGATGCGTCTCCGTCATCGGATGTCAACTGCGCTGTTGTCTTCGACAGTGGTTGATATGCCCAGTGTTCCGGCCATGTCACCCCTTGCTGTATCCAATGTTCAAGATCCCGGATTTCCTGAGGGCTCAACCGATCGTGTCCCTGCGGCGGCATCTGATCCCCCGGATCACTTGACCTGACGCGTCTCAGAAGTTCGCTGCTTTCTGCGTCGGCGGGGACAACAGCAGGCTGTCCCGAATCAGTCTCAGCAAGCAGCAGACTTCGACTCAGGACGCTGAAGCCACCTTGCTTCTTCACCCCACCATGACAACTCGCGCAGTGTTCTGTCAGTATCGGCCGAATGTCCTCTTCGAAGCGGATTTCACCGTCCGATTGAGCCTGAGCGAAAACATGGTTCGACATCAGAACCAGGGCACAGGTAAAAATACAAAGACAGGATTTGCAGAGGGTCACGGTTTTTGCTCCCGACAGTTTGGGTGTGCCGTGTCCATTCGTGAATTCCCTGAGCCATGAATCTCCGAGCCGTGGAGGCGATTCTGCCGGGACCGATTCGTGAATGTTAACGATGGCCGGGTGGGTATGTTATCAGGTCGCCACCAGTTCCCGAATCGGGTGTGCATCCTCGGGGAGAATACGCACCGGCCGGTCACTGGAATCGCGAATGTATGCGTCGTGATCGATACCCAGGTTGTGATAGATCGTGGCCAGAATGTCTCGATAGTGGATCGGTCGGTTATCGGCATAGGCAGCTGTCTTGTCAGTCGAACCGATAACCATGCCTGTTGGCATTCCTCCACCCGCAACCAAAGCGGACTGAACAGGAGCCCAGTGATCTCGGCCGGCTTTGTCGTTGATTTTGGGCGATCGGCCAAATTCGCCCCAGACCACAACGGTACAGTCTTTATCGAGACCCCTGTCGTAAAGATCCTGAATCAAAGCCGAGATGCCGGTATCAAAGAGAGGCAGGTGCTGTTTCATGTGGCCGAAATTGTTGCCGTGGGTGTCCCAGAAGCCATAGGCCACCGTTACGACACGCACGCCGGCTTCAACCAGGCGTCTTGCGGTCAGAAGCTGGTCGTTCCACATCGGTGCTCCGTCTCCCAGATGCTTGCTGGATCCACGCCCATAACGTTCTCGCACGGCAGGATCTTCGCGTTCGACGTTCATTGCGTCCACAAGTTTACTGGATGTCAGGACCTCACACGCGCGACGATAACTTTCGGTCATGTCATCCAGACTGTGGTTGTCTGTTTGTCGTCGCATCTGGTCGAGCTGGTCAAGTAATCCCAACCGCCGCCCAAAGGCATCGGATTCTACAAACTGCAATTTCATATTTGCCAGGTCTTCACCATCAGCGCGGACCTGATTGAATGCACTTCCCAGATAACCGGCCCCCGTGCTGTTGTAGGGACGATGCTGCATCGTGGGAAACAAGTCGACAAATGGAGGCGTGACGGAATCGGTACCACCCTGAATCTTTGAAACGATCGATCCGAAGTGTGGTGTTCCGTTTCGCTGTACTTCACCCATCGTCCAGCCGGTAACATTTTGAAAGCTGCTGTGTTCGTCGCGCTGCCCGACGATCGACCGCAAAATGGTACACTTATCCGCGATACCGGCGAGCTTCGGCAGCAGCTCACAAAACTGAGTGCCCGGCACAGTTGTGTTGACCGGTCTGAACTCTCCCCGAACTTCTGCCGGAGCTTCCGGCTTCAGATCGAAGGTATCCTGGTGTGCGATTCCGCCGGACAGATAGACCATGATGACGGAACGATGCGAACGGCGGCCGCTGGCCTGTTCAGCCTGCAACAGCGAAGACAAAGTCAGTCCGCCAACAGCCAGTGACCCTGCCTGCAGGAACGATCTTCGGCGAACTCCGTCACAAAAACGAAATGATGGTCCCTGAAATCGCATCATAACAGCGCTATCCAGTGATAAAGGAGCGGTGTACTGTTTAACAGTTTCGCCGCAGTGTTGAATTGTTTGAGGTGGGTCGTTTGGGAGGGATTTGCGGGACGACTTGTGTTTAACCAGAGTCATCTCTGTCTCTGTCATCGGTCCATTGTTGCGTAACTCATGCACTCGAGTCCAGCTTTCCGGAAAGGAACGCTGCGATTTGGTCTTGTCAGGATTTGTTTCGACGAGACATGCTCTCAGAGCCTCTACCACGATGCCCTACGTTCCTTGTGGGTCCCCGGACAGAAAATCGACCGGGTCCATGGCGACATCTGACCGCATTGACTCAACGCCGTCAGCATACCAGGAATCGACGACTTTTGTCTGTTGGATTCGGCGAGTCATCGATGCTCGATTCCACATTCCGTCGGAATCCACACGTGGCGGGATTGGCTCTGTGTTTCGAGGACAGAATCACAGTGAAATGGGCTGCGGCAGATGCCAGGCGTTTCGCCAGAGGGGCCACAGCATCCGGGAATGAAGCCTTGCCGTATCAGGCCGCTGTCCCGGATTCTTCTGGTGACCGCCTTGCCGGCGGTATTCGGTGGCAGAGTTGCGGAGCTTCGACTCGCTCGGTTCTGTCCCAGCCGGAGCCTTCAATCTTCGCGCGATGCGGCGGCGGTCTGGTCTTGGGTGACGGCCGCTACTGAAGCAGGCGGCGGCAGCGTTGTAAAGATTTTCTACCTTGCTGCGGTTGATTTAGCTGTGTCAATTAGTTGTCCGTCCGCTGGTGAGATCTTTTTCTGAACCGCTTCAGACCATAACCGCCAATACCCAGCATGCTCAGCACAAATGCACTGGGTTCCGGCACAGCACTGGCGACGATTGGTTCGCCGAAAGCAATCGCTGTGATCCCTTCGTTGGCCCCTCCTCCAGACTGAAAGCTGATTTTTTGAATTTTTTCGCCAGCTGTACCGGTCAGACCAAAGAAGACACCCGGACCGAAATCGGGAATAATTGGCGTGGAAAATAGGTGGGTGCCGAGACTGCCAATGACCGTCATATTAAAGGACCTGGCTCCGGTGTTGTTTGTAAATCCGATCAGGTTCAGTGCGACGGCTGAAACCTGAGGACCAAAATCGAGGCTCATCGTGGCATCGCTGCCGTTGGTATAGATCCCATTGACCGTGTTTCCCACCGTTCCAACCCCGGCGACATACAACTGATTCCGAAGTGGATCTACACCACCACTCGATGAAATCGTGAGACCGGGGGCAATAACGCCAGGACTAAAAACGGCATTGTTCGTCAGGCTGTCAATGGGTCCGGTGACAAATGCAGCCGATCCGGGATCCACCATCGCTGCCGAGAAGTCATGCGTGATCAGGCCGGGGGCATTCGACTCAAAAACCGATTGCGACGTGTAGGTAACAATTCCAGCGGTCGCATTTGTTGGGGCAAGCGTCAGAAAAGAGATCAAAAAAAGACGATTCAAAAGCAGACGCATGACATTCTCCAGCGATGAACATCCTGCGTTGGTTCACAGGATAGATACTTACAGATTGATGTGGACAGATTGACGGGGATTGTGGTGTTGGCTTGATTACGAGCTGACTAAGAAACGTCGCCCCGGTTAGCAGCCTGTTGAAGAACGGGACTGGCTCGTGCAGGAGACCTTAAAACACCATGGTTTCCAGTCGTCCTGCGTGCCTGTCCTGGTTTTTCAACGGACTAGCCGCGGGTGCAGTCCCTGGCCAACAAGACGGGATGGTCCTGATACTGCGGGGTCGCGATCGGGTTTTCATTTCCGTAAGAGAATCTGAAATGGGGTCCACGACCCCATATTTCCTTACGACGGTTATCTACACGGGATTCCGATTTTCGCTGTCGTTGAGGAAGGTGGGGCGAGTTGATGGCGGACGAACGTCCGTTCGGCGGCTCCATTCGGTCCCGTGCAGTTCAAGGCAGAACGGGGCACTTGAGTCATGCTTTTCGGGAAACTGATGATCATCGGTTGCAGCCAGCCCGACTGCATGTGCGGCAATCCTGATGCTGAATTCGTGCCGGGTTGTTCAGATCTGCGACCCGATCAGGAGCACGTTCGATGGGTAGAGCCACGAAACGGCAGGATTTCATCTGTAACAGAACCGCTGCAAATACGCCCGGACGTTTATCGAAACCAACTTTTCGAAAGTCCACTCGTCCCAAGAGGTGTTGCCATGAGCTTTTTAAGAACAATCTTCTCTCCCGGAAACGTCCTGCGTCTCGCTGCAGCCCTGGCATGTTTGACTGGACACGTTCGCCCTTGCCGGGCCGACAATCAGGTTTACCAGAAGACGCTGACTTCGACGGCATGGGTCCTGGCCAAGAGTAACGGCGAAACCTCCAGTGGCACGGGTGTTCTGGTGGACAGCGAAAAGAAGCTGCTGATTACGAACTATCATGTGGTCGGTGATGCTCGAGCGGCCGTGATCTTCTTTCCGGAGTTAAAGGGCGGTAAGCCCATCGTCGAACGATCGCATTATCTCGAAAACGTAAAAAAACTGGGAATTCGAGGGCGTGTTCTGGGTGTGGATCGGAAACGAGATCTGGCGATGATCGAAATTGATCGGATCCCGGATGGCATCTCTGCGGTGAAACTTGCTGGCGACAGTATTGGGCCAGGCGAGGACGTTCAGTCGATCGGCAACCCCGGCTCAACCGATGCTCTGTGGGTCTTCACCTCGGGTACCGTGCGTTCCGTCTACAAGAAGAACTTCAGTACTGGGGCCGGCGAACACAATTTCAAGGTCGTTGAAACACAATCGCCGATCAACTCCGGCGATAGTGGTGGACCAGTGGTGAACAATGACGGTGAGCTGGTCGCCATCAGTCAGGCGATTTCTCCCAAGGCCCGTCTTGTGAGCTATAACGTTGACGTGACTGAAGTTACGGCATTCCTGGCAGGCCCGTGGAAGCCCGCGCCACTGCCGGCAAACGACGTGCTGTCCAGAGCCGATCTGACGTTCAAGACTCACGAATCGGGTCACCTGGAAGTGACTTTTGAGCAGAAGGACAAATCAAACCAGTCTGTTTTCGTCAGCAAGGAGACGGAGTACTTTGAAAGAGCCGATGTTCGCAGAATCTGGTCACTGGCGACCACACTGAAGGAAGCCCCGGACGCCGCAACCACAATGCTTCTGCTTCAACAAAGTGCCCGCACAAAAATGGGCGGATGGAGCATCGAAAAAGCCACAAATGGCGACTACCTATTGATTTACGTCGTCAAGATCGACGCCACGGCGACGCCCGATGCTTTGAAAAGCACGATGGAATACGTTGCTCAGCTGACTTCGGTATCCAAGAAAGCACTCGCTCCAAAAGAAACAGCTCAGAACGCCTCTCAGACGCTGGATTCATGGCTCAGCAACTGAGTTTCGGGTGAAGTGGCGTCGGGGACTACGCAGCTTCATCCATGCGTTCCGAAACGGCCGCTACAGCCTTCCAGGGCTGTCAGCGGCTGTTTTCGTGTAACGCCGGCCTTCATGCAGCTCGTTCCTCCGGATCTGGTCTTTGCCTGACTTCCCTGGCTCGCTCTTCGGACCCCGGCAATCAGGTTCAAAACGACCAATGGTGGTCAATTCAGCTTTTCGTGAAAAAACGGTGTAACACATTTCCGCAAATTGCGCCCGGAGATTCAGACCCGAAGAAAACATTCAAAAAAATCGAATCTCAAACCTCAGGAGTTCCGCCATGAAACGCTTCACAAAATCAATCATCGTCGCTGCTTCAGTTGCCCTGGTTGCCGCTTCAACAAGTTCAGCAATGGCCGGATGCCACGGTCGTTCCGGTGGCTACTCTGTCGGTCGCTCCTACAGCCATTCTTACTCGCCATCATACGTTTCCAGCTACAACCACTACTCGCATTCGCAGCCGTCGTACCCGTATTCACAGCCTGTTTATTCTCAGCCACAGCCTGTTTACACACCTTCTCAGCAAGTGATTTCCCAATCAACGTTGCCACCTGTCTCAGGCATTCAACAACTACCACAGGTTCAGCCACAGCAGCAACCGCAGCTACTGCCAACTCAACCGCAGCCGCAAACACAGTCGGTTCAGGTCGCACAGGCAGGTTTAGCTCAGCAACAAGCTGTGGCACCGACCCAGCAACAAGTCGTCGCCCCGACTCAGCAGACGGTCGTAAACACTCCACCATCGCAATCGACGGTTGCGTCTGCAGAAATGTCCGCACTGCAGGCTTTGGGAGGATTCGCACCACCGGCTCCTCAAACCACCAATTCACCAACCAGCACTGTGCCCGTGCATGTTGGAGTCTGGACCGCGTCCATTGGAAACAATGCAACCGTGCAGCTGTCTCTGCAGGCCGACGGATCGTTCGAATGGATCGCGACAAACGGGTCTGGTGGAAAGAGCTCCTTCCAGGGATCATTTGCTGTTGAAAATGGAACGCTCAGCCTGATTCGTCAGTCCGATAATCAGAAGCTCGCCGGCTCAATGACTCTCAGCGGAAACGACAGCTTCAGCTTCAAGCTGTCTGCAACAAACGCGGCTGCTCTGGAATTCAAACGCGGCTAAACTGCTTTGAGTCCAAAGAAGCACCTGAAAAAACAAAGGCCGTCGGCAACCAATTGTTGTCGACGGCTTTTTTCGTGCGCTGGCCAGTGATGTGCTCGGCGGATTGGTCAATCGAATAACAATCAAGAGATTTTCATCACTCGTCCTGTCTCTTACGATACGGGTGCCTCTGAACGCATCTGAGATCAAGGGTATTCAAATCCCGGCCGTCCGATCGCAACATACCGATCGGGCAAGAGAGAAATTCTGATGACTGACGCCCGGAGTTTTGAGTCAATTGGGGATCAGATCGATGCCGGATCTTCCGAACTGATTTCGTTACCCGAAGAGCTACTGCCGGAAGAATTGCGGCAACAGCCGGAACGACTGGTTCCTCACTGGATTTATCGCTGCCGGAGAATTCGCAGACCCTGGATCGCAAGCTGGTGCGGGATCAGCATATTTCTGCTCGCGATACTGCTTGGAGCGAATCCTGTTGGGACGCCCTGGCAAAAGATTGCTTTTTGGCCAGCTGCAATCATCGGTTCGATCGGATTCGTTGGGGTGCTGATCTCTCGCAACTCGCTTCGCTATGTCAAACACGGAATTGTTGGGACGGCCGTGATTGAAGACGTCCTGCTTGAACCTGTTCAACACTACAACGGTCAGACGGTGGCCTACCACCATGCCGTTCTGGTTTCGTTGCCGACAACGGATGGCAGGGTGTTTGAGCACGAATTCCGGGGGCTGGGTATCATGGCGGGGCAACAGGAATTTGCAGAACTTCGGATGCGTGTGGGGGATCGTGTTCCCGTCATCTGGCTTCAGGGACAGTTCCGGAAGACAGCACAACTGTATGGTTTTCTTCCCTTCAATGAAGATGTGTCATTGATGCGAAAACCGAAACCCGCAGGTCGGTGGAGAAAGAATCTGCTGACAGGCATTGCCGTTGTCGGAATCTTTGCTGTGTTGTTTCTGAATCTCTATCTGATGATGAACTGTGTTCCTGTTGCGATGAGCGTACCCATTGTTGCCGCTGTTGGGATCATTGGCGGAATCGTTCTGGGTGGATCTGCGCTTGCGTATATCCTGCACGAGCTGAAGTCGGAGCAGCAGCGAATGCACGACCGTAATCTGCTGGCGATCGCCAGCGGACGCGCATTTGAAACAGGAAGTCCACATGTCATGCTGACCAACACCGTCGTCGGCTGGACATACTGGATTGTCTGCGCTGCAGGGTCTTTACTGCTTGGGGGCCTGACAGTGGGGCTTTGGGCATTCGGCCTGAACATGTATTTCGATTCCGGAGCAGCACGGGCCCGAGTCGTTGTGGTCGACGCAGCCCGGGAAGTTGATCAGGGCAGGGAATGGGAGATTTCCTTTCATCCAAAAGACGAACCCAACATTGCGTGCCGGCGATCATTTCCAGTGCGCCGGATGCCTCCTGTGAACCTGAAGCCCGGTGGGGAATTCACGGTTGACTGGCACCCGGGCAGATTCGGCTGGCCCTGGATTGACAACATCCGTTAGCTCACCGGCCCCCCCGGAGAAAAAGAATCCGACACTTCAGCAGGGAATCGATGCCCCATGAAAGTGTCCCTCGCCAGGCTGGCCTGAGAAGAGGCTGTCCGCACGACAGCAGGTCAGCGCTTCATGCGATGCACTTGCACAGATGATGTCTTTGGCGTGGTCTTCGTCGGGCTGTCAGTCGGCCTGGCCAAAATTCAGACCGGGTATTCGTCGGCAGATGTTTTCAGGTCGAGCGAACGCCAGAGATACCACGATGCAATGCTGCGCCAGGGAGCCCATTTTTCCGACACGGAAAGCAGTTCCTCTCTCCGGGGCCGTTCTTCATAACCGTACAAACGCGTGATGGCGTTCTGCAAACCCAGATCGTCAGGAGCAAAGACATCCAGCCGGCCAAGGCTGAACAGCAGAAACATCTGAGCGGTCCACCGCCCGATTCCTTTCACCTGAATGAGTTCGGCAATGGCCTCTTCATCACTGGCTTTGCTGATTCGGTGAAAACGGATTGTCCCGTCCAGGGTGCAGCGGGTCAGATCACGAAGATACGTTCGCTTCTGCGCGGATACTCCGACGCTCTGCAATTGGTCGTCAGTCAGACTGTCAATGGCTTTCGCACTGAAGCGACGCCGTGGAAGTAATGACTGAAGGCGAGTCCTGATGGTACGTGCGGCAGCCGTCGAAATCTGTTGCGAAAGAATCGATCGTACCAGGATTTCGTACCCCCCGGGTTCCGCCTTCAGAGTGAAAGGTCCAACCTGACGCATGACAGATTTCATCACTTCATCGCGACGACTGATTTCCCGCCGGGCTTTCGCGATGATTTTGGGGTCGAACGACATCGTTGCAGGTGCTTTCCACGGCTGGACTCTGAGTTTGCCTGATCCTCAATCGATATTGTTGAATCACAGATGGTGGCCGGGCCATCGGTCACCAGCACCAGCCGCGATCAGCGTTCTCATCGCAGTGTGATCTGAATTTCGGGTTGAATCGCCCCTGATGGAATGCCGTTTCGGATGCGTTGACTGGTGGTCAAACAAGCGAACCAGCCCGGCAAAACCATCGGATGTTAAACAAGCCCGTTAAAAAACGGGACTGGCTCGAGCAGGAGACCTTAAAACACAACAGTTTCCAGTCGTCGCGTGCCTGTCCCGGTTTTTCAACGGACAGCTCAACAGGCCATCACAGGTTGAACAAGCCATCACACGTTGAACAGGAAGTGACAGACATCGCCGTCCTGCATTACGTATGTCTTGCCTTCGACTCGGAGCTTGCCTGCAGAACGAATTTCCTTCTCCGATTTGTATTTCTCCAGATCATCGACGGTATAAACTTCACAGCGAATAAAACCCCGTTCAAAGTCGCTGTGAATAACGCCTGCTGCCTGAGGAGCTGTGGCACCGATTGGAATTGTCCAGGCACGCACTTCTTTCTCGCCGGCTGTGAAATAGCTTTGCAGTCCCAGCGTCTTATAAGCGCCCCGGGCAACAGCACCGAGAGCAGGTTCCGTCAGTCCTACAGATTCAAGCATCTCCTGACGATCAGCTTCGTCAAGCTCTGCCAGTTCGGCTTCCAGCTTGGCACAAACCGGGACAACGCTGGCTCCGGCTTTGTTCGCATAGTCACGAACCTGCTGAACCAGTGGCCCTTCACCTGTCAGATCGCCTTCGTCAACATTTGCGACAAACAGAATGGGTTTTGCTGTCATCAGTCCGAGACTCTTGACAATTCGCCGTTCGTCTTCCGTCCAGTCCATGCTTCGCAGTGGCAATCCCTGATTCACATGACCCTGACATTTCTGCATCACTTCCAGCCGCTGCTTTGCATCTTTGTCACCACTGCGCGCGGTGCGTTCGGCTTTGGGGATGGAGTTCTCCAGCGTCTGCATATCGGCCAGCAGCAACTCAGTTTCGATTACTTCGATATCGGCCAGCGGATTAACTGACCCACCGACATGCGTGACGTCTTCGTCTTCGAAACATCGAACAACCTGCATGATGGCGTCGACTTCTCGAATGTGACTCAGGAACTTATTGCCGAGCCCTTCACCTTCGCTTGCTCCCTTAACGATGCCGGCAATGTCCACCAGCTTCAGGATGGCAGGGATGATTTTCTGGGGAGGAATGTATCTGGTAATGATTTCCAGCCGGCTGTCCGGCACACTCACGATGCCCTCGTTCGGTTCGATGGTGCAGAACGGATAGTTCGCACTTTGTGCGGCAGTCGAACAAGTGAGTGCATTGAAGAGCGTGCTTTTGCCAACATTAGGCAGGCCGACAATTCCGGCTTCCATGTGAGTTTTCCGTAGGGAGATTTGTAGGGCATGGAAACGGTCAGCCAGCCGTGAAACCGGACAGAAGACAGTATCCTGAATGGAGGAGTTGGTGTATAACGGCAAAACCTGAATCTGCCCGCGCCAACTGCGGGCGTAAATTAAAAGTTCGTCTGCCCCAAGACAACGTGCCATCGGGCTGAAGCCCCGCTGGATTCTCAGGAATCAGCAAGATTCCGGCGAGACAGCCCCTGTCGCAGTTGCCATCCACATCAAAGAAGGGTCGTTTTCCATGCGTTCGTTTGCTCGATCGGTCTTTTTCGCGTTGGTGACTGTCTGTGCCGGAGCCAGGCTTTTTGCGCAGGACGCAGCTCCCGAACCGACTTCGCAACACAAATTGCTTGCTAAAGAAGTGGGTGAATGGACCGGTGAAATGAAGATGTACATGGCTCCGGATGCTCCGCCAGTGACAGCGCCCGTTGTGGAAAAGAACACGCTGATGTCCAACGGCCTCTGGCTGATCAGCGAATTCGAATC
Source organism: Planctomycetaceae bacterium (assembly GCA_041398825.1). Lineage (NCBI taxonomy): Bacteria > Pseudomonadati > Planctomycetota > Planctomycetia > Planctomycetales > Planctomycetaceae > Planctomycetaceae bacterium. The sequence continues at coordinate 39,997 of JAWKTX010000005.1, read as the reverse complement.
CGGTCCGTTCCAGGGTCACGGCGTGTTTGGTTACGATCCTGCGAAGAAAAAGTTCGTCGGAACCTGGGTCGATAATCAAACGATGTCCCTGGGACTTATGGAGGGAACTCATGACGAAAAAACCGGAGAACTCATCTATCTGTCCCAGGCTATGAACCCGGCAACCGGCAAAATGGAACCGACCAAAACCGTTGGCAAGTTCATTGATGAAAACTCCAAACACTTCACGATGTACATGAAGTCGTCGAGTGGAGACGGCTGGAATAAGTGGATGGAAATTTCTTACAAGCGCAGCAAATAGTCGGGGATGTTTTGTTCTCTAGCCTGGCCTGGCCTGGCAGCCTGTTGACAAACGGGACTGGCTCGAGCAGGAAACTTTAGAACACGACGGTTTCCAGTCGTGCTGCATGCCTGTCCCGGTTTTTCAACGGACAGCCAGGCCTGTGACTGGCGTCAGCAGGTACAGTCTGTCTGGAAATACGAAGACTTCCGAAGGCGCTATTCAGGCGGATGCAGCAGTCTTCCTGAACGGGCCACCTGACCAATCGCGAAAGAATGTCGATGAATTCACAGCATCAAACTTTGTCGAATTCCCGAGGCGAGCCGTCATTCAATCGTCGGGCCGCTCTGCAGACAGCTGGAGCAGGATTTGGCTGGCTGGCTGCAAAGGGACTGATGGCTGGACATGCCGGTCATCAGCCTCATGCAGTGCCGCGAGCAAAGCGAGTGATTTTTCTTTTCATGAACGGCGCGCCGTCACACGTCGACACCTTTGATCCCAAGCCAGCGCTTCGAAAATTTGAAGGGCAGGAACCGGAAAAAAAGAATGGTCGAAATACACGTGGCGCGGGATACATGTCGTCGCCATTTCGTTTCCGACCTCACGGTGATAGTGGCGTCGTGATGAGCGAACTGCTGCCAAATCTGAGTCGACTGGCGGATGACCTTTGCGTGATTCGCTCCATGCATACCGACGTGCCCAACCACGAGCCGGGGTTGTTGCTGATGCATTCGGGTCACCAGCAGCCGGTTCGTCCCAGCATGGGTTCCTGGGTTTCCTATGGACTGGGGTCTGAAAATGAAAACCTTCCCGCGTTTGTGGCATTGAGTCCCGGCCGCCCGGTTGTGGGACCACAACTGTGGTCGAACGCCTTCCTACCGGGCCAACATCAGGGCGTTGCCGTCGATACGAATGACCTGTCCGTAGAGAAACTGGTGGCCAACATTCGCAATCCGGGTTTGAACCGATCACAACAGCGCGCTCAGCTGGACCTCCTTCAGATGCTGAACAGGCGGCATGCGGAATTGCGACAAAATGAAGGTGCGCTGGAAGCTCAGATTCAGTCCATGGAACTGGCATTTCGAATGCAGTCCACGGCCGAAGAAGCCTTCGATGTGAAGCAGGAATCTCTGCCAACACAGGAAGCCTACGGAAACACGGTTTTCGGCCAAAGCTGTTTGATGGCACGCCGGCTTGTTGAGCGAGGTGTGCGGTATGTTCAGGTTTATTATGTTGACCGAAAGAACAAACAACCCTGGGACACACACAGCAACAACAACGCCGGGCACGAACGACTTTGTGCCGACAGTGATCGGGCCTCAGCTGCATTGATTTCGGATCTTCGGCAACGCGGACTGCTGGAAGACACGCTGGTAGTCTGGGGCGGCGAATTTGGTCGGACACCATACGCACAGCTCGACAAAAACAACGATCTGAAAAAGGCAGGGCGGGATCATCATTGCACTGGCTTTAGTATGTTTCTGGCCGGCGGGGGAATCAGGGGCGGACTGACATGGGGGGCCACCGATGAATTCGGTATGGATGCTGTCGAGAATCGTGTGCATGTCCATGACCTGCATGCGACCATCCTGCACCAGCTTGGCATCGATCACACACAACTGACGTATCGTCATTCTGGTCGCGATTTTCGACTGACCGATGTCCACGGCGAAATCATCCATGGACTATTGTCCTGAGCAAGCAAGCGCGGGCCAGAGCAAGCGCACGCCGGGCGGACAGGCTCAGGGCCTGGTGTGTGTTTCTTCTGTGAAGGTTTTCGGGTTGGTTCTTGCGAATGGCCCGCCGCGCCTACCGGCCCAAAGGCGGTGCACTGACCAACTGCACCAGTGCCTCAGTAACCCTGGCGGCCTGCACGGGATTCATTATCAGGTAGCGTGAATTCTTTTTCTTTTCGGGCTTTGCGGGCACAAACTGACTTGTTGCATCGTCGTGAATGAGGACTTCACCGGGACCTGACAGATCAAAGTAACCACGGTCAGGGTAGACCGCATAAAGAACGCTGGTCAGGTCCCAGGTCGGACGGTCGTGATTCGACCCACTGTGTGCAAGGTATGCTTCTTTGATGATGTGGTTTCTGGTCCAGCCGAAGTCGTTGGCGATGCTTTCTCGCGGATAGGCGGCGGCAATTCCGATCTCAAAACCGCTCCACACAACAGGGATGGCATCCGGCCAGCTGGCGGCCAGCTTTTTCATGGAGGGAATGTCGTTGTAGACGTTGGCTTCGCGGTGACGAGTGTCATTTCCAATGGTCTGAAAAGCACCCGCCATGATCGAAAGCAGCTTCACTTTTCTTTCAATCAACTGGACGCCATTCAGCGTCGAATACTGATCCGGCTCTGATTCGATCAGGCGGGCCATATTCACGGCAATCCCCACGCTGACAATTACCACGGAATGGTCCGGCTGCGCGGCAAGTGTCTTACGCAAAAGTGTGACGGCATCCGGAGCCTCCTGGTTGTCTGTCAGGTCATGCGGGTACATGGGGTGGTCGCCATCCTGCTGCTGGCAGACTTTCAAATACCGACTGTCGCGTATCTGCGCCTGTCGAGTCACGCCGATGGGTATGTTGGGCCGACCGTAAAAAGTATTGACTGCATCCGTGAAAGGCCCGGTCAGTGGATTGACCTTGGAAATCGTCACGGCAAGCAATTCGCAAGCGCCGCGATCCTGGAGCGTGTGCAACATTGCCAAAGCCAGTGCGTCGTCGACATCACCACTGATGTCTGTGTCGAAGATCAGTCGAACTGGACCTGTCAGCTGACGTTGTGTTGCATTCCCCTCCTGGGCTACAAGGCCTGGACAGGTGCTTGTGACCAGCAGCAAAGCCATCATGCGAACGATCATTTCCGGTTGCTTTCGTCAGATGTCTTCGAAGAGTTTGACCAGCGAAGCCGAGCATGAACGGCGGTTCAATCAACGAAGCCGGGGCCGAAAAAAAAGTCGGCCAGGAGAGGCCCTGTGCCGACCATAACTTTAATGTTTCGGAGCCACAGAATTACTTCTGGACCAGAACATTCACACCCTTCTTGTTCGACAACACGATATCCGGTTTGCCATCACCATTCATGTCATGAATCTGAAACTGGGTTCCGACTCCCGTCCCTTCTCCGGCAACGATCCGGTGTGCCTTGAAAACGGGTGCCTGACCTTTGGTTCGAAGGGTTTCGTACCAGTACATCACGACGGGATCATGACCGCCCGGGTCGTTTCCATTGTGAGCAAAAAAGCGTTTACCCGTGACGTAGTCCAGCTGCCCGTCGCCGTTGATGTCCACGCGTTCCACAGCGTGGGTTTGTGAGAAAGACTTGTCGATTTCGTGCAGTTCCCATGTGTCTGTACCTTTGTTTTCTGCCCACCAGACGCCAAACGTGTGAGCTGAACTGAGGAACAAGTCAGCGTCGCCGTCCAGATCGAAATCGTCTGAATAAATGTACGAGGCACTGGGCAGAGGCTTCGGGCCTTCGGGAGTTGCGATGCGAACAGGATGGAATTTCCACAACGCAGTTGATTGAAGATCTCCCGGTGACTCCCACCACCCGTGGCAGATTATGATGTCGCGATGCCCGTCGCCATTCATGTCTCCTGCACCAAGGCCATGGTAGTATTTGAAGGTTCCGTTCTGATGTGGATCCCCTTTTTCACCAATCGGGTGAAAACCAAAGCTTTCGGCGGCCTTTGCTGCGGACGGAATCGCACTGAATCCCATCTGAGCTTCTGGTTGTGAGCCAAAAACGAATTCCGGTTTGCCATCCGCATCCAGGTCTTCGAATTCGGGCGATTCGTTACAGATGCTTGTCCAGATCTGATGTTCCTGCCAGTGGCTCGACTGATCTGCCCCCGGATTCCTGTACCAGTGAAACGGATCCCCGGGGAATCCGACGATGACGACGTCCTGCCATCCATCGTTGTCCATATCAAACGCAAAATTCGCAAAGCTGTTGCTGTACCCAACGCCAGCCACAAATTCACCAGGCATGCGTATTTCGGAACGTTTCCAGGCCGACGGATTCAGGTAGTCACTGCTGTTTGCCCCGGGAGCCTTGTACCAGACGTCTCCGGCAACCACATCGGCTGTGCCATCTTTGTCAATGTCGACAGCGACTACCCCTTCCGAACGAAACCGCTCGTCCAGTTGGATTCGCACCCAGTTGTTATCATCCTGTGCCTGAGTTGCAGCGGTGGCGGCGGCGAAAACCGCCATTGTGAAAGCAGTACGAAGTGAAATCATGGCGTTGCCCTTGCTTGGTCTTTGGTTACTTGTTTTCGATGCGGTAGAGATGTTTGTCGGTTCGCAGGAACAAGGCCTTTCCGGCAACGGCGGGAGATGCCATAAAGCCACCATCCAGTTTGTTGACCGCCAGTTCTTTGACTTCGCGACTGTCTGCCAGAACCGTCGTTGTACCGTCGTGCCCGAAGAAATAGATGCGACCTTCTGCGGCAAGCGGGGACGCGGAATAGTCGCCGGAAAGTCGAGTAAACCAGAACTCTTCTCCATCCAGGGTACTCAGGCAGCGTGCGATGCCCTTGTCGCTGACAAAATACAGTCGATCATCCGCAACGATCAGAGAAGGTTTCTGGGGAATCTGGCGATCGGATGTCCACTTTACGTGTGATTCTGTGACGTCGCCTTTTCCATCAACCTGGACGGCGAGCAGTCGCGATTGCATGTAACTGGTCGCGATAAAAGCCGTGTTGCCCGCAAGGACCGGACGAGGTACGGTTGAAAATCCCAGCTTGCCATAGCCAGCCTTCCAGACTTCTTTGCCGTTGCGAGCGTCGTAGCCATAAACCCAGTTGGCGGCTGGAGAAATCACCATCGGATAGTCTGCCGTTTCCAGAATCAGCGGAGTACCGTAGGCTTTTTGCAGTTCCGGGGTTGGATCCATTTCGCCCGATCGCTCGGTCTTCCAGGCAACTTTGCCGGTTGCACTATCGAAAGCCACGATGAACTGGTTGTCGGTGCCGTCAAAATGAATGATCAGCTTGTCCTGCCACAGAACGGGCGAACTACCGGGTCCGTTCTGGTGATCGATATGGAATTCGTCGTTCTTCCAGACCACTTCGCCACTGGATGCATCGACACAAGCGGTTCCGTATGTTCCAAAATGGAAGAACACGCGATCGTCCTGAATCACCGGCGTCGGTGATGCGTAACTGTTCAGCGAATGTTTTGGCTCCGGTTCGGCCACTTCGAACAGTGGTATCTGTCGAACCACCTGACCCGAATCACGCTCCACCATGATTGCATACAACGAAAGAGCCCCGGCGAGCTTCAAACCTCGCGAGTTCTTCAGGTTCGACAGCCTCTTTTCCTGCTCCTCTGGGCTGATGTCCGCAGTCACCGCAGCAGTCAGCCAGATTTGGTTGCCGGAGATAACAGGCGACGAATGACCTTCGCCCGGCAGTTCTGTTTTCCAGACTACATTTTCGGTTTCGCTCCAGGACAGCGGCAAACCAACAACATCCGAATGCCCCTGCCCATCAGGTCCCCGGAATTGGGGCCATTCGTTTTCGCCCAGTACCAGCCCGAACGGCAAACAAAACAATGAAAACGTGAAAAGGGACAGCAAGACGGCTCGTCTTGGCCGTTGCAGCAAATCACCCACGGCACACCTCAGTGAAGGAAGGAATTCTGAAACTCGCAGACCTGAAAGCATACGGACGCGCGCAACGAATGAAAAGTGGTCAATGCTGTCAGGTCTCCACATCTGCTGATTCCCTGTCGAGAGCATCGAGATATCGAAAAGTCAGCACGGCCTACTTTGAAACACAGTAGACGGCATCACCGGTGCGAATGATGAGCTTGTTCCTGGTCATCGCAGGCGTCGCCATACAGAGTTCCTCGCTCTTCAATTCGTTCGTGTGCAGAACTCGGAATTCTGACCCGGCTTCAATGGCAATCGTGTTGCCAAATTCGTTCAGGCAAAAGATCTTTCCGTCGTAAGCCCATGGCGAAACCGTAAAGGAGCGTCCATTGGGAATGCGCTGCTTTTCGTAGATCAATTCTCCGGTGCGTGCATCGTAAGATGCCATCAGCCCCCGATCATGCAGTACATACAGCTGATCACCGTACACAAGCGTTGATGGGTTGTAGGGAGCTCCCTGTGGCAGGCACCATGCGATAAATTCATTGGACACAGCATCACCATCGAGCGAAATGTCCCCGGAAGCACCCGGTCGAATCGCGAAGATCGGTCGTTTCTGGTCATTCACGTAACCGGAACTGACATACAGCAAGCCGTGGGCCGTATAAGGTGTTGCAATCGTGATGCTGGAACAGCCCCCAAGTTCGTAAAGCAATTGACCGTTCAGGTCATACGAACGGATTTTCCCGGTCCCTGGTGTAATAATCTCTGTTCGAAGCTCGTTCTGCCAGACGAACGGCGTTGCCCAGTTACTCTTTTCATCTCGGTCTACTCGCCAGATTTGTTTTCCGGTTTGGCAGTCAACCGCCGACAGATACGAGGCCTCTTCACTGTCACTCACGAAGTACAAACGTCCGTTGTGAAGAACCGGTGATGCGGCCGTACCCCAGTCGAATCGAGTCCTGCAGGGCGGCAGATCCTGTTGCCAAATCAGTTCGCCCTCCGGGGTCAGGCAATACAGGCCGACGTCGCCAAACAGAACGAAAAGTCGTTCACCGTCGCTGACCGCCGTTTCAGAGGCGTAGCTGTTCTTGATATGTCGCGGTCTCTGAGGTTTCCCCTGATGCAGGTTCCTCTCCCAGATCTGATCACCGGTGTTCAGATCGAGACAGATTGCTTTCCATGCATGTGGCACATCATCCGGCTTCTCACGATTTCCACCAAAATACAAGCCTGGTCTGGCATCTTCCGGTTTGCCGGTATCTCGTGTCACGGTGGTTAAGAATACACGATCGCCAACGATGATGGGTGACGACCAGCCTCTTCCCGCGACCGGGGTCTTCCATTGGACGTTTTCTTCTTCGCTCCATCGATCCGGCAGCTCGGTGGACGACGAAACACCGCGAGCACCCGGCCCGCGAAACTGCGCCCAGTCATCTGCCCGCACACCTGTCGTCAGACAAATCGTGAGTACAGGCAGAAGCCATTTGCTGAATCGATTGATGATCGGATGGTACATCTGAAAATTCCTGAAAGAAAAGGCATGTCTAATCCCTCGTCGACATCATCAACTCCGGATCAGGCTGCTGTGACATTTCGTAAGTGCAAATTCTGGTGTTGCGGGCTGTTCTGCGGGAGTGGCCGCCTGAGTTTGCTGGAAGAAGGATTGAATGAGTCGACCCCGGGCGAAATGACCCGTCACTGCATGCTCTTCCAGACGTGTGGCAATTTTGTCTGGATCAGTTTTAGTCCACTTGCGGGTAATTTGTCAGCCACCATGGGAACAACCACGGTGTCTTCAACATCCAGCCGACTGGCTGTGCGACCATACTTGTAGGCTGTGGTCAGTCCCCCGTCGGCCGCGATTTGTGCCTGGGGGCATTGAGGATTTGCGACAGAAATGTAGAAACGATTCTGCGGCCGATTCTTCTCGTCTCCGGATGGTACGCGTGCCTGCAGACGCCGACTGGCCAGTTCACGATATAACTCCCGCGCAGTCAGTTCTGCAGGATCGATAATTGCAATCTGCTCAGCGACCAGTTCGCGGTACGGAAACTTCCCGTTGATTTCTTCCTGACGCAACTCTGCGAACGCAGAAATCAGTTGATCCTTCACCAGCGGAAAGTGTGTGCATCCTAAAACGACCGAATCAATGGGAGGCGATGCCTCTGAACCAGCGAACCCATCCAGAAGACTTCGAATATCCCGACGAATGTAATCCTCAACGGATGACGAACCTGAGAAGGCTGCGTCTCCTTCAATCGCGCCAGCAAGCTCGACAAAACCTTTCTGGACGATTCTGGGCGTACGTTGCCCAGCCAGACCAAGAGCACGCTCAATCGACCGAGGGTAGGCATTACTGCTGCATGTGCCAACGGTTGCGAGGACTGCCACACTGTTTTCGGAACCGGATTTCCTGCGATGCTCAAGCACTCCCCTTGCACCAGCCTCCACGACACCAACAACAACAACGGGAACCCCCCACGATTGAATCGCGTGACGCACGTCATCCAGACCGTAGGCCGTTGCTGTGTTGCAGGCAATAACAATTGCTTTCACCGGAGGCTTATCGCTGGCGGGGCGTTTTGCCTCGACTGACGGCCAGTAACGTCGTCCCAGCAGAAATGTCGCATCCTTCAGGATCAATTCTCTGAGGAATGGGACCTTTCCGGCAGGCGCATAATTGCCGTACGGCATGTTGGCCTGATCACCGAGGTAGAAAAATCGTTCGTTCTGAAAATCCGGCAATCCATCCGAACCAGGCGCCCGGCTGACATTGTTATGAACATCCAGCGAAAGAATGGCCTCCAGAACCGTGAGTCCACCAATTCCGGAATCGAATACTCCAATCGGTAGTTCACTCAAATCGCCCGAGTAGTCTGAGCGATCGAATGTCCAGGGGCGATCACTGCCGGCGTCATGCACGGCATTTGCGATGATGGCTTCCACTGCCGCCTCGTCCTGTTTGTCGGTCATACCAGCTCCCGGCAGAAGGATGCCCGAGTGACATTGCCAAAGGATGGCGAGCAGCACAGCAGAATTCATAATCGTGGCCTTTGTTCAATTCTTCGACATCTGAACGCAGACAAAAGGATTATCGTACCGGCATCCTGCCCAGCGAACGACGGATCAGGCCAATCTGGCCTGCATGCAGCATTTCGTGGTGCGAGCAAAATAACAGCCCGCCAAATTTATTGGGGAAGGCCGTGTAAGGCATATCGATTGGCTCATCCAGTTGCTCTTCTGTGAATCCGGGCAATTCAGTCATGGCCTGTTCGTATACCCGATCAAAGACACTGCGAATTTCAGAAATCGGTGGATTGCCTGACGGATCAAAATCCGGCGTGGTTCCTTTGGTGAACTTCTTTCGAAACGACGACGACATCAGGTCCAGATCAACTTCAGCCCGGCCACGCATCCGAAACAGACACAGTCCATACATTGCCATCGCCAGGTGGCCCATTTGCCAGGCAAGATGAGACACGCCACCATCCTCGGGCCGCCGGAACCAGTCGGATTCCTCAATTCCTTCGAACAGCGAAAGTGTGTATTCCCGGGCAAACCGGATCTGATGAATCGCCAGCTCCAATCGAGCGATCTCTGCCATTTTATTTTCCTGTGGTGGGTGTTCGATTCTCGTTGCGGATTGACATCGAACCGCAGATGCACAACCAATGCGCGGGAGACCGGAATGTCCGGATCCCGAACTATTCCGGTGGCGCAAAACCAAATGATGAGCCCCCTCCGGCGTCGAATTTCAGAAAACGCCGTCACAGTGGACTCAGATTCGCAGGGTAACACGAAACGCCAGTCTTCCCAACTCTCGGCCCGGTGTTCAGATTCGCGCAAGACGCGCAACGCACCAGCATATTCCCCCCAGTAACCAGGGTGCTACTGCAGCAAGGACCGTGATCAGCAAAACGGCTTCTGTACGACCGTAATGCATTTCGTTGTACAATCGAGTGACCACGGGCTCCAGCTGAACCGGACGCAGAACCGATGCGGTGGTGACATCCCAGTAGCACCAGTGCACGAGGAGCGTCCCCGCCGCAATCCAGCGAATACCGCGCAGCCGCCAGCGAATCTTCGCCCCCAATCCCCGGACCTGCGGGTCCCCTGAAGCACTCAGCAAGACCGCAGAATGCCAGGCTGCGGCATCAAACATACGATGAAGCAACGCAACAATCAGGAAAGCCCTCGGCAGAATCGAGAGAGTCAGACCAAGCAGCATCGGCAACCACGAGTCGTAGAAAAGACGAGCCCGCGGCGTTTGAAAGACGGCCAACAGGCCAATCGATGTCACCAGCGATCCCAACAAACCTGGTAACAGCAACAGCAGTGCGACAGGTTTCCATCCGTTTGAACGAATCTTCAGTATTCGCAGAATCAACGTTGCCAGAATCATCGCGAGAACACTGGCGGCAAATGCAAATCCCAGGCTTACTGCGATCTGTTCCAGTGACTGCGATACCATCGCCGTGGCTGTCCAGAGCATTTTCAATCCCAGCAGCAGTGGCTTTGTATTCGAGAGAACTGGCCAGGCCAGAAACAGGCACAATGACACCACAAGCCAGCTGGCAGCCGCCAGTGTCGACAGCCGGTTTCCGGATGGCATACGTCCGGAATTCAGCAGACCTGCCTCCCGCGTATTCGGCTGCTCCGCAGAATCTTCGGGTGACCAGAGCCACAACACGGGTAGCAGCAGGAGAATCTCCAGCATCAGTGGCGATGCGGAAAGCCACAGCGACCGGGCCAGTGGCTGATGCTTGGCATGGGCATCAAACAACCATACGGTCCATGTGATTGGGTGCCGATCAATCTGCATCAAAGCCGCCGTCTCGAACTCCTGAAAGCTGACAAGGCCGCTCAGGCATGCGGCAATTACAAACGGTCTCCAGGGTCCGGATACCATCAATCGCAACATTGAAACGGACCATCCGAGATGAAGTTTCCAGTGATGACGTAAACCCGCGCGAAGGAGTTTCCAGGAATGGATGGCTTCGTCACTCACCCCGGAACGGGGTACTACCAGCATCACAATGACGGCAACACTCACAGCACGGCAAAGCAGCAACAGCCCGTAGAGCAGCTCTGTGGCGGTGTCACTATGCACGAGTCTTGCCGAAACGATCCGCCAGGTGAAACCGGTTAATAACTCGGGGACAAAGAAAGGCGCAACCGACGCTGCCAGCCAGCATGCCTTTCGCGAATCACTTCGGGATGTGGTTATCTGCCACCAAAGCAGCCTCGCTGGCAGCAGGCTGAGAACGCACACAATGAGACTGCGAACGGCTGAACAGAAGATAGCATCGTCGGCAGTCACTGGACCGTGTACTCCGATGACAACCAGTTCAGCACCTTTTGGTTCTCACCGGCAGCATTCTGCAGTGGAATTCCATCCTTCGCCCAGTTCATCAGGCGGCGAACTTCATCCGACAGTTTTGTATCATCAACAGGCCCCAGCGGAATCTGACGGGAAGTGGAATTTGCGAGTAATAGTTCAACCTCCTCAGACAGCAGGAAGTCGATGAACGCCTTTGCATTTTGCGGGTGTCCGGCCCCGGCAATCAGTGCCACGCTGTTTGGTATGACGATGGTTTGGCGCTGTCTGTCCGGTTTGTCTTTGGCAGCGTCTCCGGAAAACGGTAAGCGGACAGGAATCATGCGGACAGGTTTTCCCTGCTGCAAAGCAACGAAGGCATCATCGGTGTCCGTAAAGCCAACCGTGCAGGCGCCTTCAGCCACCAGATCCTTTACGCCTCCATTGCCCCGCGCCTCGCGGATTCCGCGATCATGCAGGGATTGATGCCAGGCCCTGAGCCGATCAAGGCCCCATTCCGCAGCCAGCACGGAATAATGCGACAACGTTGTACCAAACAACGGAATCGCAATGGCGACGCTGTCGATCGATTTGCCATCGAGTAGAGATTCGACTGCTTCCAGATCGAAGGCTTCTGTCGCAGCGTGATTGCCGACAATGTTTGCGGGAAGCGGAAGCCGATTGCTATTGATAATGTAAACACGCATTCGCGCTGCAAAGCCCGCCCAGAGTCCATCGGGATCCTTGAAAGCGGCCGGGATTCGCGCGTAGCCTGGTCCACTGTAGGAGGCCAGCACTCCGTGTTCCTTCAGCCGAATTGTGCCCAGCGTCTGGTTATTCCAGAACACATCGCAACGCGGATTATCCCTTTCAGCAATCAGGAGATTTGTCAGTCCCAGCGACTTATTGGCCTCTTCATCGTATCGAACATCCACCTCGATTCCTGTTCGATCTTCGAAACGTCTGATCACAGCATCGGCAAAAATCGAATCATGCGAGCAGTAAACGACGACCCTGTTTTCTGATGCTGGTCTGCGAAGCAGCACGGGAATCAAAGCCGCAAGAACCAACACAGACAGTACGACGAAGCTCAGTCTCTTCGAGGAAGGATCAGCAGATACCGATGTCACGAGAGCCGTTTCTAATCCCTTTGCACAAATTTCCCTGAGGTGTATTCACTGCGAAGCGAAAGGGCCTTGCCTGGCAGAGGGAGTGGTCACTGGGAAGAGGGATGTGGTCGGGCGAACGCGGGGAGTATTGACCGTGTAGGGAGCGATCGTGTGATCCGCGAGATGAAGCTTCATTCTGCTTTGGAAGCGGGTGAATCCAGTTTATCAAAGTATCCTTTAATGCCATCCACGTATCCGGGAGGAACCTGTTCAGATTCAATGGCAGCCTGCACACCGGATTTGATATTACTGACACTCTCTTTGTACTGACGCAACTCGTTGGGATCAAAGTCCTTCTCAGAAGCGTACTCCTTTGTTTTGATGGACAGCAGTACCTTACCGGCCTGAATCTGAGTCTTCGACTTTTCGTCTTTATATCCTTCAGGATCGCTGTCGTCTTCGGGGGCTTCTCCGCCTTTGCCGAATCCACGATTGCCCATTCCTTCACCGGGCTCGCCCATTTCCGCCATCATCTTCTTGTACATCTCAGCGTACTCGGAAAGGGAGTTGCAACCTTCGCATTCTTCACCGTCCAACTGCCCATTCTGGTTCAGTTTTTCGGCCTGTTGCAAAGTCTTCAATGCTTCTTCCAGTTTCTTCATGTCCTCCGCAGACCTCGCGAGCTCCTGCAGTTCCTGCTTTGAAAGATTCAGGGACTCTTTCAGGGCTTCCATCGCCTCCTTTGACATTTCATCACTGGATTCACCGTCCCCTTTTTTCTCCTGATTCGCGGCGGCTTCGAGCGACTTCAATGCCTTGTCCAGAGCGTTTGCCAGTTCGCTGGAGCTGGCCTTTTCGGAAGAGAATTTCTTGAGATCCTGGAGCTGGCGGCGCAGCTTCTGAGCAAGTTCTTTCTTTTGCTCAGGAGTCTTCGCCTCCATCATCGCTTCCATGGTGTCCTGGGCCTTTTCCAGTTCTTTTTGAAGTGAATCCGTCTTGCCCTGCTGAAGTTCCTTCAGCCAGTCATTCATCTTCTGAGCACGTTCTCCGCCGAACTGCTGACTCAGGGCCTGCTCGCTCAGCATCTTGCGCAGTCCTTCGGACGAAACCATTTTCCACTGTTCATTGAACTCCGAACGATTCGACTGCAGGACTTTTGAATTCGATTTTTGATCCTTCGGCTTCATTGCTCGAAGGGCATTTTTCAGGCCTTCAATATTCTTGTCGATTTCCTCTGATCGTTCCTTGCCGGCAAGCAGCTCCTTTAGCAGTTGTTCCTGCCGAGTTCTTGCGGCCTTGCGGATCGTTTCGACCTGTTTCTTTTGTTCCTCGACTTTGACCGCCGCTTCAACCTTGCCGAATGGATCCAGTTGTGGAAGCAGCCAAACCATCAATGCCAGCGCCGCAGATGCGGAAAGGATCGTGCCAAACTGCTTTTCAAAACGAAACGGAACGACTTCCGCTGCGCGGATCCGTTCGGCTGATGTTTCTGCTGCCTGAGCTACCAGCGGCTGATACTCACCCGCAGACGATTGCAGCGTGGATAGCGTCAGGAACAGGTCGTTGGTGCGAGCGTGTTCGTCTATCCGGCGGGCCGCCTGAGCCTGTTCAACACGGCGATGGAAAACGGCAGACAGCAGGAACGCCATCGCCGGAACGGCAAACAGCCACTGCATCCGCTGTTCAGAAGGGGGCAGCAGCCCCGCGAGTCGAACCAGGATGACTGCGGTCGCCGCGACGGAAATGGCAACCAGGCTGGACATAAAGAATGCACGGCCGAATGCAGCCGCTTTCAATCGCCCCTGTACCTGTCGCAACAACTGCATGGCCTTCGCTGATGTCGAATTGGTTTGCGGCACTGTCATGACAAGCAAGCTCCCGGGTAGATCTTCACACCACGACGGGCGAAGCAGAGGCTTCCATCCGCCTCAGCGCATCGCGGGCCGTATTTTACGGATTGGAATCCCAAACCGACAACCAGATTCTCAAACATCCCGATTTTGTCTGAAATGTTTGAATTCTCCGTCGAAGTCCCCCGGGTTCTAAACCGTTGTTGCGTCGTTGGATGGCCTTTTTCCGGGGTTCGCTGTCCGTTCAAAAACCTGGACAGGCACGCAGGACGACTGGAAACCATTGTGTTTTAACGTCCCTTGGCCGAGCCAGTCCCGTTTTCAACAGGCTGTTAGCGGCGAGGATTGACCAACGCGCCGGGTTGAGAAACCGTTCTGATTTTTCCACGCCGTTGCCGCGCCAGATAGGCAGGAGTCCCTTTGGCGGGATCTTTTTCGGCCGCCAGCACTCGATCGTAGTAGTAATTGGCGACATCCGTCATACCCATCATTTCTGCGATCCGGCCACGAACGTAATCCAGGTCGCCCCTGGAGGGTTTTTCCGTCTGCATTTGTTCACAACGCCTCAGCAGATTCAGGGCCTCATTGATTCTGCCGGTTTCTGCATAGACAAATGCCAGAACTTGTTGCCCATCTGAGTTATCGAAGAAGTCGAGATCTGCTGCTGCTTTCGCATTGGATATGGCAGCGGCATCAATGGTACCACCCGAGACAGCAGTCCATACCGCGTCGCAGTAATCCAGGCTGATCGCATCACGTGATCTGCAGATCTGCTGGTACACGGATAAGGCTTCCGCGACGTTACCTTCGGCCGCCGCAAGCTTAGCCAGTAATCGCAGGAGAGTGATCGAATCGGGCATCGCCTGTCGTTCCTTTGCGATCCACTCGCGAGCTGCCCCATATTGTTTGTCCGCAATCAGGAGTTCAGCCAGGGCTTGCCCATAGACAGTGTGACCGTCTTCTGTCGCGGTGAGTCGCTCTGCGGCCGCAATCGCATCTTTCCACTGGTGATGCTGACGGGCCCATTTCACAATTGTGCGATCAATCTGCACTTGCTCTTCCACCGGGACTCGCGGTCGCATGCTCAGCAGTATCGTCAGTCCATCTGATGTCTTCTGTGGCAGCGCCAGTGTCACGGCAGCATATCGAACGCGTTCTGCGTCCGCATTTTGCACATCACCCACGCCCCAGATTTTTGTCAGCGGTTCGCCTGCGTAGGGGACGGTGGCTCCCGCGGAATCCTGAAGCGTTTCAAAGGCCCCGTTGATACATGCGCGCGCCTCGGCGAGTTGTCCATGGGACAACAGCTGAAGTGCATCTTCACCCAGTTCCTGGGTCTGTTTTACTGAGGCCAGAACTTTCAGGCGACCATCGATTCTTGCCAGCAGAAACTTCAGTTGACCATGCGCCGTCGAAACGCAGTATCCGGATTCGAGGCTACCGGTGCGGGTGAAGCGAAGCGTCGAAATCAGATCGGCCGTATGGCCCGTCGCTCGGACCTGATGTGGCCTGCGAGCAGAGTCGATCAGTGGAATGGATTGTTTGGCGATGGCCGCCAGACGCTGATCTGCGTGGTGAAGAAGTTCTGCATTCGGACCACACTTCTCCTGATCGACGAGAATATTGATGATCAGTCGCTGCACGATTCCAATGGGCTCATTCGCTGGTTCCAGTACGGTTTGATAGCGTTGAAACTGTCTGACGGCAGCGATAATGTCTCCCATCGATTCTCCGTGGTTCAGTGGGGATCGTTCCAGGGATTGGAGAAATTCGACGGCTTCGTCATATTGTCGAGACATTCTGAGGTACAGCAGAACCTGAGCAGTCATATCGATCTGATCGGCGACCGGGACTTCACTCCTGATGAGTGCGAGGGCCTGGTTTGCTCCCTGCAGAGCTGCGATTGACGCGGCCTTGTAATACACAAATCGGCCGTCCAGCGGGTGTTGGTCATGGTAGCGGCAGACCTGTTCATATTCGCCGGCAAAATAAAGACATTCCATAACCAGCCCGTGGCCGTTTTCCAGAAGTACGCCCTCCACTGACCGCAGCAAACGAACACACTCAAGCAGCGTGTTTCGGTCGCTGAGCATTCCCTTTGGATTGACGTATAACAACAACGCCAGAGTCACTCGGTGTTCCGGATTTCTCGGATCAAGACGGACGGCCTGACGCATATGAAAGATCACCTGTTCACGATCGCTGAGCGACAGGGGGTGACTTTCGGAGGCGCATTTTCGGATGACAGTGGCAGCAGACAGATGGGCTTCAACATGATTTGGGAACTGCTGAACGGTCTGTGCTGCCATCTGTCGAGCGATTTCTGTAAAGCCTGCTTCGGCGTAGGCTTCCGCCAGACGCATGCGGTGGATCGGGTTTCGCGGCTGTTGATTCAGATTGCGGCGAAGTTGCTGAAATCCTTCCACAAAGCGGCCGCGCTCAATGTCCAGTTCATCAGAATTGGTGGCCTGCACGACAACGTGCCACTGGGCAGCGTCACCTGTGAGCCCAAGCGACGCGAAGTGCTGCTGCCACTGCCGCAGTTCGAGCGGTGTCAGATCTCTGTTGCCGGTGGATAACGTGAACTCAGCTACAAGTGTCTGATCCGATTCCACCCGGAAAACAGCCGAGTAATAACCCCTGCCAATTGCGACGTGTGTGGGCTTCGGAAGCTGAAGAGATTCGATGCCCGCTGGCCAGTGAATCCGATTTGTGAGTTGAATTAACTGCGGCGTGTGAATCGGGAAATTCAGGGATCTCGGCAATTGCCTCACTTCCAGGAGCTGTCGTGATCGGTCTGTATCGCAGTCGAGACGATATTCGTCATGCTCGGCCTCTGTCATGCAGGGCCGTGTGTCCAGCATTTCGTCCGGTAATCCCATTAAGACAGAGGTCGGGTCCAGTAACAAAGAATAGACATTTTCATCTCTCCGCAGGAATTCCGTCGCACTTGTTGCAATCACAATCTGTGGCAGATTGGGTTGATCGTTGACCGAACTCAGCTGAACGTCGAGAACACGTGCACGCAGCCGGTCGGTCGCTCGATCACGTACCAGGTTTGTGAAGTCACGTTCACCATTTACCAGGACCATCTGTCTCAGTTCCGTGGCCTTTGCTCCACGGTAGGTTGTCGTCTCGACCAGTCGAACGTCCGACTCAGAAACGATTGTGAATTCACGAACACGGTTGATGGAATTTGTCTCCGGTCTTGAAACCGGTGATCGAGTCAGTTCCGATTCTCCGTCCCGGATAATCAGGCACAGTCTGTTCTGGTCCGTCACCGGCAGTTCGCCGAAGTCGACGTCAACTGCGACAGGGTCCACCAGCATGTTCAATTTGCTATCCACTTGAACAATCATGTGATTGAACAGGCCAAGGCCCGGCAATCCAGGTGTCACGTCCCGGCCCAGCGAGCTTCGGATGAGCACAGGGTGCGCTTCAATGCCCGCGCAATGCAGCATGGCAATCAGCAGCGCGGACTGATCCTTGCAATCGCCGTAGCGACGACGCAGTGTTTCCGTCGGATGTGTCGGGACGATGGTTCCATCACCAAAAACGAGCCCCGTGTAACGGACTCGCTGCTGGATGAATTGAGTCAGTCTGCGGACTTTGGCTTCCTGCCCGGTTTCCTCTCCGATGATCTCTTCGACCTGCTGCTGCAGTTCCGGAGCTGTCAGTTTCGATTCGATCAGTTTTGAATAGCAGCCGACGACATCGCTCCATGACCGAGCTGTGGAATAGGCCACTTGTGTTCCCTGCAGCGAGTCGGAAGGGGCCGGGAATTCAAATTCTTCTAATCCCAGCGGCACAGATGTTTCCCACGAAAGAATGGTACGTTGTCCGATGCTCGATCTTCTGAACTTCAGACCTCGTCCATGCTGCTTCTGGTGAAACGGCAACGAGTTGTCCAGATCAAGTACCAGGCGAACCTGATGGCAGGGGATGATTCGATTGAAGAGGTGGTACCGAGCAGTCCCGGCTTCAAATGAACACTGTGTGTCCTCAATTCGCTGCATCGTTTCCACCAGCGAACCTTTTCTGACGGCAGGCAAAGGCGCGATCAGCCGTCGACGATCACTGAAAACGTTGTCTTCGTGCTGGACCGGGCCTTCGAACACTTCGCGTTCTGTGAGCCAGACTTCATCGTCTTTGCTGTTGATGACCCTCGCCTTCATCAGTGGTCGGTTCTGATGCCACGGCGACCACTCTGATTCGACGGTGCTGTATTCCTCAACACCCACATCCGTCAGAATTCGGTAGATGCTTCGCAGCGTCTGAATCGTCCGACCGTGGGCTTCGATCTGAATGACAGACTCTTCCAGCAGGTACTCGACATCGTGAGTCCCGATCAGGGGCACACTGTCGGCCTGTTCCACCAGCTGTTCTGCCGAAAGCGATAACGGCGCGTCTCCCCAGCGGCATTCATCTGCCAGAGCATGGCCTGATGGAAGCAAGGCGACCGCAATGGCAGTGAATCGTGCCAGTGTGCTGAATCGTGCCATGATCAAGTTCGCCGGCATGTCTGCGTATCCCTGAAGTCAACTGTATGCCTTGCGGCAGATTCGCAAGAAATCGTCCGCTCCACACACTGGCATCGACCTTAGGTGCCATGCGACACTTTTCCGAAGGCTGGCGTTCGAGCCAACATCGCAGATTAAAACACCTGGACAGACTCACAACGGCGATTCCTGCCATTGTCATGCAACACTCAGGTTGAGTGTTTCCCGGGCGACCTGCATTCTTGATGGCAATAGAATTCTTTGCGCAGATTGCCGTGTTCACCTGACGCGCAGGCTACGACAGGACACCGAGCGGATGACGACGGCAGCCGGATCGTGTGAAACATCGTCGGTCGAGCATTCCAAAGAGCGCAGGGCACGAAGTGAATTGCGGCCTGATCATGCTGAGTCCTGCGACAGACATGCAGGAGCACGGGGCATGGACCGGGCCGCAATTAATCTCCGAAAGGAGCCAATTGACTCTCGGTCTAATCATCTGCAGCATCACCATCCTTGATCACAAAGCGAGCCTTCAGTCGTGCGATCTCGGTCGCAAGACCTGCCGCCTTCACCGAGTGCAGGACTTCGTTAAAGTCCTTGTAGGCGGCCGGCGCTTCGTCTTTGGGGTACGTGCGACAGTTGGTCAGAATATCAAGATCGTCAAATGACTGATCGATCGACTTCTGATCCAGCTCCCGGATTGCCCGCTTTCGCCCAAGGGCTCGACCAGCACCGTGGTTGACGCTGTAGCAACTGATGGCTGCTCCTTCATCCGCCACCATCACCGCCGATCCAGCCTGAGGATTACCTGGCAAAAGTATTGGATGCCCGGTAGATTCGTAAATCGTCCCCTTCAATGCATGATGACCGGCTGGAAAAGCCCGTGTTGCACCCTTGCGATGCACCCACGACAGCTGATTGTTAACGACTTCCTGTCGAGCAATATTGTGGCTGATAAAATAGACCAGGTGCCCGGAAACCCCAGGAATCACTTCCTGAAATGCCTCCAGAACCAGTGCATTGATCAGCAGATGATTGACCGTCGCAAAGTTTGCACCCAGGGCCATATCGTCCAGATAGGCATTGGCTTCAGCGGTTCCAAGAGGCGCATAAACCAACTCGCGATCATTCCCCGGCAGTGGAATGTCCCAGCGTTCGAACATTCTTTGCAGAGACTTGAACTGGCCGGATGCGAGGTTGTGTCCGATGCCACGAGACCCGCAGTGCGACAGGAAAGCCACATGCTGATCCTTCAGGCCAAACACCTCAGCCGTAGCCTTCGCGCGATCATTATCTTCAACATGGACAACCTCACATTCACCGAAGTGATTTCCTCCTCCGTACGATCCAAGTTGCGCCATCTTTCCTTCAAACTTGTTGCGAAAGTAGCCATCCTTCAGATGCTGTTCCAATCGAACGGCTAACGCATCGCGCGTGTTGTCGTGCCCCTTGTGCCAGGCATCTTCGCAGCGTTGTGCCCACTCCGGAGGGATTCCCAGTTGATGGCAGACGTCTTCCGATGCGCCCTCGATCATGACCTGCTGGCCAAGCATTGAACCGACGGGTCGGGATTTCCTGGCATGGCGCTGTCCTCGTCCCGCGCCCGTCGGTGTTCGTTCGCAGATCGCGTTGATAATGGCTCGGCGTGTCGGTCGATCAACGATCTGATCCGCCGGTAAATCCAGCTGAAGCAGGCTCATTGAACACTTGATGTCCACGCCAACGGGCCCAGGATAAATGTGTGTTGGCGATACCATCACACATCCCACAGGCGCTCCGTAACCGCAATGTGCATCGGGGTTCAGCACCAGGTCTGTGACTCCCGGAGCCATGCGTGAATTGACGGCCTGACGCAGGCAACCGTCATCAAACGTCGAACGAATCGCTTCCGTTCCGATCACCGTGATCGGCTTGGTTGAAGACCTTTCGGTGGGCAGAATTGCAGTGGCTTCACCTGTGCTGATGATTTCGTGAACCATTTTGATCACTCATTTCCTTCTGAGCCGGAACCCATAACCGCTCCGACAGACAACAGTGGTTTGAACAAAAGCTGTTTAAGGCATACCGTGTGCCAATCGCTCGCCGTTAACTCGAAAAACAGCCCTAAGTTGTTTTTCTGAAGGGTGTTACGAATTATCTGTTGATTGTCCGGGCCGAGGGGCAGTCCGTGCAATTTGATCTCATGATATAGTGAGTTATCCTGCAGTATCGTATTGGTTCAGGTTCACTTTGCCGGGACTGGACACATGAAACAGAATGTGGTGATCGGAATTCTGGGGACTCAGCTGGACAGGGGCGGGCAGGCAAAACGCTGGAAGCGATGGAGGCCCACCATCGCCATCTGTCAGCAGCCAGACCTGCCCGTTCATCGGCTGGAACTGCTTCACCCTGGAACACAGCGATCTCTGGCGGAGCAGGTTCGGGAGGACATCGCCATTGTCTCCCCTCAGACAAAGGTGTTCCTGCGACCCATTGACTTCAAAGATCCCTGGGACTTCGAGGAGGTGTTTGGGAGGCTGCATGATTTTGCGAGGGCTTATGAGTTCCACACCGACGAGAACGATTATCTGATCAACATCACAACGGGTTCGCACGTCCAGCAGATTTGTTTGTTCCTTCTAACGGAAACGCGACATCTGCCCGGGAGGCTGCTTCAGGGATCGCCTGCGAAACGCGATGCCGATTACAGCCCCGGAACGTACCGGGTGATCGATCTGGATCTTTCGCGTTACGATAAGCTGGCGACCCGATTCGCGGACGAACGGCGTGAAGGTTCAGATTTTCTGAAGTCAGGCATCGCGACACGAAATACGGCTTTCAACCAATTGATCGAACAGCTGGAACGCGTTGCGATCGCCAGTACTGCGCCAATTTTGCTGGCCGGTCCAACGGGTGCGGGAAAAACTCAACTGGCTCGCCGAATCTATGAGCTCAAGAGACGACGTGAGCAGATCAGCGGTTCGTTTGTCGAAATCAACTGTGCTACGTTGAGAGGGGACCAGGCCATGTCGACTCTTTTTGGCCACATCAAGGGTGCGTTTACTGGCGCATCAATGAGTCGAAAGGGGTTGCTGAAGAATGCCGACAAAGGGCTGCTGTTTCTGGATGAGATCGGTGAGCTTGGTCTAGATGAGCAGGCCATGCTGCTGCGGGCTGTTGAAGAGCGTCGGTTCCTTCCCGTTGGTTCAGACTGCGAAGTCGAAAGCAACTTCCAGTTAATCGCCGGCACAAACCGAAACCTGCCTCGACTGGTGCAGGCAGGAGCGTTTCGTGAAGATTTGTTCGCTCGGATCAATCTATGGACATTCCAGTTGCCCGGACTGGCCAGCCGTCCGGAAGACATCGAACCCAACCTGGATTTTGAACTGGACCAGATCAGTTCTTCCCGCGGTCGCAAGGTCAGTATGACTCGCGAAGCGAGGGGAAGGCTGCTGCGATTTGCAACCAGCCCGTCGGCTGAATGGACGGGGAATTTTCGGGATCTTGGTGCGGCGGTTACCAGAATGGCCACGTTTGCCAGCGGCGGTCGCATCGGAACAGAAGAAGTCGAATCTGAGATCCTTCGGTTGCAGGCGCATTGGCAGGTGTCCGGGACAGCTTCGCCACCGACGGACAATCTTCTGTCATCTGTTCTCAGCAGGGAACAGATTGAATCAATCGACCGATTCGACCAGGCTCAGTTGGTGATGGTGATCGAAACGTGTCGCAGGTGTTCCTCGCTGTCTGAGGCAGGAAGGGCTCTTTTTAATGTCTCCCGACTGTCGCGAACCAGTACCAACGATGCGGACCGGCTGCGGAAATACCTTGCGCGATTTGATTTGTCGTGGACCTCTGTTCAACACTCGCCCGATGAGTCCGTTGCGCTTTAACTCTGTTATTTCCTCTGTCTTGCCCATCCGCCACATTTATCGTAATTACCGAAAAAGCGGTTTTGAATAGGCGTCAACTCTGGAAAAGCAGGCAAAAGCGGGTAGCTTGATCGGCTCAACCGCCCGCGAACCAGCTTTCTCTCGGAGAGCTTTGATGTACCGCCCCGCTGTCGCTCGTACTTCGCAGATCAGATTCAACCGTTTTTCGCTGCTGCGACCAGCCCTGCTTTCTGTGTTGATCGCCGGGTTCTGCACAACGTCCAGAGCGGACCGCAGTTCCGAACAAGTCGAGGGACTACACAGCAATATTCCTGCCATCTGGGCGATCACGCAGGCTCGTGTGGTGGTGAACCCGGAAGTGGTCATCGATCACGCGACGGTTGTGATTCGCGATGGCAAGATCGAGTCCGTCGTTAGCGGTGGGCCAATCCCGTCCGATGCCCGAGTGATTGACGGAGCAGGCAGGACGATTTATCCCGGCTTTATTGATGCCTATTCAGAACAATCTGTCTCAGCGGATGCTCTGATGAAGACGGCAAGGTACTGGAACAACAACATTGTTCCGCAGTTATCTGTGGCTGGTCAGGTCGAAGAGGTCACTGCAGCGGCATCGCTTCGCAAGCAGGGCGTTGTGGCCAGACTGGTTGCTCCGTCCGACGGGATCATTCGAGGTCGAAGCGCGATAGTTTCGCTGAATTCCGGCGACGTCAATCGTCGGCTGATCGCGACGAATGTTGCCCAGCATCTGCAGCTGACGATTTCCCGACGCAGTCGAAACGGGTACCCCAACAGCCCGATGGGAGCCGTCGCGCTGGCTCGCCAGGCGATGTACGATGCACAGTGGTATCGCGATGCGTGGATTGCCGCGAATGCCGATCCGGCCCTGCCGCGTCCCGAAGTGAATGATGCCCTGGCGGCACTTGAACCTGCAATCAATGGCACGATGCCGGTGATTATTGAAACAACGGACGAGCTGTTCTTTCAGCGGGCAGACCTGTTTGCGGCCGAATTCGGTTTGAAACTCGTCGTTCGGGGTAGTGGTCGAGAGTACCGACGACTGGATGATGTGCGGGCGACGGGCCGGCCAGTGATTCTGCCCGTAGCTTTCCCTTCGGCGCCAAATGTGGAAAGCGTGGAAGCCGCGCAGGATGTATCGCTGGAATCACTCATGCACTGGGATCTCGCGCCGGAAAATCCGGCAAGGGTCGATCAGGCTGGAATCACATTCGCCTTCTCCACTGATCAGCTCAGCAGCTCGAATGATTTTCTGAAGTCCATTCGTCAGGCTGTCAAACGCGGCCTTTCTCCCGTCTCGGCGCTGCGTGCTCTGACAACGACACCTGCTGAGATGTTTGGAGTCAGCGATCAGCTGGGAACGGTTCAGAAGGGGCGTCTGGCCAGCTTGACAGTTACCGACGGCGACATCTTTGACGAGAAAACGAAAGTCGTCGAAACCTGGGTGGCGGGTGAACGATTTCCTTTCGCTACGGAACCGGAAACGAAGATCGATGGCCAGTACGAAATTGCTCTGGGTCGAAGCGATCAGATGCCTGAAAAAGTTTTCATCCAGCTGAAACAGGATGGCAACCGGGTCAAGGCGAAGGTCTCTCGTAAAGAGATTGTTGAAGAGAGCAAAACCAGCCAGCCATCTGAAGCTGACAAGCAACCATCTGAAGCAGACAAGAATGTTGCGGCACAAGAATCGAAGGAGCCGGAAGACAGTGATCCTGATGGCAAGACTTCGGAGAAGAGTTCAGACAAATCCGGAAAGGACAAGTCTGCGTCTGATGTACTGACGCTTGCCAATGTTTCGTTCACCGATTCGATTTTGACCGGAACGTTTGACGCAAAAGACTGGCAGATCGAAGGTGTCACGCGTCTCACACTGGTTGTGACCGGAAACGGAGAAGGAAAGAAACAACCGGCGGCACTGGGAAGTCTGGCCTGGCCGAATGGAAGTCAAGTAACAGCGACAGCCCGTCTGGTTGAACCGAAGAGCGAATCAGCCGGCGCGGAAAAGGACGGGGAGAACGGTTCTTCGGAAAAAGAGTCCGGAGACAGCAAGTCAGACGAGCAGAAGAAGTCGGACGAGTCTGCAGCGTTCGCTGTCAACTTTCCTCTCGGTGCATTCGGGCGGCCTGGGATCCCCGATCAGCCGAAGCTTGCTGCATTTGTCCATGCGACGATCTGGACATGCGGTCCGGCCGGTATGATCGAAGATGGTACGTTGCTGGTGTCCGGCGGCAAAATCGTTGCGGTTGGCCAGAGCCTGGAGATCCCCGAAAACGCGGAGATCTACGATGTTCGCGGGATGCATATTTCGCCCGGCATGATCGATTGCCATTCCCATGCTGCGACCGATGGTGGCGTCAATGAAAGTGCTCAGGCAATCACCTGTGAAGTTCGCATCGGAGACTTCATCGACAGCGACGATATCACCATTTACCGGCAACTGGCAGGTGGTGTGACTGCGGCCAACATCCTTCATGGTTCTGCGAATCCGATCGGTGGTCAGAATCAGGTGATCAAGCTTCGCTGGGGCATGAATGGCGAACAAATGAAATTCGCCGAAGCCCCCAAAGGTGTGAAGTTTGCTCTGGGTGAAAACGTCAAGCAAAGCAACTGGTCTGAACCAACCGGACGCTATCCACAAACGCGAATGGGTGTGGAGCAAATCTATCGGGACGCTTTTCGGGCAACGCGGGATTATGCGGCAAGAATGGACGCCTGGCAGAAAGAACGTCGAGGTCTTCCACCCCGGCGCAATCTGGAACTGGATGCGTTGCGAGAGATCATCGAAGGCAAAAGGTGGATTCACTGCCACAGTTACCGGCAGGATGAAATCCTTGCATTGATTCGCATTCTGGATGAATACAAGATCACCATTGGCACATTCCAGCACATCCTGGAAGGCTATAAAGTGGCCGACGCAATGGCACGCCACGGTGCGATGGCATCGGCATTCTCAGACTGGTGGGCTTACAAAATGGAAGTGCAGGATGCTATTCCCTACGCCGGCGCATTGATGCACAGTGCAGGCGTCGTGGTTTCGTTCAATTCTGACGATGGCGAACTGGCAAGGCACCTGAATCAGGAAGCCGCGAAAGCAGTCAAGTATGGTGGCGTTTCACGTGAAGAAGCTCTCAAGTTTGTGACTCTGAATCCAGCAAGGCAGCTTCGCATCGATCAGTATGTGGGATCACTTGAACCAGGTAAGCATGCAGACTTTGTCGTCTGGAATGCCGATCCGCTGTCCAACTTTTCCCGATGTGAACAGACATGGATTGATGGCCGACCATTCTTCCACCGGCGAGAAGACGAACAGCTTCGCGACGCCGCACACGAAATGCGAACGACTCTGATTCAGAAGATCCTGAAATCCGGAAACAAAATGCGATCCGGGGAGGAGAAAGGAAGCGATCCATCCGATCTCTGGCCGCGTTTCGACGAATTCTGCCAACACATTGACTATTCGAAACGAGTGCGCCTGCTTGATGAACAGGCCGGCGAGTGATTCGCCACGCCTGCGGTCGCAATTCGCACTTCGACCGTCGACAAACCTGTGTTTTCGTATTTCGAATCTGCAACTGAACCCCGGTCCGTCCATCTACCAGCGACAGCCAGTTATTGAAATGGTGGCTCATATGAACGCCTTCCAACGGAATCTGCAATCTCTGGCGACATTGTTTGCACTTGTCGCAAGCACCATGCCTGTATTGGCTTCGGATGTCATTCCTGGTGCGCCGCAGAAGAAACCGATCGCTCTGATCAATGGTGTTATCCATACAATTGTCGGGACCCCCATCGAAGGAGGCATCGTTTTTGAAAACGGGCGGATCACGGAGATTGGCACAACGCCGGATGTTCCGGCTGATGCGGAAGTCATTGATTTGAAGGGCCGGCATGTCTATCCCAGCCTGATTGAATCGCATTCGCAACTTGGCCTGACGGAATTCGGGGCAGTGCGAGCCACGCACGACTACGCCGAGGCTGGTCGGATCAATCCCAACGTCACCGCCAACGTTGCCGTCAATCCCGACAGCGAGCTGATACCTGTGACTCGGTCCAATGGCGTCCTCATTGCACTGAGCGCGCCTTCGAGCGGCCTGGTCAGTGGGAAAGCGTCGGTGCTGCAGCTGGATGGCTGGACGTATGAAGATCTTACCCTGAAAGCAAACGCGGCGATGGTGGTGAACTGGCCTCGTATGGGGTCGTCAAGATCATCACGAAGCAACTCCGACGAATCGCCGCTGAAAGAGCTCAAAGATCTGTTTGAGGATGCCCGCGCGTGGAAAAAAGCCAGGCTGGCTGGATCCGATAGTCAGGCCTACGACATTCGGCTGGAAGCGATGGAGCCTGTTCTGGACCGAAGTATCCCAATGCTGGTCTCTGCAAATCGAGCACTGGAGATTCAGTCGGCCGTGGCGTTTGCGGTCGCAGAAAACGTTCGACTCATCATCTTTGGCGGGGCGGATGCAGAGCAGTGTGCGGAACTACTCAAACAGCACGATGTGCCCGTGATTATTGATGCCGTTCATCGCAATCCCATGCGTCGGCACGAAGACTATGACGATGCTTACACTCTTCCCGCAAGACTGCAGAAAGCCGGAGTTCGATTCTGCATTTCTGGTTCAGGACGTTCCGAAACCTGGAACACACGGAACCTGGCTTATCACGCCGCCACTGCGTCGGCGTACGGTTTGTCTTACGAAGATGCCGTCCGCTCAGTCACCATCTGGCCGGCTGAAATCCTTGAAGTTGCGGACCGTGTCGGATCCCTGGAGAAAGGCAAAGATGCAACGCTGTTCGTCAGCGATGGCGATCCGCTGGAAACCGAAACACAGGTTAGCATGGCCTGGGTACAGGGGCGAAAAGTGGATCTCAATGATCGACACAAACAGCTGTACCAGAAATACAGCGAAAAATACCGCCAGTTAAAGAACGCCGGTCATTAAGCCGTTGTCTTTGTAAGACAAGTCTGATGGCTTCTGCTGAATTATCATCTGAACAGTGATCAGGAATTCCCGGGGTCGCTGGCCCAGCATTTGCCGCACCTGAGGAGATCCTTTCGGTGCATGTGTGTCCGGCAGTCCCGAAGAACGTCAGACGTTCACCCGAGTCTATTCGCCTGGTGAATCTTTGCCTGTGAATCACTGCTCGGTGGATGACTGCCCGGTGGATCACTGCCCTTCCCACTAAACCGGCTGACTCCGCCTGGTGGTCGTTGTTGTCAGAGCTGTGGCACGAAGGTCATCGACATTCGTGCATCCAATTCGGCCGTAGCATTAAAGCCTGAGTATCATGCTAACAGCCTGTTGAAGTACGGGACTGGCTCGAGCAGGAGACCTGAAAACACGATGGCCTCCAGTCCTGCTGCGAGCCTGTCCTGATTTTCAGCGGACAGCTAAGCGGCTTCAACAGCATGAGTTCGCATTCCGACAACGCGTGAGTAGACGGAGTAAAAGACCGGCACAAGCACCAGCACAAGAATCGTTGATGTCATTAGTCCGAAGCAGAGACTGGTCGCCATGGGAATGACCAATTGGGCCTGAAACGACGTCTCCGAAAGAATGGGTGCTAATCCGGCAACTGTTGTCAGTGACGTCAGCAGCACTGGACGAAACCGTCTTTGGCCCGCTTCGACGACGGCTGTGTGAACAGGAACGCCGGAACGTACCAGCGAGTTGATGAAGTCGACCAGAACGATGGAATCATTCACCACGACCCCACTCAGCGCGACGAGTCCGAGCACGCTGAACAGAGTGAGAGGCAGCCCCATGACAGCGTGACCAACAATCGCACCGACGATGCCGAACGGGATAACCGCCATCACGACCAGGGGCTGAATGTATGAAGTGAATTCCACCGTCAGTAAAACAAACATCGCGATCAGAGCGATCACAAACCCCAGCCCCAGACTCTGGACGGATTCCGTATCCTGTTCCTGCTGGCCCTCCCAGCGAACGCGTATGTGAGGGTATTTTTTCAGCAACGCGGGCATGAATGCGTTGGACCCGGCTTCAGCATCATTTGCCAACGGATCGCCGTCAGTCTCTCCGGCACGGTCCTTGTTTGCTGCCTTGGATTCACCACCAGCTCCGTTTTGCAGGTCATTGATGATGAGTTTTGCGTTCGCTTTCTTCTCGTCGATATCGCACGAGATTGTGATTGATCGCCGCTGATCGATTCGATTGATCTCCGAATAGCCTCGAGTCACCTCGACATCGGCAAGTTCGGTGATTGGCCGCTGGATACCGCTTCCGTCATCCACGCGAATGTCCGAGAACTTTGCCAGCGATTTGCGATCTTCCTCGGGGTAGCGCACCATGAGTTTCACTTCATGCCGCCCCCGTTGTAACCGCATGACCTCTTCGCCGTAGTAGGATGCCCGGACGGTACGGGCGATGCTTTCCAGCGGGACGCCCATGGCCACTGCACCGGGTTTTTCTCGCAGCTGCAACTCCCATTTCCCCGGACGCGAATCGTCCTCAACATCGAAAACTCCCGGATAGGTTCGAAGCTTCAATTTGGCTTCTTCCACGGCAGCTTCCAGTTCTTCCATATGTGTTGCCGGTGCCATTAGTTTGAATTCGATGGGTTTACCGCCCGGCCCACGAGCCTGCGAACCAAACGTGAGGGTCTCCACACCAGCGATCGGCCCGACCATTTTCCGCCATTCGTTGACAATCTCTTCGCTGGTCTGCTGGCGTTCTGCTCCGTCGACCAGCTGGACATGCACCGAGCCGACATGGCTTCCCTCAGTTACCTGACCAGCTCCGGGGCCAACCTGTTCTTTCAGGTAACCGACCATTCGATGCATCGCTTTTGCAATCGGCTGTCCATCTGCCGCGTGCTTTGCGTTGAGGTCCAGCATCGCCTGCTCAATCCGGCGCGTTGCTTCATCAGCAAAACGGCTGGGCGTACCATCAGGAAATACCACTTTGCCGATCACTTCAGGAGCATCCAGCTTCGGGAAGAAGATGCTCGGCACGGTGCCGTTGATCACCAGTGTTGCACTCAGCATCAGAAGAGATATCGCACTGCTGATGGTGATACCAGGGTTGTTGACACTGAAACGAACCAGCGGCGTGTAGATCAGCCGAATAAAGCTGTCCAGGACTACGTTCGTGAACTGATTCAGCCCGGCTGTCAGAAAAAATGGTTTGCCGGGAGAATGTGCCAGGTGACAGGGCAGAATGAACGTTGCTTCCAGAAGCGATATTACCAGGATGGCAATCACTGCCAGCGGCATCACCGCAAAAAACTTGCCCATGATGCCGGTCACAAAAAACATCGGCATAAATGCGAACACGGTCGTCACAATTGATGTTGTCACGGATGGCACAACTTCAATAGTGCCATCGATGGCCGCCTGCATGGCTGACTTGCCCATCTGTCGATGCGAATAGATATTCTCGCCAATCACAATGGCATCATCCACCACGATGCCAAGCGCGATGAGAAAGGAGAACAGGGACAACATGTTAAGCGTCTGGTCAAACTGCCACAGGACCGCGCAGGCGCCGAGCAGTGAAATGGGGATACCCAGTGCGACCCAGAAGGCCAGGCGAAATTCCAGAAACAACGCCAGAATGACAAAGACAAGAATCAGCCCCTGTAACCCATTGCGACGAAGCAGATCCAGCCGATCTCGAACTTCTACAGAGCTGTCGCCCCACGTCGTCAGACTGTATCCGTCCGGCAGTTTCTTATTACGAACATAGTCCTTGACCGCGTCCGCCATGGACAAAAGGTCTTCCTGAGCGGATGCGCTCACATCGATGGCCAGACCAGGTTTGCCATCGATGCGGCTGATGGATGTGGTGTCGATAAACTCGTCCTTCACCACACCAAGGTCGGCCACG
The DNA here is from genome assembly GCA_041398825.1 of Planctomycetaceae bacterium. Classification (NCBI taxonomy): domain Bacteria; kingdom Pseudomonadati; phylum Planctomycetota; class Planctomycetia; order Planctomycetales; family Planctomycetaceae; species Planctomycetaceae bacterium. The sequence continues at coordinate 9,599 of JAWKTX010000005.1, read as the reverse complement.
GTTAAGACAACTCCATCGGGGCGGGTAATCAGCGGAATCGATTTGATCTGTTCGCCGAGAACGCGTTTATCCTTACCGCGCAACAGATAGGTTTCACCGCGATCCCGAAGAGTTCCTCCAGGCAGTTCCAGATTGCGAATTCGGAGGCGACGGGCGACGTCTGTCAGGGTCAGGCCATATTCCCGCAGTGTCTTTTCCGGAATCTCCACATCAATCTGATACTTCCTCTCTCCAACGATGTCCGCCTGCGAAATCTGTTGGATCAGCAGTAAGTCGTCGCGCACCTGTTCGGCAACTTCCCGCAGTTGAAGTTCCGCATCGACCGCTTCGGATTCATTCTGAATGAGCCCGACCGTAATGGCCTTGTTGCGCAGGGTCACCTGCTGTACGTCGGGTTCTTCGGCCAGATCCGGAAAGCTCGGGATGCGATCGATCTGCGACTGGACTTCGCTCAGTACTCGCTGAACGCTTGGGACGTCCGTTCGTACTTCGATGACGACATTGCCAGCTCCTTCTGCGGCAACAGAAGTCACCTTCTTGATTCCATCAACCGAACGGATGGCTTCTTCGATCTTTTGACAGATGCCGCTTTCAACTTCGTCAGGACTGGCTCCCGGATAGGGTACCGAAACCAGAATACGTTCGATTTCAAACTGAGGAAAGACTTCCCTGCGAAGCGACACGGCGGCCAGCAGACCAACGGCCAGCACAGCCAGCATGATTGTGTTCATTGCCGGAGTCTGTCGAATCGCCCAGCGAACAAGACTGTTGATCATCGAACCACCTCCTGAACCGGCATTCCGTCTTTCACGGAAGGAAGCGGAGATACGATAATACGGTCGCCCGGATTCACAGCTTCGCCCTGTTGCAGAATCAATGCGACGTCATCCGCCACATTGACCAGGCGAATGGGCGTGATGTGCAGCTTGTTATCCCGAACGACCCACAATAGTTCTCCCGGACGGATCGCTTCCGCAGGAATCTGGAGCAAGGGTGTCGGGGATGAAACAGGAATTCGAACGGTCACGTACATGCCGCTTAAGAGTGTTGGGGGTGAAACGGCGGCTCCGCCGAGACTGTCTTCAACACGAGTCTTTGTTGGTTCGTCCACAAGAATTCGACAGGGGAACATGCGCGTCTGTCGATCCATCCCCGTACCTTCGTAGCGGGACAGGACACCGTCCCAGATGGTTTCTGCGCCCTGAAACTCAAAGATCACTTCGCAGGGAACCTGTGGGGCCGCGAAGGGATCCGGTCCGGACGTGGTCGGATCGGTGATTGTGCTCTGCTGCCAGATCCAGGCAACCTCTTCTGCCTGAAGGCTGCATTTCACTTCCATTCGTTCGGAATCACTGATGTGTACCAGAAGGTCACCGGGTTTGACATAGTCACCTTCTTCCACCACGTCGTCCACAATGCGCCCGGAAATCGGGGCCAGTACCCTGCATCGTTTCAGATCTGTCTTTGCACGAGCCAGTTCGGCTGTGACAAGTTCGACAGCTGCCGCGCGTGTCTTCTTTTGCTGCTCGAGTGTTGTTAACTGGTTGACCTGTGTCTGCATTGCATTGCGTGCCACCAGTTCGTTTCTGATGGCGACATCCACTTCGTTTTCTGTTGTTGCACCCCGGTCGAACAATGATCGAAGTCGTTTCAGCTGACCCGACTGCACACGCACGTCTTCTTCTGTAAGTTGCTTCAGGCTTCGTGTATTGGCGATATCAACATCGATAGCATTCAATTCCTCCTGCGCCTGCAGCAGACGGGCGGTAAGGCGATTAATTTCCAGTTCGTAGTTCAGCGGGTCGATCTCGAATAAGAGCGTTCCTTCAGGCACAAATGTACCACTGCGAGTGGTTTCTGGTTTCGCCAGAATGCGCCCCGTCACTTCTGCACCGACCGTCAGTACACGGTATGTGGCGGCTTCGCCGTCTGTGGTGATGTCAAATGGGGCGTCCCAGAGTCTCGCCTCCTGCGTCATCACGTCCACCGGTGTATTTGCGCCATCCTGCTTTGAATTGTCAGATGGCACGACAGGCGGCTTCCCGAATACCTTGAAGCCGGCAATCCCGAGCCCCAGTATCAAGACTGCGCCGATGACGTTGACCACGATCGAAATTCGTGACATTTCTACCTGCCTGAAACTCTGTGTTTTTCCGAACGGGAAATCGGGTGACTGGAAACGGACGGAGAGGTGACGGCTAGCCCCTGAAGAAAATTCCTGACGAGCAGTCGCACATACTGCCGACGCGAATGTCCGGTGGGATGCTGACCAAGAATGTCTGTCAGCATCGTAGGCCCATGAAGTGCACTTAAAAGCATCATCGATGTGGCCTGGTAGTCCATCGTCTGAAGAAGACCTCTGGCAGAGCAGCGTTCCAGCCATCCCGCCAGCGTCCGAATGCTGACTAAAGGAGGCGGTTCGCTGTATCCGGAAATCACCTGAGCCAGATCAATCTGACTCCAGCGAAGCACCGCCATTCGTCGAGCGAGATCATCGAAATACACGGCGATCTGCTCCAGAAGTCCAGCGAGCTGTTTGTCCACCGGACGATCGTCAGGACCCGCTTCCGCCACGGGAACCCATGGAGCTCGAGCTGGCGGACGCATGGCGGCAATCAGGAGATCGGTCTTCGTCCCGAATCGTTTCAACAAAGCCTGGGCCGAAACACCCAGCCTTTCGGCAATCACATCCGTCGAAACCGCTGCGCCGTGTTCGAGATAACACTCTCGGGCAGTTTCGATGATTTGCTCGTTGCTGATTGTCTGTGGTCGCGCCATAAGAACTGGTGATTGATGGGCCGAAGCACGGAGCCATTCATTAGTTGGGCGATGGTAACTAACTCGGGATACGCCGGGCAACAGGCGTCTTCGCAGGGAACCGGATCGTGCCGGGGTTGGGAATTCCCGGGCGGATGCTGCGGGTGTTCACTTAACTTAACAGCCTGTTGAACAACGGGACTGGCTCGTGCGGGAAACCTTAAAACACGACGATTTCCAGTCGCCCTGCGTGTCTGTCCGGGTTTTTCAACGCGCAGTTCAACCACGGATGAACAATCTGAATGTCTTTCCTGACAAAATGTCAGAAAACAGTTTGAAAACTGACAGGTTGTCAATAAGGTGTTTTCATGGAAACACTGTCACCGAAACAACAGGAAATACGCGACCGCGAGCAGCGTATTCTGCAGTTGAGCCGAAAGCTGGTTCTTTCCGGCGGATATCACGGGTTAAGCCTGGATTCGCTGGCCACCGAACTGGGTGTCTCTCGCGGTACCATTTACAACCACTTCAAATGCAAAGTAGACATCATTCTTGCGTTGCTGGTGGAGACCATGGATATCCGTCGCGCGATGTTTCAGCGAGCGGCTGCCTGGAGGGCAGCGACGCGCGAGCGACTGGCCGCGATTGGTGTCGCGGCGGAGATGTTCGTACGTCTTTACCCAGATCACTTTCGGGTGGAACATATCGTTAAGTCCGATTCGATCTGGGAGAAGACCAGCCCGGACCGCAGGTCATTGGTCAAAGGCTGCCAGATGCAGTGCGTAGGCATCGTTGCTGGTGTCGTTCGGGATGGCATTGCGAATGGCCATGTGACGTTGCCCGACGGAATGGCCCCGGAAGATCTGGTGTTCGGTCTCTGGTCGATGACAGAAGGTGCCTATGCAATTATCGCCACAAGCGAAGCGATTGCTGAACTGGGTATCCGGGAACCTTTCCAGGCCATTCGCCGTAACATTCATAGTCTGATTGACGGCTTTGGCTGGACGCCACTTTCTTCCAGTCACGACTATGAATCTACTGCCCGACAAATTCTGAAAGACGTCTTTGCCGAGGAGTTTCGCCGTCTGAAACAGAAGTGGTGATCGGACGCTGAATTCTTCCGGACCGTACCCATTAATTGCTGGCGGGTTGTCAATAATGAAGCCGTTTCTCAAACTCCTGGCCCTTGCTGTTGCCGTTGCAGGCGGGCTGTTCGCGTGGTCGTCGCGGTTCGACGGCATGGAAGCAGCGCTGCCGGGAAGATCGAGCGTCTCAGGGGAATCCATCGCGCCGGACTCGCCGGGCATCACTGATTCTCCCGGAGTGACTGAGATGCCTGTCGAAGTCGATACGCTTCGGCATGTGACTCAGGCATCCCGACAACTGGTCTTCACGGGAACTCTGAGAGCAGCGCGTCGATCCGGTTTGGGGTTCGAACGATCGGGGCGACTGGAACAGGTATTTGTCGACGAAGGAGAATCTCTCAGGAAAGGCGAGCCAATTGCGAACCTGGACCAGCGGCAACTGCAGATTCAGATTCGTGAGACACAGGCAAGGCTTGCCCAGCAACAGGCGGTGCTCGATGAGCTGACGGCGGGACCGCGCAAGGAAACGATCGAGGCAGCGGCCGCTGAACTGGACGCTTTGAAGGCGGAAGCTGAACTTCGACAGCTGACGCTGACACGAACTCAGGAATTGTCGAAGCGCGATGCGGCTGCCAGGCAGAATGTCGATGATGCCTTGTTCGGGTGGAAAATGATGGCAGCAAAACGAGACTCCGCTGCTCGCAGGCTGGAGGAACTCACCGCAGGAACTCGGGCGGAACAAATTGCGGGCCAGCAGGCATCCGTTCAGATTCTCGAATCGCAGCTGGAACGACTGCGTCTGGAAGAAAAAGACAGCACTCTGTTGGCTCCATTTGATGGCATTGTCGTTCAGCGACTGGCCGACGAAGGCACCATGCTGACTGCTCAACAGTCCGTGATCGAATTGCTGGAAACCGGCAGGATGGAAGCGCATATCGGAATACCCACGGCTGTCGTTCCGGTTGTTCGGGCCAGTGAATACCTGGTGCTTTCTGTCGATGGTCGAGATCTCACCGGAAACCTCCGACAGGTGCTGCCTCAGGTGGATCCGACCACACGAACTCAGTCTGCAATTATTGACCTGCGCGGTGAAAATGCATTTCTTGCTGACGGACAGATAGTGAAATTGCGGTTGAGCGAGTCCATGGATACGGATGGATATCGAGTCCCCGTGTCAGCTCTCTCATCGGGTTCAAAAGGGCTTTGGTCTCTTGCAGTGGTCGAAACCACGGAGGAGGGCCGCGAAATTGTCCGACTGCGGCCCGTGGAAGTTGTCCTGACGGAGGGCGAAACAGTGGTCGTTCGCGGAGCAGTCGACGGTGGTGAAAGATTTGTTCGTCAGGGTGCCCATCGATTAACCGACGGACAACGCATCCACCAGATCCGAACGCTGGAATCATCGGACGAGTCGGCTCAGGCCGCCGAAATGGATCTGCCATGAGAAGGCTGTCTGTCACATTCTACGAGAACCCCCGGTTGACAGTTCTGGCGATCGGTTTGCTCGTTGTTGCGGGACTCTCCAGCTTCGCGGTGCTTCCCCGAATGGAAGATCCGTTGCTCACTCCTCGCGCAGCACTCGTGTTGACGCATCTGGCAGGTGCCGATGCTGAACAGGTGGAGGCTCTGGTCACCGACCCGATCGAAGATGAGTTGCGTGAGATTCCGGAAATCAAAGAACTGCGTTCGGAATCCCGCGCGGGAATGTCCACCATCACTGTGGAACTTCGGGACGATGTCTATGGTGTTACAGCTCCGCAGGTGTGGTCGCGCGTCCGCGATCGATTGGCGGACGCGGAAGCACGACTTCCAGTCCATGCCTCACGGCCCCGTTTTGAAGAACTGGAAGTGACGGCCTACACGCGGCTGATCGCCATCGTGTGGGATGGACCGCTGGATTCGCAGGACGATGCACCCGAGGGAAGCCCATCCCTGTCCACTGTTCTGCCTGCAGAGAATTCAGGCGAAGCGAATAGTGAAACGGGATCTTATGAACGCGTCCGGCAGGTCCGGCATCTGGGTTTGCTGCGTCGGGTGGCCGAGGATCTGCGGGATCAGTTGCTTGCTGTGCCGGGAACGAAGGATGTCGATATGCTCGGCGACCCCCGTGAAGAAATTGCCGTCGAGATCGCGCCTTCGACGCTGGCATCCCTCGGGCTAACGGCTTCCCGGCTGTCACAGATTATCACCAACAGTGATGCGCGGGTTTCTGCCGGTCAGTTACGCAGCGATGCACAGAATCTGCAGATCGAGGTGTCTGGTGAGCTCGATGGCATTGCAGAGATCAGTCAGATCCCTGTTGCCGTCGGAGATCAGGGCCAGGTCGTTCGACTTTCGGATATTGCAGGTATTCGTCGGGCCATTCTGGATCCGCCCGACAACCTGGCAATTGTCGAAGGGCGCCCCGCGGTTGTTCTGGCGTGTTTGATTCGGCCCAGCCAGCGCGTGGATGTCTGGTCCGCAGCATCAGAACGAGTCGTTCGGCAGTTCGCAGATCACCTGTCCGGAGACGTGCGGCTGGTGGAGATCTTCAATCAGAACATCTACGTGCAGGATCGCCTGGAAACTTTGCTCTGGAATTTGATGGTCGGCGTCATCTCTGTCATCGCGGTCGTCTGGTGGCTGATGGGCTGGCGCAGCGCAATCATCGTGGGTTCAGCACTACCGCTGAGTTCATTTATGGTACTGGCCGGGATGCGGTGGATGAACATCCCCATTCATCAAATGTCAGTCACAGGACTGATTATCGCGCTGGGATTGCTGATTGATAACGCGATTGTTCTGGTGGACGAAGTGCATCACCGTCGCCGCGACGGGATGAACATGACCACAGCGATCGAGCAGACGATCAGGAATCTTGCTGTGCCTTTGTTCGGGTCAACGCTGACAACAGCGCTGGCATTTGCACCGATCGCGCTGATGCCTGGTCCCGCCGGCGAATTTGTCAGCTCCATTTCGATTAATGTGATCATGGCGATATTTAGTTCACTGCTATTGTCACTGACAATTGTGCCGGCGTTGACGGGCTTTCTGGATCGCAGGTCGTATGCCGTTCAACCCGGGCAGGGCGCACATGTCAGGCCTGAAACTCCACTTCAACGGCACTGGTATTCTGATGGATGGAGGAGTGCCTGGCTTACATCGGCCTATGAGCGATTCCTGAAATTCGTCCTGCAGCGTCCCTGGCTTGGTGTGCTGGGAGGAATGGTCTTTCCTGTGCTGGGTTTCATTCAGGCAGGACTGCTGCCGGAACAGTTCTTTCCGCCTGCCGATCGAAATCAGGTCTCCATTGAAATCGAATTACCGGCGCAGTCTTCTTTGAACGCGACGCTTGCCATTGCACAACGGGTTCGCACGGAACTTCTGCAGCGGCCAGAGGTGGAACAGGTTGCGTGGTTTCTTGGACGCAGTGCACCGCCATTTTATTACAACCAGCTTCCATCAACGCGAGGAATGCCGAGATACGGGCAGGCTCTGGTGCAGCTGAAGACCAGCGAAGGAGTGGCGAGTATTGTGCAGTCGCTGCAGCGCGATCTGGATCGTACGTTTTCGGGAGTCCGTGTTCTGGTTCGCCAGCTCGAACAGGGCCCGCCTTTTATTGCGCCCATCGAAGTACGAGTCAAAGGGCCGGATCTGGACAAGCTCGCCACGATTGCGGCTTCAGTGCGATCCATTCTTGTTCAGGTCCCGCAGGTGACCCACGTACGCACAGAAGCCTCGGAGCTTACGGCAGCCTTGACTCTGCAGATCGATGAAGATGAAGCCCGAGTCGCCGGGCTGGACCACCATGCCATTTCCGAACAAATATCCGCAACGCTGGAAGGAGCTGTCGGAGGATTGATTCTGGAAGGAACAGAAGAGCTGCCCCTTCGAGTTCGGGTGGCTGATGAGGGTCGAGACAGCGTTTCTGATTTGCAAAGCCTGACCGTGTTATCGCCATCAGTGTTATCGACCTCAGCCCTGGCATCGCCGGGCCGTCCGGGAGGCCGTTTCCTCGGCATCCCTGTACGTTCGCTGGGGGAACCTCAGTTGCGAAGTGAAGTGACTTCTGTCACGCGACTGAACCGAAGGCGCATCAATGAGGTTCAGGGTTTCATTCAGGCAGGAGTATTGCCGGCCGTTGTGTTGGGGGAATTTCAACGGCGTCTTTCAGCGGCTGATCTGCAACTTCCTGCGGGATATGAAATTGAATTCGGAGGTGAAGCTGCTGAGCGAAATGATGCCGTGGGAAATCTGATGGCCAGTGTGGGGATTCTGGCTGTCACGATGGTCGCGACACTGGTCTTGTCGTTTGGGTCATTTCGCATGGCAAGCATCATTGGCATGGTCGCGTTTCTGTCGATAGGACTGGGCCTGGGATCGCTCTGGCTTTGGGGCTGGCCGTTTGGTTTCATGGCAATCATCGGGACAATGGGATTGATAGGTGTGGCCATCAATGATTCCATTGTCGTGCTTGCAGGGATTAACGCAGATGTGGATGCTGCGTCGGGCGATCACGATGCCATCAGAGCAGTTGTGATGCGATGTACGCGCCATGTGATCGCCACTTCGCTGACGACCATCGCCGGGTTCCTTCCGCTGTGGATTGGGGGAGGTCGGTTCTGGCCGCCTTTGGCCGTCACAATTGCCGGTGGAGTTGGCGGGGCGACGTTGCTGGCCATCTTCTTTGTTCCCAGCATGTTTCTGTGCCTGAACAAATTCCGACGAATCGCTCTATCCGCAGCTGATCCTGATACGCAGCTTGCTGCTGCACCATCGTTGTGAATGAGAGCCTGTTTCAAGGAAGATGAGCGAGATTTCTGTGTCCTCGCCGCGCATGAAAACGGCCGAGTAGTTCGTGAGAACGTCTCGACCGTTGTTCAGTTGTGTCTGCAGGGAATGCCGACAGATTATTTCTTCGCGGGCTTTGCCTTTGCGGCAGCTGGCTTCGCCTTGGTTGACTTAGCTGCGGTGGCTTTTGCGGCTGGCTTCGCCTTAGTTGCCTTAGCGGCAGCTGGCTTGGCTTTGGTTGACTTAGCTGCAGTTGCCTTCGCAGCTGGCTTAGCCTTTGTAGTTTTTGCGGCAGCTGGCTTGGCTTTGGTTGACTTAGCGGCAGTTGCTTTGGCAGGGGTTGCCTTTGCGGCTGGCTTCGTCGACTTGGCAGCTCCGGCCTTTGCCTTTGGTGACTTTGTTGCCGTTGCCTTTGCAGCTGGCTTTGCCTTGGTTGCTGACTTAGCTGCGGTGCTCTTTGCGGCCATTCCCAATTTCCTCCGTGGGGGAGATGAATGACACCTTGAGTTTTGGGCGGTGGGTCTATCGGTGTCGTTATAAACACCCGCCGGTGTAGAAATCGGGAGCAGAGGCGATCTGGAAAATCTATCTCCGACTCCGTTGAGTTGATTTATAGATCACTTCCGGCGAATGCGTCAAGCGGAAATCCTTGCAGGGCAATGGCTTCGCGAAATCGGAATCTTGGTAAGTTTGATCTGTACACAATTTTCAAAATTCGGCTGTTCTCTGTTGACCTGCTTTTCCTGCTGATTAGGGTGATATTTCCTGATGGTGTGCACTATTTACTCGATTACTACTTACTTGCATTGCTTTGTTCACGCTTTAGCTGGCGGCCTGAAAAAGGGGACCGGCTCGAGCAGGAGACCTTAAGACTCGACGGTTTCCGGCCGTCCGTCCTGCCTGTCCCGGTTTCTCAACGGACAGCTTAGAGGCGCCAATAGTGGTTCGATGTGAATTCAGGTGGCAGCGTCCGCGAGCAGATCGCAGACA